>JBCCVP010000081.1:0-20716 GCA_039195135.1 Pseudomonadota bacterium | reverse complement strand
TGCGCCTCCTTCACGAGGCGCGGATTCGACGACAGGTGGCCCGGGCTCACCAGACAAACCGTTCGGGTGAGGGGCTTAGACACGGTGCTCCCCGCGCCGGCGACCCATCCGAAGGCGCCGATAACCGAGGTCGTAGACCAGCGCCTGCAGCCGCCGGGCGGTGCGCCAGCCAAGCGGCCGCACCAGCCGCCCCACCCAGCGTCCGCCGCCCAGGTCGGGTTCAAATCGGCCGAGCTCGCGGGCCCGCCCCTGGCAGCGGCCGCTGACAACCGAGTGATAGGGATAGGATTCGACGGCGAGGCGGGAGAAGGCTGTGGCAAGCGCAGCTTGCACCCGGGTTGAGTCTTCCGCTTCCCGCAGCGCCATCTCGATGGCGGTCAGCGCGGCCTCGGCGGATTCAAAATGACGGCGACCGCGACCGGCGCTCAAGCTGCGGTCCGTCCCCGACCGGTAGAAGCTGCGGGCACCGACGCAAAATCCTACCCGGCCCGCGGCCAGCATGACCCGCGCGAAGTACTCGCCGTCGTCGTTGAGCGACAGATCCTCACGCCAGCCGCCCGCGCGGGTGGCCAGGTCGCGAGACAGCAGCCAGGCCGCCGGCTGTATCATCAGGTTCTGCGTCAGTGCCCGCACCTGCCAGGTCACCGCGTCCAGTGGTTCCCACAGCGCATCGCCGGGATTGGTGAACGCGGGCGGAGGATCGCTGGTGAAGCGCATCCAGGCGCCGCCGATGATTGCATACTCCGGGTACTGCGCAAGGTAGGTGAGCTGCTGCGCCAGCTTGTCCGGCGCCAGCAGGTCATCCGCGTCAACGTAGTTGATCCAGGCGCCCCGGGCAGCAGCCAGGCCGCGGTTGCGCGCGGCCGCGGCGCCGCTGTTCGATTGCTGCAGCAGCTTAATCCGCTCGTCCGGGTGCTGCTCCAGCGCGGCTTTGACCGCTCCGTCGGTGGACCCATCGTCGACAAGGATCAGCTCCAGTTCCGCGACGCTCTGGCCCAGGATCGAGGCCAGACAGGGTGCCAGCGCCGGCCCGGCGTTGTAGCAAGGCACCACCACCGAAACCCGTGGCAAGCTCATCGCTCCTCTCGCTTGCCGAGCCAGCGGATGGCCCGCTCCCGCAGCCGCACGGCGAGGCGCGGCGTATGCCGCGCCAGCCATCGGAAGGCGCCGTGGCCCTGCCCCGGGCCCCGGCGGGAAATACTCGCCGCAAGGGCAGCAGCTTTGTCGGCAGTGGGCCAGCTGTTGAGGGAGGCGGCCACCGCGGCGATGCGCCAGAGGCGCTGCCCAACCTCGTCTTCGTAGCCCGGGCTGAGGCGCGCCGCTTCCGCCATCACCTCGTACTGGGCGTCGATGCAGGCCCGGGCGGCGGTGTCCGACATGGAACCGGCGCGGCGGGTGTTGGTGATCAGCACCGTGGGATCCGCCCGGAAGCGCAGCCCGGCCCGCGCCAGGCGGCAATGAAACGCCTGGTCTTCGTTAAACAGCTGTTCCGGTGGCATCTGGTAGCCGCCGTTGGCCAGCACCGCTTCGGTGGCGTACAGCCCGCAGATGGCGTTGATCCTCTCGCTGATGCAGTAGCCCACCGGATCAGCGGTCAGCGCGTCGTCGTCAAAGGTACGCGTGGCCAGCAAAGCACCCGTCTCGCTGTCAACGTAGTTGAAACCAAACAACACCACGTCCGCGTCGCCGCGGATCCAGCGCCGGGCGTGGGCCACAAAGCCGGGCGACAGCCGGTCGTCCGCATCGTGGAAATGTACGTAGGGGCTGCGGATGCGCCGCAGTAGCCGGTCTTTCCCCAGAGAGCAGCCCACGTTGTTGGCACTGCGCATCACCCGGGCCCCGCGGCTCTCGGCAAGCTCGGCGGTGCGGTCCTGGCTCGCATCGTCGTGGACCCAGATTTCGGCAAACGGCTCGGTCTGCGCCAGGGCGTCGCCGAGGAGGTCTGCCAGGTGCGACTCGGCGTTGTAGGCCGGGATGCAGAGGGCGATGCTCATCGGCGCCCGATCCGCTCCCGGCCGCGCTTCAGCAGCGCGCGCACCA
Organism: Pseudomonadota bacterium; assembly: GCA_039195135.1. Classification (GTDB taxonomy): domain Bacteria; phylum Pseudomonadota; class Gammaproteobacteria; order Xanthomonadales; family SZUA-38; genus JANQOZ01. The sequence goes on along the minus strand of JBCCVP010000081.1, from coordinate 18,676 downwards.
GATCCCGGCCCGCCACGTTGCTCATCAGGTCCGACTCGACGTGGCCGCCGGTCTCATCAGCTCGAAGGTCCCGCCACAGGGGGGCCGGCACTCGTCGCGGGGACGCCAGCGCCGCCTCGTAGCCGGCCCGGTGGTCGGCCGCGGCGCGCGCCGGCTCCAGCCGGGTCGCCACCATCTCCCGGGCCGCCTCGCCAACCGCCTGGCGCGCAGCCGCGGACAGCCCCAGCAGCTCATCGAGGCAGGCCCGGCAGGCCTCGGCGTTGCCCGCCTCAAACACCCAACCGCTGACCCCGTGGTCGATCAGTTCACTGGCGCCGGCGCCGGACGACACCACCACCGGCAATCCCTGGGCCATCCCTTCCACCACGGTGAAGTTGAAAACATCCCAGGATGAAGGCACCACCATAAACGCCGCGCCGGCGCGCTCCTCGACAAGCTGTACCGGCGGCACCATGCCGGCCGGCCGAATCAGGTTGTTCCAGACCTCCGGGTAGCGGCGCTCCATCACGCTGGCCGTCGACTGGGTTGTGCCGGCATCGTCGTAGGGCATATCGCGCCCAAACCAGCGGATCGGCGGTCCGGCGTAGTCGTGCTCAAGCGCCCGGCAGAGAGTCTCCACGCCTTTCCAGCGCTGAATTTTCCCGGCTACCAGACCCGCCGCTCCGTCGGGGGCGGCGGTCGCCGCCGGCGCCACCGGAAACGCCGGCCGCACCACGGGCACATCCCGGGCCAGCACCGACGTCCACTCCGCGGCGTTGGCGTCGGCGTAGGTCACTACCCCGTCCGCCAGCCGCAGGGCCGACTGTTCCAGCAGCGCCGTCACCGACTGGAAAACCGCCTCTCCCGGCAGGTGTTCGCGCCGCGCCACCTGCGCCAGGCTCGCGTGGCAGCGCATGATCACCGGCTGCGCAAGCTCCAGCCAGGGAAGCGCCGTCAGTCCCCAATCCGTGCACTCCACCAGATCGAAGTCCTGCTGCTGCACCTGATCAAACAGGGCCCAGGCCGCCGCCAGGTGATGCTGAAGCTGCCCCAGGGGGGCAAACTGGCGAAACGGTCGCCGGTGCGCTTCCAGCGCATCCGCCGCAAGCAGCTGCGCGCCTTCCTGCGACCCGCTGCCGGTGACAAAGGGGCTCCCGCAGAACACCGTGACCTCCACGCCCGCGTCCCGCAGCGCGGGCACAAGGTGCCGGTAGTAGGTAGCGATGCCGCCGGCCACCGCGCCCCACTCCGGCGTGATCAGCGCCAGCTTCACGCCAGCGCCCGCCTGCGGGGATGATCCACCGGCGTCAGGGTGCCGCCGGCCATGCGATACACCCGGTGGCAGGGAGACAGCAACGCTTCCCGGTGGGTGACGACCAGCACCGTGGCCTGGCCGTCCAGCAGCCGGATCGCTGCCACAATGTCCTGTTCGGTTGCCGCGTCCAGCGCGGAGGTCGCCTCGTCGAACACCAGGAAATGGCGTTCGAAAAAGAGTGCCCGGGCGATGGCGAGGCGCTGCCGCTGGCCACCGGACAGGCGCTGGCCGTGGTCCCCGAGAGACTCGTCCAGCCCGTCCGGCAGCGAGTGAAGGAGGTCCGCGAGCGCCGCCTGAGTCAGCGCTTTGCTGACCCGCTGATCGAGCTCCGGTCCGGTGGCTTCGCTCAGCGTGACGTTGGTCCGCAGCGAGTCGTTAAACAGGCACGGATCCTGGGGGATGTAGGCGCAGCGGCGAGTCCACGTCAGGGCGTCGCCGGCAAGCCGGTCTCCGTCGATGACCATCTCTCCGGCGGTGGGGGTAAGCAGACCCAGGAGCAGATCCGCCAAGGTGCTTTTGCCCGATCCGGAAGCGCCAATGACGCCGACACACTCGCCGGCGGGCAGCTCCAGGGAGACGCCGCGCAGCGCGTCCTCCTGGGCCCCGGGATAGCGGTAGCTTACGTCCCGCAGCTTCACCGCCGGCGGGTCGTCGGCCGCGCCGGCGGACGCGGTCGAAGCGGCAGCGGCGGGTAACCCAAGGTCCGCCGCCAGGCGTCCCAGCACCAGGCGGTTGGCCCGCAGCAGATTGATCTGATTGGCCACCGAAGTGGTTGCCGGCAGCAGGCGCAGGCTCGCCACGCCAAACGCGCCGAGGGTGGCCACCGCCGCCGCCAGCGACTCGGCCCGCTGCCCCAGCCAGACGACGGCTCCAAGCATGAGGATCACCAGCGTCACCTCCAGCGCGCTGCGCGGAATGGTCTGCAGGGCGTTCTGCCACGCGGTGGCCTCCGCCTGATCCCGCGCTGCCACCGCCAGCCGCTGGGCAAAAAGCTCCCGGGAACCAAGTACCCGCGCCTGCTTCAGCGCCGCCAGACTGTTACCCAGCGTCTGCACCACCTGTTCGTAGCGCTGCACAACCCGTTCCGCGTTGCGCCGCATCGGCTTCCGGGTGAGGAGGTTGACCACCAGCACCGTGCACCCCAGCGCGAGCGCCAGGGTGATGGCCAATTCCGACTGCAGCCAGAGCAGAAAGCCGCCGAGCAGCAGCAGCACCAGGCCGTCCGCCACCAGCCGCAGCGAGGCGTTGAGCACGTTGCCGGTGTAGAGCGCCACCTCGTAAAGAAGCGTGTTGGTGAGTTCCGCCTGGCTTCGGGTGAGATGAAACGACCAGGGTTGGTCGAGGTACCGGTCGAGCAGCGTGGCCATGAGGCTGGCGCGATGGCGATCGCTGAAGCGTACCAGCCGTCGCTGCAGCTCAAATCCCGCCAGCGCGCGCAGCGCAAAGGCGACCACCAGACCAGCACCGAGCACCAGGGTTGGCGTGGCCTGCGCCTCGCCAAACGCGGCGGCAATAAATGGCAGCACCAGCCCCACGCCGAGCAGGTCCAGGCCGGCCGCGGCGAGCATGAGCAGGATCACACCCGGTACGCGCGCCCGGTCGCCACCCAGCACCAGCTTCAGGTCGCGCAGAAACTGCCTCATGCCGTGAGCACCTGGTCGAGTAGCGTGGCCACCTGGCTTCGAAACGGCTGCGGACCGAAGCGCCGCCACACCTCCTTCGGATCCGGGTACGGTGCCTCGGTCTTCAGCAGTTCGATGATCTTCGCCGCCAGATTCGTGCTGGAATCGATGACATGGGCCCCGCTGTGCACACTCAGCGGATCGACGCTGCCATCCTCCGCCAGCCCCAGAACCGGGCAGCCGCAGGCAAGCGCCTCAAGAAACACGATGCCGAAGCCCTCGCCGGTGCTCGGCATGACAAATAGGCGCGCGCTTCGGTACAGCTCAAGAAGCTGCGGGCGGCGCACCGCGCCGAGAAACTCTACGTGCTTCGCAACCCCAAGCTCCGCCGCCAGTCGGCGCAGCCGGTCCGCGTCATTGCCCTCCCCGGCAATGCGATAGCACACCTGGGGAGAGGACCGGGCAATCTCCGCGAGGGCTTCCAGCACCCGGTCGTGACCCTTATAGCGTTCCGCCGAATTCAGGCGCCCGACGCTGAGCAGATCCAATCGTTCCGCATCCCGGTCCGACGCCGGCGAGCAGTCCTCGCGCAGCGTATTGGGCAGCACCCGCACCCGGTGCTCCGGCAGCGCGGACCAATCCAGAAAACGGCGGCGGGTGTAGCGGCTTACGGCGGAGACCAGCTGCAGGTCATGCATGCCGTAGCGGCGCCATTTTGCCGCCGGCGGGTTCCACGCCTCGATGCCGTGCAGCTGTTGCCAAAGGGCGCTTCGGCCGCGGAGCTGGGCCACCAGAGGCAGCAGGCTCAAATGGCCGCTGATCAGCACCTGAGGCGCAAAACGGCGTACCGCCCGGCGGGCCGCCAGCGCGTAGCCCAGCCGACCCGGTGAAGCCACTTGCTGCTTGAGCCCCGGCTCCGCGTGCGCCTCGCCGCGCGTCACGAGGGCCTGCACTTCAACCCCGGACTGCGCGGCCAGGGCCCGCAGCCAGTGGCGATTGAATTCCTGGATGCCCCCGCGGCAGCCAAACGCCTCGGTCATCAGTGCCAGGCAGCGCACGCTCATCCGCGCACCGGGAACTGATCGCGCTCCGGCCCCAGGCCAGCGAGCAGGTCCGCGGCCCAGCCCCGGGCCCACTGGGGACCCGGGTGGCCGCGCCAGCGGCCAAGCGGTGTGCCGAAGCCGGACTTGGGACGCTGCCCAAGTGCCCCGGGCAGATCCGCGGCGGCCACAGCAAACAGGTCCTGCTTGGTGTAGCGAGCCGCCCCCAGTTCCCGCTGCAGCACCCTGTCGACGTACGGCAGCCTGATTTCCACGCCGTGGTCCATGCCGGCCCAATCCGCGTCCCGCAGCAGCTGATTGCGCAGGTAGAACTGCTGTTCCAGCGCCGCCACCTGACCAGCCGGCGTCTCCGCCAGGCGGGTCGCCGACGCAAGTCGAGACTCGAGCCCCAGGCGCTTCAGCCCCTCCCGGGCAAGCTCCGGGCCCAGCAGCCGGGGCAGCTCCCAGGGCATAAACAGGCCGCGCTTCAGCAGCCAGGCGCCGGACAGCGAACCGCCATACTCCAGCATCCCGGCCGCCTTCGGCGACCACCCGAGCGCCTCTACCAGCGGTCCGGCAAGGCGCCGTACCACACCGCCAAGGCCCGGGATCCATCCCACCGGCGCCACCCGGCGACGCCACCGGGGCACATCGCGAAACGAGGGGTAGCCCTGAAACAGCTCGTCAGCGCCCGCGCCGGAAAGCGCCGCCTTCATACCGGCCCGGGCGCAGGCCTGGGCCACGATCCAGGTGTTGAAGCCATCGATGCTGGGCTGGTCCATGGCCTCCAGCACCCGCGGCAGATCCCGATCAAAATCGGTCTGCTGGTAATGGTGTTCCTGGTGTTCACTGTTCAGTGCCGCCGCCACCTGCGCCGCCAGCGGCACTTCATCGGCGGGCGAGCCACGAAATTCCTCAAAGCCGACTGTAATGGTGCGCAGCTGTTCTACGTGGGGCTTCACCAGGGCTGCGAGCACCGTGCTGTCGATGCCCGCGGACAGAAACACGCCGACCGCTACGTCCGCCGTCAGGTGGGCCACCACCGATCGGTGCAGCGCTGTCTTGAGATCCGAACGGGTAGCCGGCGGTGCCGGTTCCCGGGACCAGCGCACCGGAGCTTCAGCCCCGCCGGGCCCACAGCGAAGATAGTGCCCCGCCGGCAGACACCAGGTGCCCGAGTGCAGCGTGTGAGGTTCCGGCACGCTGCCCAGTAGTAGAAACCCGGCCAGCCCTGCAGGATCCGGACTTCCGGTGCCCCGCACCACCTCACGTAGCGCCCGCACCTGGGAGGCGAAGCGCAGGGTCCACCCATCGTCCTCGTAGTACAGCGGCTTGATGCCAAACGGATCCCGCGCGAGCAGCACGGTGCGCTCCTGCCTGTCCCAGAGAGCCAGCGCGAACATGCCCCGCAGCTGCTCCAGCGCCGCTACCCCGTCGCGCGCCAGGAGCTCCAGCACCACTTCGGTGTCCGAGTGGGTTTGCAGGGCGGCACCGGATTCCAGGAGCTGCCGGCGCAGCGTTTTGTAATTGTAGATTTCGCCGTTGTAGCTGAGCACATAGCGGCCGTTGGCGCTCACCATCGGCTGCGCCGCCGCGTCGCTCAGGTCAATCATGCTGAGGCGCCGGTGCCCCAGCCCCACCCGACCGTCCGGGGAGTACCAGGCGCCTTTGCCGTCCGGCCCCCGGCGGCGCATCGCGTCCCGCACCCGCAACAATTCATCCCGGTCGATGGGCGGCGCGCTGGGGTGGTAGGCTACGATGCCGTTGACGCCGCACATGAGCTCAGCCCTCCCGAACGCCGCCGCCGGCCTCATTGCCGTGCTTAAGCTCCGCCTCCAGCGAGGCGATCTCACTCTTGAGCGTGCTGATCAGCGCCTGCTTTTCCTGCAGGCAGCGCACGGCGCTCTCCGCCCGCGAGGCGCGGCCGCGGCGGGTCACGCGATACCGCGGGCCGGACAGGCCGCCGTTGTCGCTCAGGTCATTGGCCACCACCTGGCCTTCCTCAATCAGGCAGCGTAGACAGGCGTTGAGCTTGCCCAGACTCACCCCGAGCCACCCGGACAGATCCCGCTGGCTGCTGTCGGGGGCAGCCTCGAGGCGCTTTAGAAGTTGGTAGCGAAGTTCGACGTGCATAGCTGAGTGAATCGGGCGATCTGGCACGCTACCGCCCTGCAGTGCCGGGCACCGCAAAAAAAAAGCGCGCCGCGGGGACCCGCCTAGCGGGCGGCGCGGAGCGCGGTCAGGGGCACCGCCAGGCGGCGCCGCTGACCCAACATTTCAACGAGCAACCAGGCTCGCTGTTCGCCGCTGGGGGCCTGAAATATGCCTCGCAGGCCAGCCAGCGGCCCCTGGAAAACGTCCACCACCTGCCCCGGCACCAGCGTTGCCGGGTTCAGGTTGATCAGACCCGTCGCGGGGTCCGTTGCCGCCTGCAGGCTGTCGATGACCTCGCCCGGCACCCGGGCAAGATCCTCGCCAAAGCGCACCAGGCGGGCCACGCCGGAGGTGGCATCCACCGGCGCCAGCGATCGGTCCTGGCCGGCGCCGACAAACAGATAGCGGCTGAACAGAGGCTCGCTGCGCCGCGCCGCGCGCCGACGGCGTTGCGGATTCGCCGCCAGCGGCAGGTAGCACCGATAGCCCTGACGCTTCAGGTTGACCAGTGCGCGCTGCTCCTGGCGCGGTTTGCAGTGAGCCAGATACCAGTTCATAAAATCGAATTGATTTTGTTAAATCATCAGCTTAGGCGCTGATCTTAAAGTAGGTTTTTGAATCGTTCAACGCGTGAACGCCCGCCTTAATGAATCGGCGGCGCGGGCTGAACACTTAAATCGGTCGGGAAAAGGAGCCCAGGGGCGGCGCTGCGGCTGTGGCGAGCTCGCTTTTAGTCGGCGAAACGGCTGGGGTGCTTCTGGCGTTCTTTGAGAAACCGCCAGGCAGATTCCACGATGGGGTCGAGATCATCGTATTCCGGCTCCCAGGCGAGGCGGTTCTGAGCGCGCGCCGGATCAGCAACCAGGTTAGGCGCATCCCCCGGACGGTTCGGCCCGTCCTGGGTATTTACGGGTTTGCCGGTAACCCGCTCTACCGCGCTGATCACTTCGCGGACAGAAAAGCCCCGCCCGAGGCCCAGATTGAACGTCTGGGCGCCGCCGCTGCCATCCAGCGTTTCCAGCGCTTTGACGTGCGCCGTGGCCAGATCGGACACGTGAACATAGTCGCGCACGCAGGTGCCGTCCGGCGTCTCGTAGTCCTGGCCAAAGACGGTCACGTGCTCCCGCACACCGGCGGCGACTTCCAGCAGCAGCGGGATCAGATGGGTTTCCGGGTCGCGTAATTCGCCGATGTCGGCCTGCGCGTCCGCCCCGGCGGCGTTGAAATAGCGCAGCGACGCGGACCTTAAGCCGTAGGCGGAGCCGTAGTCCCGCAGCGCCTGCTCCACGATCAGCTTGGTGCGGCCATAGGGACTGATGGGAAACTGCGGATGGGCCTCGGGAATTGGCAGAATCCGCGGTTCTCCGTAGGTGGCGCAGCTGCTGGAAAACACAATCCGGTCGACCTTGTGACGACGCATGGAGTCCAGCAGATTGAGCGTGCCGGTCACGTTATTGCGATAGTAGCGCTGCGGGTCCCGGACCGATTCTCCGACATACGCCAGCGCGGCAAAGTGCATCACGGCAATGGGCTGATGTTCCAAAATGGCGCGATCGATGGCGTCGGGGTTGTTGAGATCACCGCGTACCAGGGGCCCCCATTTCACTGCCCAGCGATGCCCCGTGGACAGGTTGTCGAACACCACCGGCCGATAGCGTGCCCGTTTAAGCTGCTTGCAGGTGTGGGAACCGATGTAGCCCGCTCCGCCGGTGACCAGGATGCGCGGTCGGTCGTCAGCCATCTGATTCCTCCGCAAGCACCTGCTCGAAGTACTTGATGGTCCGGGCGAGCCCCTCCCGCAGCGGCACCGAGGGCTCCCAGCCGAGCTGCTTCCTGGCCAGGGAAATATCGGGGCACCGCTGGGTCGGATCATCCGCTGGCAGTGGGCGACGCACCAGTTCGCTGCGGCTGCCGGTCAGTTCCCGCACCAGCTCCGCCAGCTCAAGCATGGTGACTTCCTCCGGATTGCCCAGATTGACCGGGCCGGTGACTACCGGCGGGGAGTTCATCATCGTAACCATTGCCGCAACCAGATCATCCACAAAGCAGAAGGATCGGCTCTGGGTCCCCTCACCGAAAATGGTGAGGGGTTCGCCGCGCAGCGCCTGCACAATGAAGTTAGACACCACACGGCCGTCGGCGGGGTGCATGCGCGGACCGTAGGTGTTGAAGATACGCACCACTTTGATCTGCAGCGCGTGCTGCCGGTAGTAGTCAAAAAACAGCGTCTCGGCGCACCGCTTTCCCTCGTCGTAGCAGGCCCGGGGGCCGATAGGGTTGACCCGGCCCCAGTAACTCTCCTCCTGCGGGTGCCGTTCCGGATCACCGTAAACCTCGCTGGTGGATGCCTGCAGGATCGGACAGCCCAGGCGCTTGGCCAGTCCCAGCATGTTGATGGCGCCGTGCACGCTGGTCTTGGTGGTCTGCACCGGATCGTGCTGGTAGTGAACCGGCGAAGCGGGGCACGCCAGGTTGTAGATCTGGTCCACCTCCACATACAGCGGGAAGGTTACGTCGTGGCGCAGCAGCTCGAAGTTGGGGTGCCCATGCAGGTGCCGGATGTTGTCGCGGGTGCCGGTAAAAAAGTTGTCCAGACAGAGTACGTCGGCGCCGGACTCAATGAGCCGGTCACACAGGTGCGACCCCAGGAAACCGGCGCCACCGGTGACCAGAATTCGACACCGACCATACCCTCCGGTGCGACTCATGCGGCGGCCGACTCCCCCCGGCCGATGGCGTAGTAGGTAATGCCACGCTGGGCCATGGCCTTCGGATCGTAAAGGTTGCGGCCGTCGAAGATGACCGATTCCCGCAGCCGCTCCGCAATGTGATCAAAATCCGGGCTCCAGAAGCTGCGCCACTCGGTCACGATGGCCAGCGCGTCGGCACCCTCCAGCGCCTCCTCCGCGGAGTCACACAGCTTCAGGTCCGAGCGCTCGCCGTAGATGCGCAGCGCCTCTTCCGCCGCCTCCGGATCGTAGGCCCGAACCCGGGCCCCGGCGTTCCACAGGCCCTCCATCAGGGTCCGGCTGGGGGCCGAGCGCATGTCGTCGGTATTGGGCTTGAAGGCCAGACCCCAGAGCGCCACGGTGCGACCAGTCAGATCCCCAAAGTGCTGCTGCATTTTGTTCAGCAGCACCTGTTTTTGCGTTTCATTCACCGATTCCACTGCGTTGAGGATGCGCGTGTCATAGTCCACTTGGGCCGCGGTGCGGGCCAGCGCCTGCACGTCTTTGGGAAAGCAGGAACCGCCGTAGCCGCAGCCGGGGTAGATAAACGAAAATCCGATACGGGGATCGGAGCCGATGCCCCGGCGCACCTGTTCGATATCGGCGCCAACGCGCTCCGCCAGGTTAGCCATCTCGTTCATAAAAGAGATTTTTGTCGCCAGCATCGCGTTTGCCGCGTACTTGGTGAGCTCCGCGGATCGCACGTCCATGGCGATAATCTTGTCGTGGTTGCGGTTGAATGGCGCATACAGCTGTTTCATCCGCTCCAGCGCGTGGTCGTTGTCCGTGCCGAGCACAATTCGGTCCGGTTTCTGGCAGTCGTCAATCGCTGCCCCCTCTTTCAGGAATTCCGGGTTGGAGACTACCCAGTAGTCCAGCGCCTCACCCCGCTTCGTGAGCACCTCAGCCACCGCGGCGGCCACCCGGTCGGCCGTGCCCACCGGCACCGTGGATTTGTCCACAATAATCTTCGGCCCCTGCATATGCTCGCCGATGCTCCGGGCTACCGCGAGCACGTATTGGAGGTCGGCGCTGCCGTCTTCATCCGGGGGGGTTCCCACGGCAATAAACTGAAATTCACCGTGAGAAACGGCAGCCTCCGCGTCGGCGGTGAACTTCAGCCGGCCGGCGGCCATATTGGCGGCCACCATCGGCTCCAGCCCCGGCTCAAAGATCGGCACCCGGCCGTTATTGAGATTGTCGATCTTGGCCTGGTCCACATCCATGCAGACCACCGTGTTGCCCGCTTCCGCCAGGCAGGCGCCGGTGACAAGTCCTACGTAACCGGAACCGAAAATGGTGACTTTCATCGCGTCTTATTCCTCCGTGTGTTGAGCATTTGCTGACCCCATGGCCAGCGCGGACGGCCGCGACGGCGGACCACCGGCGAAGCGTTTACGGTCTAATATGGATCGGGCGAATTGTAGAAGCTGAGGACCGGATGTGAAACCCGCCGTCGCTGCCGCGGCCGCGCCGCCGTCTGTGGATCACCACCTGCGACAGGCCCTTGCTGTCATCGTCGCGCAGGAATTAGCGGCGGGCGACTGCGACTGGCTCCAGCGTGAAGGCCTGCTAGGGCTGGCGGCGCGGTTTGGATCCGCTGCGGGTCTCGCCCCCGAGCTCGTGGAGCAGGCGCAGCGGATCAATGCCGCCTACGTCGCGCAGTGGATGAGCTGGCAGCCGACCTGGCGCAGGGTCACCGGCTCGATCCCCCTGGCGCTGGTGTTGAAAGGCGCAGCGTTGACGAGCTGGCTCTATCCGCAGCCGGGAGACCGGCCGGTGGGAGACCTGGACCTGCTGATTCCGCGGGCCGAACGCGGCGCCGCCCACAGAGCGTTAACGGCACTGGGATTCCAGACCCTACCGGCCGTGGAGAATGAGCTATCCATGTGTCAGCGCGCCTACCGACTCGACGCAAACCTGCCCTGTCACGTGGATCTGCACTGGCAATCGAGCAATCGCCCGCTGCTGGCCCGGACCCTGACCTACGAGACGATGCAGCGCAGTGCAGCGACGATAGAAGGGCTTCGCGTGCCGGGCAAAACGCAGGCGTTTCTGCATGCGGTTGTGCACCTATTCGGACACCACGGCCACGACGTGCGCTGGAAATGGCTGCTAGACCTGCACCTGCTTTGGCTCCAGCTCAGCACCGCGGAGCGGGCCGAATTGGCCCGCCTGGCGCTGGAGCTTGAGCTGGCGCCGCTGGCGGACGCGGCGCTGGCGCTGCTGGCCCGCCGGCTCGCCACGCCGTTTACCGAAGCCGCCCGCAGTCGGCTCCTCGCGGGAGCGGAGCAACCCTGTCGCCGGTTGCTGCAGCCGGGCCTGGTCGAGTGGCAGGATCTGCAAACACTGCCGGGACTGCGAGCGCGCCTGATCTATCTGTCCACGCTGCTGCTTCCCGATCGGGAGTACATGCAGCAGCGCGGTCTTGGTGGCCCGCCGCTGAACTACGTGCGGCGTGCCTATCGGGGGCTGCGACGGCGCAGCAGCAGCCGGTGATTCTGACGCTCTGCGCCGTGGTCAGCGGCGAGGCCGCGGCGACCCGGGAAAGCGCGCTGCGCAAGCGGCTGCTGCGTATCCCCACCAGCAGCCAGACCCACATCACCGTGCGGTCTTTTGGCTGGCTCTCCGTGGGTCTGGCACTGTCGCGTGATGACGCCTCGATAGATCCCTGGCTGGACCTGGCGGAAGGCGCAACCGGGGTGCTTTGGGGCCGCTCGCCCTGGTCGCAAAGGGCGCAGCGCGATGCCTGCCGCCAGGCGCTGAATGGCACCCCACGCCAGGTTCCGCTGGAGGGGGAATACTGCCTGTTTCTGCTGGACCATCGCGGTCGACGCTGCCGGGTGCTGCGCGACGCCCTGGGCACCCGCAGCACCTTCTGGACCGAGCAGGACTCCACCTGCTGGTTGAGCACCGACGAGCGTTGTCTCCAGCCGGCCGCTCCCCACGCTGATGCTGACTACCTCGCCAGTTTTTTTGCCGGCGAGGCGCCGCCGCCGGGACGCACGCCAGTCGAAGGCGTCCGGGAACTGCCCCCTGGCCACTACGTTGACGTGACGCCGCACGGTCCCGGCCGGCCGCAGCGCTACTTTACGTTTCACTACCAGCCCGAGGCGCGACGCCTGCGCGGCACCGCCGCGGTCGAAGCGGTGAGCGCCACGCTGACCGGGGCGCTCCGGCGCAGCGGCAGCGACGGTTCAGTGCTGGCTCTCAGCGGCGGCCTCGATTCGCCGGCCCTCGCCGCCTGCGGTGAGTTTGCCGCCGCCGCAACCTACGCTCTGCCGGCCTGGCCACCGTGTGACGAAAGTGCGCTCGCAGCCGATGTGGCCCGGCAGGTGGGGCTGCCGCTCACGACCGTAAACTGCGATCAGCTCGGCCCCCTGTCGGTGGCGTTTTACGCCACCCCGCGGGCCAGCGTCGGACCGGAACTCGATGCCTACCAGGCGCTTCGCCAGGCCCTCTGGACGGCGGTGCGGGAGCAGGGTCACCAGGTCGTCACCACCGGTGACTTTGCTGACCACCTTTACCTTGGCTATCCCTACGCCCTGCGCGACCGGTTTTGGGCCGCACCCGGCTCCACGCTGCGCGCCGCGCTGCGCCGCGGTCGGCGTCGGCCGGCGTTCTGGCGGGATCCGCTGCTGCGGCGCATGTTGCCGGCCAACGGGCTGAGCCGCCGCTGGCGACGCGGCCATCCCCCCTGGCTGACGCCGGCCGCCCGGCGTCGCCTTGGCCTCGAACCCCACCACCCGCTTTACGGTCCCGTGGGTCAGGTCGACCGCGTCGAGGGGTGCCTGAGTACCGCCGCGGCCCGGGCGGCCCACCTCGGTCTGCTTCAGGCGCAGGATGCGGGCGTGGCGCTGCGTTTTCCCTATCGCGATCCGGAGCTCGTGCAGCTGCTCCTCAGCCTGCCCGCCGACTGCCTGTACGACCCGCTGCGGGATCGAACCAAAGCGGTGCTGCGGGACGCGATGGCCGCACGCCTGCCGCCCGCGGTGGTTCAGCGGCGGGACAAGACCACGCTGGAACCGGTGTTTCGCCAGGCACTTCTTCGGGACCATCGGAAAACGGTGGCGGCGCTGCTTGCTCAATACCCGGCGTGGCGCGAGTTTGTTGAGCCTGCCTGGCTCGATGGGGTGCGCGCGCGGGATAAGTGGTCATCCAGTGAGCTTTACGTGCTCTGGTGCTGTCTGAGTTTTGGACTGCGAGCGCAGCTCGCAGCCTCCGGTCAGCCGGCACCTCCATTGACAGAGGCTGCCGCAAGGCAGTAAAACCCACGAATGCGCAAGACCCGCAAACGCCCAGAGCCCGCCCCCGGCACGCCGCCACGGCGGCCCTACGACAAACCGAAGCTGACCCCGCGCGGTGACGTGCGGGACGTAACGCTTGGACCCACGCCCGGCGTTGGCGAAAGCGGCAACCCCGGCACCCTGCGACCCTGAACCGCCGCCCTCGCGCCGGCGGCCCAGCTATCCGGCTGGACCCCGAACGTACCGACCGCGTCTGGTATTACCAGATTGCCGGCTGCCAGATCGAGGCTCCCGCGCCGCTCATACAGCTGCTGCGCTATCGCATTGCCCCTCGACGACCGTTCCCCGCGCCCTCGCTGCCCCTGCTGACCCCCTGGCGGATGCAGCTCGACGGCTGGCTGGGCGGCCGCCGCCGGCAGATCCTGCTGCGCAGCGATCGCCGAAGCATCAGGCTCCACATACAAGGCTGGGGTCGGTTTGCGCTGCACCGGGACGGTGGTCTTCGGCTGCCACCGGCGGCGCCGCCGGCGGTGGTCGCGGATGCGCTCTGCGGCCCCCTGCTGCCCCTCGCCCTCGCCTGGCGCGACATTTTCCTGCTGCACGGGGCGGCGCTCCTGACCCCCCGCGGTCTGCTGCTCCTGCTGGGCGACAGCGGTGCGGGTAAGTCGACGCTGACGCAGCACCTGGCCGGTTTCGCCGGGACCGGCATCCCCTGGGCCGACGATGCGGTGGCGTTGGACCCGCAGGGACGCTGTCCAGGCCCCTTCCCGCAGCCCAAATGGGCCGGCTGGAAAACCCGCTCGCACGACGCGACGCCGCCGGTGCTGGCAGTGGTCTGCCTTAAGCCCCACGGCCCCGGCGAGACCGCCGCAGCACCGGTGCTTGCGCCCCTGCGCGGAGCGGAGGCCACCCTGGCCCTGGTGCGACATACCGTCAGCGGGCGCCTGTTTGGCCCGGGGTGGCTCGCCCGGCACCTGCGCTGGGCCGGCCAGCTGGCCGCCGCGGGGCCGCCCATCTTCCAGTTGCGCTACCGGCGGCAAACCGCCAACCTTGACCGGATGAGTGAACTGCTCACAAACCTGTGGCGCGGCGCCTGATCCAGATCTGCCATGCCACGGTGCTGGTCACGCGGGCCGCGCTGGCGCTGCGCCTGCGCGGCTTTGCGCCGGTCGCCGCCCGCCTGCTCCGTCGGCCCGGCGGCCCCGCCAGCGGCCAGCCCGGCGGTGGCGAGATCAGCCGAGCTTTTCTGGCCACCAGCCGCCTGCCCTGGTCCACCTGCCTGAGCCGGTCCGTGGCCCTGGCCCGGCACCTGCGGCAACTTGGCCTGCCGGCGCAGCTCAGGCTCGGCGCGCATCCGGAACAGCCGGCCCGGCCCTTTCAGGCCCACGCCTGGGTGGAGCTGGACGGTTGTTTGCTACTGCCCGACTCCGGGCATCAGCCGTTAGAAACGCCCCTGGAACCGCCTCAGGTCCGCGCGTGAGCTACGCGCTGGGGGCCAACGTGATGACGCAGGAAGCGGGGGCGACGCTCGTACTCCTCGACACAGCTCAAGGCCAGTACTTTGAGTTGAACGAGACGGGCAGGATCTGGCTGCAGGCGCTGATCAGCGCGCAGAGCGAGGCGCAGGCGCTTGAGGCCGTTTGCGATGAGTTTGAAGTGGATCCGGCCACCGCCGCAGCAGACTGCGGGGACATAAAAGCAGCCCTGCAGGAGGCAGGGCTGCTGTTGATCTCTTAAAAGTCGCTTCGCGCGAAGCGCGGCGTCAGCCCTCGATGCCGAGCAGCTCGACCTTGAACAGCAGGGTGGAATTCGGGCCGATCTGACCCTGATTGCGACCGCCATAGCCCAGATCCGACGGGATATAGAAGCGGTACTCGCTGCCCACGGTCATCAGCTGCAGACCTTCGGTCCAGCCGGAAATCACCCGGTTCAGCGGAAACACCGCCGGCTCACCGCGCTGGTAGGAGCTGTCGAAGACGGTGCCGTCGAGCAGCGTACCCTCGTAGTTCACCCGCACGGTATCGGTGGCCTTCGGTCGCGGACCGTCACCCTGACGCACCACTTCATACTGCAGACCCGAGTCGGTCACAACAACGCCTTCTTTGTTGGCGTTGGTAGCCAGGAAGGCCTCTCCCTCTTTGAGATTGTTTTCCGCCGCCTGAGCCAGTTCGGCGCGGCGCCGATCCATTTCGGCTTTCTGCAGTTCGGTCAGCGCAGCTTCCGCTGCCTGAGCCTGCTCCGCGGACAGCTTCGAATCGCCCTGCGCCAGCGCGTCCTGGGCGCCGGCAGCAAACGCGGCCGAATCCAGCGCCTGAATGCCCATCTCTTTCATCCGGGCTCCGATGTCGTAGCCCATCTTGTAGCTCAGCTGCGCTTCTTCGCTGTCCAGACTCTGGGCGCCGGCGACGCCGCAGGCCAGGGCGATCAGCGCGGCCATCATGATTCGTTGTGTACTCATAACTTGTTTCCTGTCGGGGAGAAGACACATCTCCCAAACCTGGGGATGCACAAAAGTGCGCCATTTTGCCTGAGCTGTCCGGTCGGCGAAACCACCCATGACCACTGGCACGCTGTGATGGACCCCATAGGGGTGTTATAGTTCACTACAACACTAAACCGGCCTAAGGGAATCCACATCATGTCACAGCGTGTCCTACAGCGACCTGCCGCTCTGATCGCAGCGGTACTGGGCGGCCAGACTCTGGCGATGGGGCTCATGCTGGCAACCGCCTACGCGTTGTCAGACAAAAGTGACGCGTCTGTCGCCACGGCACCCGATGCCGAATGTGTCGACGTGGTGCCCGAAACCGCCGCGGTTCGCCTCAAGCCCAGCCAGCTCCTGAACCTGTCGGTTGGGTGGCGGTAAGCCAAAGCGGCCTGATTGATGTCCCAGCGCTGGAACGACAGCCAGCCCATCTACGTTCAGCTGCGCGACCACGCGGTGGCGATGATCCTGGACGGGGTTTTGGGCGACGGCGATCCGCTGCCTTCGGTGCGCACCGTAGCGGCTGACTTCCAGCTCAATCCCATCACCGTTTCCAAAGCCTACCAGAGCCTCGTAGACGACGAGCTGGTAGAGCGGCGCCGCGGGCTGGGCATGTTTGTCCGCAAAGGGGCCCGGCAGGCGCTGCTGGTCGCCGAGCGGCGGAAGTTTGTGGAAAAAGAATGGCCGGCGGTGCTGAAAAAAATGGAGCGGCTTGGGCTGGATCCCGGCGAACTGATGGACGCTCCGAATAACGATCATCACTGACTAGGGGATACGATGTCGGCAATTGTTGAGGCTCGCGGGCTGCGTAAAAAATATCGGAATTCGGTCGCCCTGGACGGGGTCGACTTCGATATTGCGCCAGGACGCATTGTGGGTCTGATCGGCCCCAACGGCGCGGGCAAAACCACCGCACTGAAAGCGATTCTTGGCCTGACCACATTCAGCGGTGAGCTGAAGGTGCTCGGCCTGGATCCGATGAAGCAGCGGCACAAGCTGATGCACGACGTATGCTTCATCGCCGACGTGGCGGTGCTGCCGCGCTGGATTCGTGTACACCAGACGCTGGACTTTGTTGAGGGGGTCCACCCCGCGTTTTCCCGCGAGCGGGCCATGCATTTTCTGTCCCGCACGAAAATCAAGATGGAAAGCCGGGTGAAGGAACTTTCCAAGGGCATGACGGCGCAGTTGCACCTCGCCCTGGTGATGGCGATCGACGCCAAGCTTCTGGTGCTGGACGAGCCGACCCTCGGCCTGGACATCATTTACCGCAAAGAATTCTACTCCAATCTCCTCAACGACTATTTCGATGAGGAGCGGACCATCGTGATCACCACCCACCAGGTGGAAGAGGTGGAACACATCCTCACCGACCTGATGTTCATCAAAGATGGTCAGATCACCCTCAACGCCACCATGGACGAGGTAGCGGAACGCTTCGTTGAGGTCATGGTGTCACCCGATGAGGCAGACGAGGCCCGGGCCCTGAACCCGATTCATGAGCGTTCCATCTTCGGCAAGTTTGTCTTTCTCTACGACAATGCCGACCCGCTGGCCCTGGCCGAGCTTGGTGAGATGCACAACCCGAGCGTAGCCGACCTGTTTGTTGCCACCATGAAAGACGGAGACGACGCATGAGCGGCCTGTCACCGGTAAGCTTCTCCACGCTGCTGAAGCGGGAATTCTGGGAACACCGGGGGGCCTTCTGGACCCTGCCGCTCGGCATTGGCGGCTTCATCGTGTTTGTCACCATAGCCATCCTCACCGCGCTGGCCACAGTGATCAGCGAGATCGACGGCGAGAAGTTCCTGCTGACCAACGCGGTGGCGCGGATCAAGGAGATTGAGCCGGACAAGCTGGACGTGCTGTGGGATCTCAACCTGCTCGGCAGCTCGGCGATCTACCACCTGGTGCTGCTGTTTGTGCTGTTCTTCTACTTCCTCGGCGCGCTCTATGACGACCGCCGGGACCGCAGCATCCTGTTCTGGAAATCGCTGCCCGTGTCCGACGCGGTGACCACCATTTCCAAGCTGGTCGCGGGCTCTCTGATGGCGCCGGTCTTCTGGGTCACCGCCATCGCGCTGATGCACATCGCGATGATGATCGTTTTCTCGGTGCTGTTCCTGGCCAGTGACATTCCGGTCTACCAGTACCTCTGGGGACCGGCGGACCCGATCCGCATGTGGGCCTACCTGCTGGTTGCCTATTTTGTGCAGGCGTTCTGGCTGCTGCCGGTGTGGGGCTGGGCGCTGCTCGCGTCGTCCTTCGCCAGGTCCAAACCTTTTCTCTGGGCCGTCGCTCCGCCGGTGCTGATCGGCATCGTCTACTCCTGGATCCAGGCCACCCGCCTGCGCATCGACTGGGACTACTGGCGCATCATCGGCGAACGTCTGCTGGGCGGCGCGGTACCCATCAGCACCGACTTCTCGGACGGTACGGTGCGCGTCGGCTCCCTGCGCTTCACCGACGACGACGTGGTGCAGGCCCCGGCCACCTGGTCCACCCTGTTCGAACGCTTCGCCACCCCCGACATGTGGTGGGGCATCGTGTTCGGCGTGGTGTGCCTGGCCCTGGCGATCTACATCCGCCGCTTCCGCGACGACAGCTAAGGGCAAAAGAACAAAAAAAGGGGTCAGGTTACTTTTTCGGTGAAAAAGCAACCTGACCCCTTTTTTCCTCGCTATCATTCGCGCTGGATTCAACCACCGATCCGTCATGGCTCAAGAACTCAACCCCCTCACAGCCGTTTCCCCTCTCGACGGCCGATATGCCGGCAAAACGCAATCTCTCCGGGACACCTTCAGCGAATATGGCCTCATCGCCCACCGGGTGAAGGTAGAGGTGGCGTGGCTGAAGGCCATGTGCGCGCTGCCGCAGCTTAGGCCCCAGCCGCTGAGTGCTTCGGCCACCGCTTTTCTGGAGCAGCTGGCGGACGGCTTTGGGCCGGAGGACGGGGCTCGGGTCAAGGAGATTGAGGCCACGACCAATCACGACGTGAAGGCGGTCGAGTACTTTCTGAAAGAGCGCTGTGCTGACGAGGCGGAGCTGAGCACCGCTCAGGAGCTGATCCACTTCGCCTGCACTTCCGAGGACATCAACAACCTC
>JBCCVP010000080.1:0-20810 GCA_039195135.1 Pseudomonadota bacterium | reverse complement strand
TGACGTGACCAAAGCGCCGATACCGGTGCTGGCGACGGTGCACTACACGTTGGGCGGTATTCCCACCAACTATCCCGGGGAAGTGCGCAGCATGAAGGGCGGTGACCCCAGCCAGTTGGTGCCGGGTCTTTTCTCGATCGGCGAGGCGGCGCACTTCCCCGTGATAGTTGGTGGGAATACCGCCCAGGTTGTAGTGCACCGTCGGCAGCACCGGTATCGGCTCTTTGGTCACGTCAACCCCGGCAAAAATCTCCGCCGTTTCGGAAATGCCCGGCAGGCGCTCCTCGATCACGTCGGCGCCAAGGTGAGACAAGTTGAGGTGAACGTGGTCCTTGTTGGGGCCCACGCCGCGCCCCTCGCGGATTTCGATGGTGCTGGAGCGGCTAACCACGTCCCGGGATGCCAGGTCCTTGGCGTTGGGCGCGTAGCGCTCCATGTAGCGTTCTCCCTCGGAGTTGGTGAGGTAGCCGCCCTCGCCGCGAACCCCCTCGGTAATCAGCACACCCGCGCCGTAAACGCCGGTGGGGTGAAACTGCACAAACTCCATGTCTTCCAGCGGCAGGCCGGCCCGCAGCACCATGCCGTTGCCGTCACCGGTGCAGGTGTGAGCCGAGGTGGCGGAAAACCAGGCCCGACCGTAGCCGCCGGTGGCCAGCACCACCGCGTGGGTGCGAAACAGGTGCAGCTTGCCGGTGTTCATCTCCAGCGCCAGCACGCCGCGGCAGGCGCCCTCATCGTCCATGATCAGGTCCAGGGCAAAGAATTCGATAAAAAACTGCGCGTCGTGCTTCAGCGACTGCTGGTACAGCGTGTGCAGGATGGCGTGCCCAGTCCGGTCGGCGGCGGCGCAGGTGCGCTGCGCCGTGCCTTCGCCGAAGTGGGTTGTCATACCGCCAAAGGGCCGCTGGTAGATCTTGCCGTCCTCGGTGCGGGAAAACGGCACGCCGTAGTGCTCCAGTTCAATCACCGATGGAATCGCCTCGCGGCACATGTACTCAATGGCGTCCTGATCCCCGAGCCAGTCGGACCCCTTAATCGTGTCGTACATATGCCAGCGCCAGTCGTCCTCGCCCATATTGGACAGGGCCGCGCTCATGCCGCCCTGGGCGGCTACCGTGTGGCTGCGGGTGGGGAAGACCTTGGTCAGGCAGGCGGTTTTCAGGCCCGTCGCCGCCAGGCCCATCGTGGCGCGAAGGCCGGCGCCGCCGGCGCCCACCACCAGGCAGTCGTACTGGTGCTCGGTCAGCTCATAGGCCTGGCTCACAGGGTACCTCCGGCAGCAATACGGACGATAGACAGCACGCTGACCGCGGAGCCGAGCAGCGCCAGAAACTTCACGCTGATGTGGGCTGTGATCTCCATCCAGGGCGTGTGGATGTAGTCTTCGATCACCACCTGGAGCCCAAGCTGGGCATGCCACAGCATGGCCACGGACCAGCAGGCCAGAAGCGCCGCGTTGATGGGATTGACGACCAGGTTGTAGGTGGCGACGTAGTCCAGAGGCTGGGTTTTCAGCAGCAGCACCACGACCCAGAGCGTCAGCGGCACAAGCGCTACCGCCGTCAGCCGCTGCACCCACCAGTGCTCGACGCCCGCCTTAGCCGATCCCAACCCGATAACCCGGGCCAGGGGGTGCTCAAGATTCATTTCAGCACTCCAAACACAATGGCTCCGCAGACGGCCGTGGCCGCCAGAGAAAAGGCAACGACAATCCAGCCAGTCTGGTAGGCCGACTTGATCTCAAGCCCGTAGCCGGTGTCCCACAGCAAGTGACGGATGCCGTTGGCCAGGTGGTAAAACGTGCTGAAGATCACGCCGAGCAGAACAATTTTGCCAAAAATGGTGCCGACGATGGCCTGGGCGCCGGCGAAGGCCACCGGCCCCTGCGACAGAGCGTAAATCCAGTACACCACAAACAGCGCCGCGGCCGACAGGAACACGCCGGTACCACGGTGAAGTATGGACAGGGTTGAGGTCAGCTGGGGTTTGTATACCTGTAGGTGAGGCGACAGGGGCCGTTCCTGCATGGCGATTCCAATTTTCGGATCTGATAGCTATTTTATTGCTTTAATGGTGGGGTTTATACAGCGAAGCGGCAATCCCGCCGCGCCAAACTGTTACCTTTTGTCCAGATTTTTCTAACGTCCGACGATCAGGCCGGAAAATCCGGCCGCTCCGCCGCTGATCTGCCGGACAGGGCAGCGCGGAACAGGACCGCAGCGCCGCTTTCCCGGTCGGCCCGATCGCTAGATCAGGCAGACCTTCTCCGCCAGCTCTTTGATCAGCACCCGGGTGTTTTCCGAGTAGTCGATCGGGGCGTCCACGAGGTGCACGCCGGGCGTCGCCAGCGTTTTCTCAAGCGTTGGCAGCAGCTCCCGCGTATCGTCCACGCGGTGGCCGTGGGCGCCGTAGGCTTCGGCGTATTTCACAAAGTCCGGATTGCCGTAGTCGAGGCCGAAGTTCTCAAAACCACTGCCCTCCTGCTTCCACTTGATCATGCCGTAGGCGTCGTCGCGAAGAATCAGCACCGTCAGGTTGAGCTGGTAGCGCACCGCGGTTTCCATCTCCTGGCTGTTCATCATGAAGCCCCCGTCGCCGCAGATTGCCATCACCTTGCGGTCGGGGTGCAGCATGGCCGCCATCATGGCGGAAGGCAGCCCCGCGCCCATGGTGGCCAGGGCGTTATCCAGGAGCACCGTGTTGGGCTCGTAGGCCCGATAGTTGCGGGCAAACCAGATCTTGTACATGCCGTTGTCCAGGGCAATGATGCCGTCCTTCGGCATAGCCCGGCGCACGTCCGCCACCAGGCGCTGAGGCTTGGTCGGGAAGCTGTCATCGTCGGCCCCGTCGGCAATGGCACCGAGCACCTGCTCCCGCACCTTCATGTAGTAGTCAAAGTCCCACTCAGGGTTCTTGCTCAGGCCTCGGGAGATATTCTCAAGCGCGGTGGCGATGTCGCCGACCACTTCCAGCTGAGGAAAGTACACCTCATCTACTTCCGCCGAGCTGAAGTTGATGTGGATCACCTCTTTGCCGCCCGGCTCCATAAAAAATGGTGGTTTTTCAATCACATCGTGACCGATATTGATCACCAGGTCCGCCCGGTCGATGGCGCAGTGGAGGTAATCGCCATCGGACAGGGCCGCCGTACCGATATACAGCGGGTGGAATTCATCCAGCACCCCTTTGCCCATCTGGGTGTTGAAAAAGGGAATCCCAGTGGCGTCGACCAGATCGTTCAGGGCGTCCTGAATACGCTTGCGATTGGCGCCGGCGCCGATCAGGATCAGCGGCCGCCGGGCGTTGTGAATCATCTGGATAGCGGCCCTGACACACTTTTGGTCCGGCGCCGGCTGGCGGGGGCGGGACACGGGATACATAAACTGCGTATCGGTGTACTCGTGGGCGATGTCTTCCGGCAGCTCCAGGTTGACCGCCCCGGGGCGCTCCTCCTCCGCCAGGCGAAACGACTCGCGCACCAGCGACGGAATCGTGTTGGCGTTGACGATCTGCTTGGCAAATTTGGTGATCGGCTTAAACATCGGCACCGTTTCCAGCACCTGGAAACGGCCCTGCTTGGATTTTTTCACCGGTTTCTGACCGGTAATCATCAGCATCGGCATGGCACCCAGCTGCGCGTAGGCGGCGGCGGTGACAAAGTTGGTTGCACCCGGCCCAAGCGTGGCCAGGCACACGCCGGTACAGCCGGTAAAGCGCCCGTAGGTTGAAGCCATAAAACCCGCCCCCTGCTCATGCCGCGTCAGGACCAGCTTGATGTTGGACTGGCGCAGCGATTCGAGCAGGTCCAGGTTCTCCTCGCCGGGCACGCCGAATACATATTCGACACCTTCGTTTTCCAGCGCTTTGATGAACAGATCGGAGCCTTTGATCTGGCCGTCCTTGAGGGTCGGTTGAAGACCGGTGGAATCAGACATGCGATTCTCCTGGATGCGCCCGGGGGCGTTGCGTGAAAGTTATTGTGGCAGGGGACCGGGACTGGGTCCGATTCATTTCAGGCCGGCCCCAGCGCGGAGCGCTAGCTGTCCCGCGAGGCCAGCGTGAGCAGGAAGGGATACTCCTCGTGCTGGAAGTGCTGCACCGCCTTAAGGCCGGTGGCGCGAAACAGAGATTCAACGCTCTCCAGGTCAAACTTGCGACTGATTTCGGTGCGCATGCGCTCCCCTTCGGCAAAGGTGAAGGACTGATTCAGCCCGCCTACGCTGACCACCTGCTCCTGGCGGGAGACCAGATGCATCTCAATCCGACTGCGGCCAGCGCAGTAGTAGGCGAGGTGTTCAAACCGGTCCAGAGAAAAATCCGCATCCAGCCGCTGATTCAGCACCGCGAGCACGTTGAGGTTAAACGCCGCCGTCAGTCCTTCGGCATCGTTATAGGCCGCCTCCAGCACCGCTTCGGATTTCTTCAGATCCACCCCCAGCAGGAAGTGATCCCGGGGGCCCAGCCTCGCTGCGATTTCCGCCACAAACGCTTCGGCCTCCGGTGGCTCGAAATTGCCCAGGGTGCTGCCAAGAAACACCCACAGGGTGCCGCCCTCCGGCGAGGGCACGTGCTCGAGGCCGGCGGTGTAGTCCCCCACCAGCGCGTCCACCCGCAGCGATGGAAACTCTGCCACCAGGTCCGCCGCAACGGAGGTCAGCATCTCCTCGCTCACGTCAAACGGCAGGTAGGTGGCGTTCGCCGCTGGCCAGGCATGGAGAAGAATCCGCGACTTGCGGGACGCCCCGCTGCCCAGCTCAATCATATTAAGCGGGTCGCTCAGCGCCATGATGGCGGCGGCGTGCTCCTCCAGGAGTGCTGCCTCCGTGCGTGTCGGATAATACTCCGGCGTATCGCAGATCGCGTCGAACAGACGGGATCCGCGTTCATCGTAAAAGTATTTGGGATGCAGGGTCTTGGGCGTGGCGGACAGGCCCGCAAGCACGTCCTCGGCCAGGCCCGGCACCGACCGGGCCGCGCGCACGCGCTGAACCCGGAGGCGTTCACCCTCCGCGTCGTTATCCGGTTGAGTCATCAGCCGGTGGTGGGAGAGGTGAGCTCGCGCTTCTTCCGGACCACCTCAAACGCCAGTTCCAGCGACTGTTCGTAGTTCAGTCGCGGATCGACGGTGGAGCGGTAGGCCCGCTTCAGGTCGTCGTCGCTCAGGTCTCGGGCGCCGCCGGTACATTCGGTCACGTCCTCACCGGTCAACTCCAGGTGGATGCCGCCGAGGCGGGAGCCGCAGCTCTCGTGAATCTCAAACGCCTGAGCAATTTCCGAGCGGATGTTCTCAAAGCGGCGGGTTTTGACGCCAGACGCGGTGGACTCGGTGTTGCCGTGCATCGGATCGCAGGTCCACAGCAGCGTCTTACTGGCACGCTGGCCCGCTTCGATCAGCCGCGGCAGGTGTTCGGCAATCTTTCCCGCGCCCATGCGGTGAATCAGCATCAGCCGACCGGGCTGGTCGTCCGGGTTCAGGATCTCAATAAGCTCCCGCAGCCACTCGGCGGTCATGCCGGGCCCAATCTTGATCCCAATGGGATTGCGAATGCCGCGGCAGAACTCCACGTGAGCACCGTCAACCTTGGCCGTGCGCATACCGATCCAGGGCAGGTGCGTGGACAGATTCCACCAGCCCCAGCGGCGGGGCACCTGGCGGGTTTGACCCTGTTCGTAGTGAAGGTGCAGCGCTTCATGCGAGGTAAAAAATTCGACACGCCGCAGCGCGCCAACGCGGCGACCTGCCAGCGTTTCCACAAATCTGAGGGAGCGGCCAATCTGCGTCAGCATCTCGTTGTACTCCGCCGCCTCGTCGGAGTGATCCATCCAGGCCAGGTCCCAGTACTCCGGGTGGTGCAGGTCCGCAAAGCCGCCATCGACCAGGCTGCGGACAAAGTTCATGGTCATAGCGGAGCAGGAATGACCGCGAATGAGGCGCTGCGGGTCCGGTACGCGCGCTTCGGCGGTAAACTCCGGTCCGTTGACGATATCGCCCCGATAGCTTGGCAGGGTGACGCCGTCGCGGGTTTCCTCGTTGGACGAACGAGGTTTGGCGTACTGGCCGGCGAAGCGCCCAAGGCGCACAACGGGCATCTGCAGGCCCTGCACCATCACCAGGGACATCTGCAGCAGCACCTTAAGGCGATTGGTGATCACCGACGAGTTGCAGTCGGCAAAGCTCTCGGCGCAGTCACCACCCTGGAGCAGAAAAGCGTTGCCCGCCGCACATTCGGCGAGATGTTTGCGCAGGGAAGTGATTTCCCAGGAGGTAACCAGCGGCGGCAGCTCTTTAAGCTGTTTCAGGCTTTGCGCAAGGGCATCCTGATCCGGGTACTCCGGCTGCTGGGCGGCCGGGTGGTTCTGCCAGGAATCAGGCGCCCAGTTCGTATCTTCCCGTACTGCCTCAATCGGGGAATCTTCGAGTTCCATAACAAGCTCTAGGTTAGGCGACCTGACATGATTGCACAGATCAGCGGAAGATGTTGCGCTCTTTGTGCGGCCGCCGCAGCCCCCAGAACAGGGCCCAAAGCGTAAAGCCGGCGAACCAGACCAGCGTCCAGCCAGGCATGCTCACGCCGAGGAAGGTCCAGTCGATGGTGGCGCAGTCGCCGGAGGCGTTCAGCAGCTTGTCCCAGGTCTCGGCGAGGGGGAAATTATCGAGCATGTAGTCGAGGCTGGGGCTGCAGTCAGGCACTTCATCCGGCGGCAAACCCTGAAGCCAGATGTGGCGCGCGGCGGTGGCAATGCCGAGCCCCCCAAACGCCGTCAGCAGCAGGCCGTAAACGGCCCGGCCGGGACGGCCCGCCGGCGAGTGCAGCCCCGAGATCAGAAAGCCAGCGCCCAGCGCGTAGAACACCAGCCGCTGCACCATACACAGCGGGCAGGGGTCCAGATATTTGACGTATTCGAGGTAGTAGGCGTACCCCAGCAAGCCGGCGCACGCCACCGCAGCCAGAAGATGAGCGGTGCGGTATCTCACGGATGGCTCACGGCCGGCCTAAACGCAAAAAGCCCCGTGACAGGTCACGAGGCTTCTGCTGTTCGGATTGACCGGCTCAGGCTTCCTCACCGTCATCCAGGCCGGCAGCATCAGGCCGGTCCACAAGTTCAATGTAAGCCATGGGGGCGCTGTCGCCCGGGCGAAACCCACACTTCATGATGCGGGTATAGCCACCGGGACGCTCCTTGTAGCGGGGCCCGATTTCGGTAAACAGCTTGCCCACCGCCGCTTTGTCCCGAAGGCGGGAAAAAGCCAGACGTCGGTTGGCTACGCCGTCATTTTTGGCAAGCGTAATCAGCGGCTCAGCAACCCGCCGAAGCTCTTTAGCCTTCGGCAGCGTGGTGCGGATGAGTTCGTGTTCAAAGAGGCTCACCGCCATATTCCGAAACATCGCCTTACGATGGCTCGAGTTGCGGTTCAGCTTCCGTCCTGATTTCTGGTGACGCATCGTAGTGTCCTAGTCTCTTGCCGCCGCGATCAGGAAATCGCGTCGCTGCGCAGGCCCGCCGGGGGCCAGTTTTCCAGCTTCTGCCCCAGGCCCAGGCCGTGGGAAGCCAGCACGTCTTTGATTTCCGTCAGCGACTTTTTGCCGAGGTTGGGTGTCTTGAGCAGCTCTACCTCGGTGCGCTGAATCAGATCGCCGATGTAGTAAATACTCTCTGCCTTCAGGCAGTTGGCAGACCGCACGGTCAGCTCCAGGTCGTCGATCGGGCGCAGCAGGATCGGGTCGATTTCTTCCTTGCGCTCCACCTTCTGCTCTTCCAGCTTGGAAGAGAAGTCGACAAACACGGCCAGCTGCTCCGCCAGGATGTTGGCAGACAGGCGCACCGCCTCTTCGCAGTCGAGAGTGCCGTTGGTTTCCACGTCCAGGATGAGCTTATCCAGGTCCGTACGCTGCTCTACCCGCGCACTCTCCACGGCGTAGGAAACCCGCCGCACCGGGCAGAAGCTGGCGTCCAGCTGCAGCCGGCCAATCGGCTTGGCTTCTTCGTCCACCGTGCGCCGGTTCACTGCCGGCTGGTAGCCCCGGCCCTGCGCGACGCGCAGACGCATGGAAATGGAACCGTCTTTGGTGAGGTGGCAGATCACGTGGTCCGGGTTGACGATTTCCACGTCGTGATCGGTCTGGATGTCGGCCGCGGTGACCGCACCCTGCCCTTCCTTGGTGAGCGTCAGCACCGCCTCTTCCTGGCTGTGCATGCGCAGCGCCACATCTTTCAGGTTGAGGAGGATGTCGATCACGTCTTCCTGGACCCCGTCCATCGTGGTGTACTCGTGCAGCACGCCATCGATCTCCGCCTCGATAATCGCCGAGCCGGGAATCGAGGACAGCAGAACGCGACGCAGGGCGTTACCGAGCGTGTGGCCAAAACCGCGCTCCAGCGGCTCCAGCACAATTTTGGCCCGGTGCGGACTGGTGCTGTCCACCTGCACACTCTTGGGCCGCAGCATGTTGGAAAGAAGTGCTGCCATCGGGAAACCTCAAATATGTTTACTTGGAGTAAAGTTCGACGATCAGGTTTTCGTTGATCTCAGACGAAAGATCGCCGCGGTCGGGTGCGCTCTTGTAAACGCCTTCCATTTTCTTTGGATCAACCTCGATCCAGCCGGGCACCAGGTCCAGATCCTGCGCCACATTGATCGCCTCAGCGATACGCAGCTGTTTCTGGGCCTTTTCCCGAATGGTGATCACGTCGCCAGGTTTAATCTGACAGGACGGGATGTTCACCACCTCGCCATTGAGCAAAATTGCCTTGTGGGATACAAGCTGCCGGGCCTGCGCCCGGGTAACCGCAAAACCCATGCGGTAAACCACGTTGTCCAGCCGGCCTTCCAGGAGGCGCAGCAGGTTCTCGCCGGTCGCGCCCTTCAGCTTGGCGGCCAGCTTGTAGTAATTCCGAAACTGCCGCTCGAGGATGCCGTACATGCGGCGCACTTTCTGCTTTTCCCGAAGCTGCAGGGAGTAGTCGGACTGGCGCATCCGGCGGTTCGAACCGTGATGCCCCGGCTTCTGCTCCAGCTTGCACTTGGTTTCCACCGCGCGGGCCGGGCTCTTCAGGTACAGATCGGTACCTTCCCGTCGCGCCAGTTTGCAGGTGGGTCCTGTATATCGAGCCATGTCTGTCTCCGACGATCCGACCTACACGCGACGCCGCTTAGGCGGGCGGCAGCCGTTGTGCGGGATGGGCGTTACGTCAATGATGTTGGTGACCTTGATGCCGAGCGCGTTGAGGGCGCGGACGGATGACTCCCGCCCCGGCCCCGGGCCTTTGACCCGTACCTCAACGTTCTTCAGGCCATATTCCTGAGCAGCCTTGCCCGCCGTCTCGGCAGCAACCTGCGCGGCAAACGGGGTACTTTTCCGCGAACCCTTAAAGCCCGCGCCCCCCGCCGTGGCCCAGCTTAGAGCGTTGCCCTGACGGTCGGTGATCGTGATGATGGTGTTGTTGAACGACGCCTGCACGTGGGCGACACCGTCCATCACCGTCTTCTTGACCCGCTTTTTACCTTTTGCGCTTGTTTTTGGCTTAGCCATTTTTTAACTTCCTAGATCAGCGCTTGATGGGCCGCCGCGGACCCTTCCGGGTGCGGGCGTTGGTCTTGGTGCGCTGGCCGCGGGTCGGCAGACCCCGGCGGTGGCGCAGGCCGCGGTAGCAGCCCAGATCCATCAGACGCTTGATATTCATTCCGACTTCGCGCCGCAGGTCCCCTTCCACGGTGCGGCGACCCACCGCCTGGCGCAGCTGTTCCAGCTCACCTTCGGTCAGATCTGCCACTTTCGTGTTGGGAGACACGCCGGTCTCGTCGCAGATTTTGAGGGCCTGGGTCCGGCCGATGCCGAACACTTCTGTGAGCCCCACCCACGCGTGCTTGTGCACGGGGATGTTGACACCCGCTATGCGTGCCATGCGTTGATTTCCTCCGAAAAACGGGTTTTGCGCGAAAAGCCGCCTATTATGGCGTGCTTTCGGCTATCCGTAAACACTAATTTACCCAATCGGCTCATTTCAGTTTGGTCTTCTTGAGCAGGCTGTCGTACTGGTGAGACACCATGTGCGCCTGGGCCTGGGCCATAAAGTCCATGGCCACCACGACCACGATCAGGATGGACGTGCCTCCAAACAGCGGCACCCCCAGCGAAGCATTCAGCCAGTCCGGCAGCAGGCAGATCAGCACCAGGTAGATGGCGCCCCAGGTGGTCAGCCGGGTGATCACCCCGTCGATGTATTCCGCGGTCTGCCGGCCGGGCCGGATTCCGGGAATGAGCGCGCCGGAGCGCTTCAGGTTGTCGGCGGTTTCCTGACTGTTGAACACCAGCGCGGTGTAGAAGAAACAGAATCCGGCGATCAGCGCCCCAAACAGCAGCGCGTAGAGCGGCTCGCCCGGCGCCAGCCGGGTAGCAACACCCTGCAGCCAGCGCGCCTGGTCCGTGGTGCCAAGCCAGGTGGCCAGGGTTGCCGGAAACAGAATCAGGCTGGACGCAAAAATGGCCGGAATCACGCCGGACATGTTGAGCTTGAGCGGCAGGTGGGAGCTCTGGCTCTGGTAGGCCTGGCGCCCCCCGCGCCGCGCGTAGTTAACGGTAATGCGCCGCTGACCACGCTCGATAAAGACCACGATCGCGATCGTGGCCACGGCCAGCGCCAGCAGGCTGAGCACCGTGATCGGCGTAATTGCACCCTGCCGCGCCAGATCCAGGGTACCGGCGATGGAGCCTGGGAGGGCGGCCACGATACCGGCAAAAATCAGAATCGAAATACCGTTGCCCACGCCGCGCTCGGTAACCTGCTCGCCGAGCCACATAAGGAACATCGTACCGCTCGTCAAACTCACCACAGCGGTAAACAGGAAGCCGGTGCCCGCGTTGACCACCACCGGGAGGCCCGCGATGGCGCCCTGGTTCTGCAGCGCCACGGCCACGGTCATGGCCTGCACCGCTGCCAGTACCACGGTGAAGTAGCGCGTGTACTGGGTGATTTTCCGCCGTCCTGCTTCACCTTCTTTCTTCAGCTGCTGCAGATGCGGCACGGTGGCGCTCAGCAGCTGGATGATGATGGACGCGGAGATGTAGGGCATGACGCCGAGGGCAAACAGCGAAAACCGGCCGAGGGCGCCCCCGGAGAACATGTTGAACATGTCCACGATGGTGCCGCGCTGCTGGTTCATCAGTTCCACCAGCGCTGCGGGGTTGATCCCCGGCACAGGAATAAACGTTCCCAGCCGGAATACCACAATGGCGCCGATAACGAATAAGACTCGTTGAATCAGCTCCTTGGGCAGCGTCGGTGCAGGTTGTCGATTGGGTCCGGCCATGGGGTCAGGCGCTCGTATTAGTCCTCGACGCTGCCGCCGGCGGCTTTGATCGCCTCGGCTGCGCCTTTGGTGACGTTAAGGCCTTTGACCGTAACGGCACGCTCAAGTTGCCCGGTCTTGATCACCTTGACCTTTTTCACCCCGGCCTTGAGCACCCCCGCCTCTTTCAGCGAGGCCATATCGATGACGTCCAGGTCCAGCGCGTTCAGATGGTAAAGACGCAGCTCCTGGGTCTCACCGGCCCGGCGGGACGAAAAGCCCACCTTGGGCACCCGGCGCTGCAGCGGCATCTGGCCGCCCTCAAAACCCACCTTGTGATAGCCGCCGGAACGGGAGTGCTGACCCTTGTGGCCGCGCCCGCCGGTTTTACCCAGACCGGAGCCAATGCCACGGCCGACTCGCTTGCGGGGCTTTTTCGCACCGCCGGCCGGCTTCAGTGTATTCAAACGCATTTTGCTCATCCTCAGGCCGACTCCACCCGCAGGAGGTAGTTGACCTTGTTGATCATGCCCCGGTTCTCCGGGGTGTCAGCCACCACGACGGTCTGATGCATGCGCCGCAGACCCAGCCCCTGGACACACTCGCGGTGTCCGGGCACCCGGCCGTGCTTGCTTTTGATCAGCGTCACCTTCAGTTGATCAGCCATGATTCGCCATCACCTCTTCCAGGGACTTGCCCCGCTTGGCGGCAACGCTCGCGGGCGACTGCATCTGCTTAAGGCCCTTCACCGTGGCGCGCACCAGATTGATCGGGTTGCGCGAGCCGAGGCTCTTCGCGAGGACGTTCTGCACGCCCACCGCTTCCAGTACGGCCCGCATGGCGCCACCGGCGATAACACCGGTACCGTCCGAGGCGGGCTGCATGTAGACCTTGGAACCCCCGTGGCGGGCCGTCATCGGGTACCACAGGGTGCCCTCGTGCAGCTCCACGGTGATCATCTGGCGGCGGGCCCGCTCCATGGACTTCTGGATGGCTACGGGCACTTCCCGCGCCTTGCCATAGCCAAAGCCCACGCGGCCGTTGCCATCACCCACCACGCTCAGCGCGGTGAAGCCGAACTGGCGGCCACCTTTCACCACCTTGGCAACACGGTTGACCGCGACCAGCTTCTCAATCAGGCCGTCGTCGTTATCTCTTTGGTCAGTTCTTGCCATCAGTTGATCCTAGAATTTCAGGCCCGCTTCCCGGGCGGCGTCAGCCAGGGCTTTAACCCGGCCGTGATATTTGAATCCAGCGCGGTCAAACGCGACCGACTCGAGGCCGGCCGCTTTGGCCTTCTCCGCAATGGCGGCGCCAACTTTCTTGGCTGCATCCACGTTTTTGCAGCTGCTCAGCCCGTCCCGCACGCTGGCCTGCAGCGTGGACGCGGCGGCAATCACGTTGCCCGACTTGGGGTCGATCACCTGCGCGTAGACATGCTGGCCGGTGCGGTGCACCGACAGCCGGGGTACCCCCAGCTCGCGAATTTTGGCGCGGGCCCGGCGGGCGCGGCGCAGTCTTGATTGCTTTTTGTTCATCACGTGAGTCCCAGCCGATCAGGCCTTCTTCGCTTCTTTCATCACAATGCGTTCGCCGGCGTAGCGCACACCTTTGCCCTTGTAGGGCTCCGGCGGGCGATAGCCACGCAGCACGGCGGCCACCTGGCCTACCTGCTGCTTGTCGGTGCCGCGAACCACAATTTCCGTCTGGCTCGGGGTTTCAAGATCCACTCCTTCCGGCGGCGTATATTCCACCGGATGGGAGAAACCCAGGGTCAGGTTAATCGCCTTACCCTGCATCTGGGCCCGGTAGCCAACACCTACCAGCTCCAGCTTTCGTTCAAACCCGTCGCTGGCGCCGACGACGCAGTTATTCAGCAGCGAACGCATGGTGCCGGCCATGGCGACCGCGCTGTCCGACTCCGGCTTAACCATCACCTCGCCGTCGCCCTGCTCGAGCGTGACCGACGGGTGCAGCTTCAGCGTGGTCGTGCCTTTAGCGCCCTTGATGGTGACTTCCTGGCCGTTGACGGTGAGTTCAACACCCTTCGGGAGCGTCACGGGCTGTTTTGCAATACGGGACATGGCTTAACTTCCTTACGCCACCACGCAGAGCACTTCACCACCGTAGCCCGCACTGCGCGCGCTGTGGTCGGTCATGATGCCGCTGGAGGTGGACACAATGGCGATACCCAGACCGCCCATCACCGTGGGCAGGTCGTTTTTACCGCGGTAGCAGCGCAGACCGGGGCGGCTCACGCGCTCCAGCCGGTCGATGACGCCGCGGCCTTCGCGATACTTAAGCTCAACCACCAGCTGCGGCTGGTCGCCTTCGGTGACACGGTAGTCCACGACGTAGCCTTCGTCCTTCAGCACTTTGGCGATGCCAACCTTCAGCTTGGAGGTGGGCATGGACACATCGGGCTTGGCGGTCAGCTGCGCATTTCTGATGCGGGTCAGCATGTCCGCTACGGGATCGCTCATACTCATTTCAAGTTACCTTTCTACTCTCGGTGCCGGGTTGCGGCTTACCAGCTGGCCTTTTTCAGACCGGGCACATCGCCCCGCATCATCGCTTCGCGCAGCTTGTTTCGGGACAGACCAAACTTGCGGTAGTAACCGCGCGGCCGGCCGGAGGAACGGCAGCGATTTCGCTGGCGCGCCGGGCTCGAATCCCGCGGCAGCTTCTGCAGCTTGAGCTGCGCGTCCATCACTTCCTCGTCGGTGCTTTTCGGACTGGAAATCACCGCTTTCAGCGCCGCCCGCTTTTCTGCAAAACGGTTGACGAGTTTGGCGCGCTTAAGCTCGCGCTGAATCATTGACTGCTTGGCCATATCGATCAGGTCCTGAAGGGAAAGCTGAACGCTTCAAGCAGCGCCCGGCCTTCGGCATCGTTGTTGGCGGAGGTGGTGATGGCGATATCCATACCCCGGATCTCGTCGACCTGGTCGTAGTCGATCTCGGGGAAGATGATCTGCTCCGTCACACCCATATTGAAGTTACCCCGACCGTCGAAGGACTTCGGGCTGATGCCACGGAAGTCGCGCACCCGCGGGATGGCGATGTTGATCAGCCGGTCCAGGAACTCGTACATGCGCTCCCGGCGCAGGGTCACCTTGCAGCCGATCGGATAGCCGTCGCGGATTTTGAAAGCCGCCACCGACTTCCGCGCCTTGGTCACCACCGGCTTCTGGCCGCTGATGCGGGACAGCTCGGCGGTTGCGTTCTCCAGCGCCTTTTTATTGCCGACCGCTTCACCGACACCCATGTTGATGGTGATTTTGGTGATCTTCGGCACCTGCTCGATGCTATTGAAGGAGAACTTCTCCTTAAGCTTCGGCACGATATCGGTGCGATAGTGTTCTTTGAGTCTCGACATTGTCAGTTGCCTCAGGCGTCTATCACTTCGCCGTTGGAGCGATAGACCCGTACCTTGGTTCCGTCTTCCAGCACTTTAAATCCGACCCGATCACCTTTGTTGGTAGCCGGGTTAAAGAGCATCACGTTGGAGGCATCGATCGGCGCTTCCACCGTGTTGATACCGCCCTGAACGCCGCGTTGCGGGTTCGGTTTCATGTGCTTTTTCACCAGGTTGACGTTCTCCACCAGCAGCCGGTCGTCCGGCAGCACCCGGATCACGCTACCCCGCGCGCCTTTGCTGCGGCCCGCGATGACGATGACGTCGTCACCCTTTTTGATTCGTTTCATGACCTTCAATCCTTCCGAGCTGCGCTTAGAGCACTTCCGGCGCCAGCGACACAATCTTCATGAACTGCTCGCCCCGCAGCTCGCGGGTCACCGGTCCAAAAATCCGCGTCCCGATCGGCTCCAGCTTCTGATTCAGCAGCACCGCCGCGTTTCCGTCGAAGCGGATCAGGGATCCGTCCTTGCGCCGTACCCCTTTACGGGTGCGCACAACCAGGGCGTTGTAGACTTCGCCCTTTTTCACCTTGCCGCGGGGAATAGCGTCTTTGATCGTGACCTTGATCACGTCTCCGATGTCGGCGTAGCGACGCTTCGACCCGCCCAGCACTTTGATGCACATCATGCGCCGTGCGCCGGAGTTATCGGCGGCGTTCAAAATGCTCTGCATCTGAATCATGGTGTTATTCCTGCTCTAATTGCCGCAGCGCCTTACTGGGCGCGGGTTACCACTTCCACGACCCGCCAGCTCTTTGACTTTGAGATGGGCCGACATTCGCTGATCCGAACGGTATCGCCTTCTTTGCAGGCGTTTTCCTCGTCATGGGCATGCACCTTGGACGAACGGCGGATGTACTTGCCGTAGATCGGGTGCTTGACCTTGCGCTCCAGCAGCACCGTTACCGTCTTGTCCATGCGGTCGCTGACGACCCGGCCCGTTTGGGTTCTTGTGTTGGTCTCGCTCATGACGCTTCACCGCCTTCACTGCCCGCCGTGCGGGACTTCTCCGTGAGCACGGTTTTGACCCGCGCAATGTTTCGCTTGAGCTGTCCCAGCTCATGGGTTGCGGTGAGCTGGCCGGCGGCGAAAGCCATCCGTTTTTCAAACTGCGACTTGCGCAGGCTCACCAGTTCCTCGCTCAGCTCCTGGGCTGATTTGTTTCGAAGGTCTGCTGCTTTCATCACATCACCTGCCGGCTCACAAAGGCGGTCTTCACCGCCAGCTTGGCACCGGCCAGACGAAAGGCCTCCCGGGCCACGTCTTCGCTGACGCCTTCAATCTCATAAAGCACCCGGCCGGGCTGGATCGGTGCCACCCAGTACTCCACGTTGCCTTTACCTTTACCCTGGCGAACTTCCAGCGGCTTTTTGGTAATCGGCTTGTCGGGGAACACGCGGATCCAGAGCTTGCCGCCGCGGCGCACGTGGCGCGTAATGGCTCGCCGCGCAGCCTCGATCTGGCGCGCGGTAACAAAACCCCGGGTAGTGGCTCGCATACCGAACTCACCGAAGCTCACCACATTGCCGCGATGGGAAAGACCGCGATTGCGCCCCTTCTGCTGCTTGCGGAATTTGGTTCTTTTAGGCTGCAGCACCTTTCTTCTCCTTAACCTTTAGCGGATAGCGCCGGATAAACCGGGCTTTACTTCCCGCCTCCCTGCTGGCCGCGTTCGGCGGATTCGCTCTCGCCGCCGCCGCCGTACAGATCAAAAACTTCGCCTTTGTAGATCCAGACCTTGATGCCGATGATGCCGTAGGTAGTCTGGGCTTCGGCCGTGCCGTAATCCACGTCGGCACGCAGCGTGTGCAGCGGCACCCGGCCTTCCCGGTACCACTCGCCGCGGGCAATTTCGGCTCCGTTCAGCCGGCCCGCCACGCTGACCTTGACGCCCAGAGCGCCAAGTCGCATGGCGTTGCCGACAGCGCGCTTCATGGCGCGGCGGAACATGATCCGGCGTTCCAGCTGAGACGCGATGGACTCGGCCACCAGGGTGGAGTCGAGCTCCGGCTTGCGCACCTCCGACACGTTGATGTGCGTGGGCACACCCATCATCTTGGAGATCTGGCCCCGCAGGCGCTCAATGTCTTCACCTTTCTTACCGATCACGATGCCCGGCCGCGCCGTATGAATCGTGATCCGTGCGGTTTTGGCCGGCCGCTCAATCTGGATCTGGCTGACCGCCGCACCCTTGAGCTTCTTGCGGATGAAGTCCCGCACCTCAAGGTCCGTGTTCAGGTTGTCGGCAAACTCCTCACCGCTGGCAAACCACTTGGAGTTCCAGTCTTTGGAGATGCCCAGCCGAATGCCGGTTGGATGTACTTTCTGACCCATAGGATTAACGTCCTTCGTCCGACACCGCCACGGTAATGTGACTGGTGCGCTTGAGAATCCGGGTACCCCGGCCTTTGGCGCGAGCGCGACCCCGCTTCATGGTCGGACCTTCGTCCACAAAGATGCGCGAAATCTTCAGCTCATCGATGTCGGCACCGTCGTTGTGTTCGGCGTTGGAAATAGCCGACAACAGCACCTTCTTAACAATGTGGGCCGCTTTCTTGGGGCTGTAGGCCAGCACCTGTTCCGCCTGCTCCACGGGCATGCCGCGCACCAGGTCCGCCACCAGGCGCACCTTCTGTGCCGAAATCGGCGCTCGCTTCAAAATTGCTTTGGCTTCCATGGTCAACTCCGCGCCTTACTTGGACTTGCGGTCACCGGAGTGACCCCGAAAGGTCCGGGTGGCCGCAAATTCGCCCAGCTTGTGACCCACCATGTTTTCGTTGATCAGTACCGGTACGTGCTGACGCCCGTTGTGGATGGCGATAGTCAATCCCACCATCTCCGGGAGAATCATGGAGCGCCGCGACCAGGTCTTGATCGGACGCTTGCTGTTGGTCGCCACCGCCTCGTCGAGCTTCTTCACCAGATGGTGATCGACAAACGGTCCTTTTTTAATCGAACGTGGCATGAGTATTCCTCTTACCGACTCTTGCGCGAACGCCGCCGCACGATGAATTGATCAGTGCGCTTGTTCTTGCGCGTCTTGTGGCCCTTGGTGGGCATGCCCCAGGGGCTGACCGGATGGCGGCCACCGGAGGTACGGCCTTCGCCGCCGCCGTGCGGGTGATCCACCGGGTTCATGGCTACGCCGCGAACCGTGGGCCGGACACCGCGCCACCGCTTGGCACCTGCCTTACCCAGCTTCTGCAGGTTGTGCTCCGCATTGCTGACCTCGCCAATCGTGGCGCGGCAGTCGTGCGGAATTTTGCGCATCTCGCCAGAGCGCAGCCGCAGGGTGGCGTAGACGCCTTCCCGGGCGACCAGCTGGGCGTAGGCGCCGGCGGAACGAGCCATCTGCGCGCCTTTGCCGGGCTTCATCTCGATGCAGTGCACCGTAGTACCGACCGGGATGTTGCGCAGCGGCAGGCAGTTGCCCGGCTTGATCGGCGCCTCGCGACCCGACATCAGCTCGTCCCCAACCTGCGTGCGGCGCGGCGCCACGATATAGCGACGCTCGCCATCTGCGTACACCAGCAGCGCGATGAACGCGCTGCGGTTCGGGTCGTGCTCGATACGCTCCACGCGCGCCGGCACACCGTCCTTGCGGCGCTTGAAATCGATGATCCGATAACGCTGCTTGTGACCGCCGCCGCGATGGCGGGTGGTCATGCGGCCGTCGGAGTTACGTCCACCGGTTTTGGTCTTCTTCTCGACCAGGCCCTCGTAAGGCTTGCCTTTGTGCAGTCCCTCACGCTTGACCACCACCGTGCCGCGACGGCCGGGGGAGGTGGGCTTGAGTTTGATTACTTGTGCCATTGCCTAATTCCCGTCTCAGTCCGCAGGCTGTTCAACGTCGATGGTCTGACCTTCGGCAATGCGCACGTAGGCCTTTTTCCAGTTTGGCCGCCGACCGGCGCGCAGCCGGAAGGAGCGGGACTTGCCCCGGACGTTGACGATGTTGACGTTTTCCACCGTGACCTTGAACAGCATCTCGATGGCCGCCTTCACCTCGGGTTTGCTCGCATCGGTGGCAACCTTGAAAACATACTGGTTGCCCTCGCCGCTGACGCGGGTGCTTTTTTCTGAAACGTGGGGTGCGCGAAGCACCTGATAGAGTCGCTCAGCGTTCATTTCAGCCACTCCTGGATGCGATTGACGGACTCAACCGTGGCAATCACCCGGTCGGCGCCAACCAGCGTGACCGGGTCAACAGCAGCGCTGTCCAGCACCGTGATGCCGCGGAGGTTGCGCGAGGCCAGGTACAGGTTGGGACCCACTTCTTCGGTGATGATGACGATGTTGCGGCCATCCACGCCGTCCAGCTTTTCCTTCAGCAGTTTGGTTTTCGGCGCGTCCAGCTCGAAACTCGACACCACGTCGAACCGATCCTGGCGCACCAGCTCAGAAAAGATCGCCTGCATGGCACCGCGGTACATCTTGCGGTTCACCTTCTGGCTGAAGTTACGCGGCTGATGGGCAAAGGTCACGCCGCCGCTGCGCCACAGGGGGCTGCGGATGGTTCCGGCGCGAGCCTGACCCGTCCCCTTCTGCCGCCAGGGCTTGCGGCCGCCGCCGCTCACGTCGGAGCGGGACTTGGTGGCCTTGGTGCCGGCGCGGGCGCCGGCGAGGTAGGCCGTTACCACCTGGTGCACCAGGCCTTCGGAGAAAGGCCGGTCGAAGGCAGTTTCGGCAACGGTCACCTTGTCTTTTGAGTCTTTGACGTTCAGTTCCATGATGAAGACTCCTTAGTCGCGCGCCTTCACGGCGGGGCGCACGATCACCTTGCCGCCGCTGGCACCGGGTACGGCGCCGCGAATAAGCAGCAGGTTGCGCTCAACGTCCACGCGAACAACTTTGAGGTTTTGGGTGGTGCGACGAACGTCGCCCATGTGGCCGGCCATCTTTTTGCCTTTGAAAACCCGACCCGGGGTCTGGCACTGGCCGATGGAACCGGGAGCGCGGTGCGACAGGGAGTTGCCGTGGGTGGCGTCCTGCATGCGGAAGTTGTGCCGCTTCACCACGCCGGCGAAGCCTTTACCCTTCGAGGTGCCGGTCACGTCGACCGTCTGCCCTTCGGAAAAGATATCAACCTTGATCTCGCCGCCGGTGGCCAGGTCATCCCCTTCGCCGTCGGCGAGGCGGAATTCCCAGAGGCCGTCGCCCGCTTCCTGCGAAGCGCTGGCGTAATGGCCCGCAGCGGGCTTATTTACCAGGGAGGCACGTTTGCCGCCACGAGTCACCTGAACCGCACGGTAGCCGTCCGACTCTTCGGTTTTAACCTGGGTGATTCGATTGGGCATAACTTCAATGACGGTCACCGGCACCGAAGTACCGTCGTCAGTGAACACGCGGGTCATGCCGCGCTTTTGGCCAACTACACCAATCATGACATCTCTCTTTCATTGGTGGGCAGCGACATACTCACAAAGGCCGTGTCCGCGCCGCTGCCATTCAAATTGTCGAGCCGAACGTCAGATGATCGGCTTCCCTTTATTGTGTTTTTTTAAAAAAGGGATCTGACCCCTTTTTCTTTTCTCAGCGCCCACGAAAAAGGGGCTTAACCCCTTTTTGCTTCAGCCTGAGTTTTGCCGGAAAGGTCTTCCGCCTTTCCGCGCCGCCCTTAAGAGCGGCGGCGTATATTAGTGCAGTTGGATCTGCACGTCTACCCCTGCGGCGAGATCGAGCTTCATCAGCGCGTCCACCGTCTTGTCGTTGGGGTCGACAATATCCATCAGCCGCTTGTGGGTGCGGATCTCATACTGGTCCCGCGCGTCTTTATTGACGTGGGGCGAGGTCAGAATGGTGTACCGCTCCTTCTTCGTCGGCAGCGGGATCGGCCCCCGGATCTGGGCGCCGGTCCGCTTGGCGGTTTCCACAATTTCTTTGGCCGAGCGATCGATCAGTCGGTGATCGAACGCCTTCAGCCGGATGCGAATTCTCTGGTCAGCCATAATGCTTACTCAATAATCTTGGCAACAACGCCGGCGCCCACCGTGCGGCCGCCTTCGCGGATCGCGAACCGGAGACCTTCCTCCATCGCGATCGGAGCAATCAGCTCCACCTTCATCTGCACGTTGTCACCCGGCATCACCATCTCCACGCCG
>JBCCVP010000079.1:0-20838 GCA_039195135.1 Pseudomonadota bacterium | reverse complement strand
CCTTTAAATACAACAACTTAGTTAGGCATTAGGCTGTGTTTAAGTCGTTGGTTTTAAGGTGGACAGTTTGGGGATAACTGTCCCGCCCCCGGTTACCCGCAAATTATCCACAATTTATCCACCGCAGACAGCCTCAATCTGTGATCAATCCCGTGGGCTGCGCCAGAAAACACTAGTGGGTCAGCACCCGCAGCAGCTTTTCGTAATCGTCTTTGATGCGGGAATCACTCTTCATCAGCTCGTCGATCTTGCGACAGGCGTGCAGCACCGTGGTGTGGTCCCGGCCGCCGAAGGCCTGGCCGATGCTCGGCAGGCTGTGATCGGTCAGCTCCTTTGCCAGCGCCATGGCCATCTGCCGAGCCCGGGCGATGTCGCGCGTGCGGCGCTTGGACAACAGGTCCGATAGGCGCAGCTGGTAGTAGTCGCCAACTTTCTTCTGAATATTTTCGATTGTGATCTGGCGCTGATAGACGTCCAGCAGGTCGCTTAGCGCCTCGCGGGCAAAATCGGCCGTGATGTCCGCGCCGGAAAAATGCGCCTTGGCGTGCAGCGTGTTCAGCGCCCCCTCCAGCTCCCGCACGTTGGAGCGCACATTGCGGGCAATCAGCGAAGCCACTTCTTCGGTCAGCTCAAACCCACTTTCTGCGGCTTTGCTGATCAAAATGGCCACGCGGGTTTCAAAATCCGGCGGCTCGATGGCCACCGGGAGCCCCCAGCCAAAGCGCGACTTGAGCCGGTCCTTGAGGCCGTCCACCTCCTTCGGGAAGCGGTCACAGGTGAGAATAACCTGCTGTCGGCTTTCAACTAACGTGTTGAAAGTATGAAAAAACTCTTCCTGGGAACGCTCTTTGCCGGCGAGAAACTGAATATCATCGATCAGCAGTGCATCCGCCGTTCGGTAGCGCTGCTTAAAGTCATCGATGGTGTTGTAGCGCAGGGCGAGGATCATGGCGCTCACAAACTGCTCGGAATGCAGATACATCACCTTGCGGGCACCGCCCGCCTTCAGCGCATTGCCCACCGCGTGCAGCAGGTGGGTCTTTCCCAGCCCAGTTCCGCCGTAAAACAACAGCGGGTTGTAAGCTGACTGGCCCGGGTTTTCGGCCACCTGCTGGGCCGCCGCAAACGCCATCTGGTTGGATTTGCCCTGGACAAAATTGTCGAACTGATAGATCGGGTCGAGGTTGCTCGCTCCCCGGGGATCCACGCCAGACTGGGACGCTTCCTGCTCTACATCGTTGTTGCCCACCGTGCCAACCCGCAGCTCGATAGGCACCGGCGTGCCGGCGATGTGATTCACCATGTCCTCGATGTGACCGACGTACTGATCGCGCACCCGTGACAGCACAAACGAATTTGGCGCCAGCAACGCCATGCCACTCTCCGAATCGGAAGGCAGCAGCGGATTGATCCAGGTGTTCATCTCTTCCGGGGACAGCTCGGTGGCCAGTCGGCTCACACATCGGGTCCAGAGATCATGCGCGTTCAACCGCTATTCCTCATGTTCAGCGCCGCCAGCGCGAGGCTGCGGCGGTTATTGCTGCGGAACGCTACGGCGGGGAGCCTGTGCGTGGTACAGCGCGGAAAAAGACGCCCAAGCCTGCGACTTTTCGGCCCTGACGGTGTGTCGGGGGAGAGGGCAAGTCTAGCGCCGCTTCCGGCGGCCGGCCAATCGCGGTCAAAAGCGAACCAACCGTTCCATTTCCATTGACACTGGACCCGCCGACTCGGTATGCTTCGCCTCTTTTTTTCACGGCCTTCAAGCCACGTCGGTGCCATTGCAACGCGGGCACCAGCGCAGGCGGCGGTCGTGTTTTTGTGTGAGGCAGAGGTAAGCCAACATGAAACGTACATTTCAGCCCAGCCGGCTCAAGCGCGCCCGGACCCACGGATTCCGCGCCCGTATGGCCACCCGTAGCGGTCGCGCCATCATCAATGCTCGCCGCGCGAAGGGCCGCAAGCGCCTGACGGCCTGATCGGGCAGGTCGATGCCGGCGCGGGAACCATCGCCGCCCGGCTTTGACTTCCGTCGCCAGCGACGGCTGCTCCGCAAGCGAGACTACGACCGGGTTTTCCGCAAAGCCCGGCGCAGCAATAGCGCCGCGTTCACCGTACTTGCGCGAGCGCAGCAGAGCGCCGGATTGGCGCGATTAGGCCTTGCGGTCTCGAAGAAGGTGGATAAGCGGGCCGTAGCCCGCAACCGACTGAAGCGCCAGGCGCGGGAGACCTTTCGGCGGCACGCCGTACGACATCTCCCGGTAGACATCATTGTGATTGCCCGGCCCCGGGCCAGCCGCATGGCGCGCGCTGATCTGGGAGCTGAGCTGAACCAACACTGGGAGCGATTGTTGGGGCTGTTCGCCGCAACGGAAAGCTGATGCCAAATACCCGCCTTTTTCTCCTGATTGCTATTTTCGCCTGCGCGTTTTTGATGTATCAGCAGTGGCAGCTGGACTATGCGCCGCCGCCGCCGCCTCCCGCCGGCAGCACCGCTCAGACCGCCACCGACATTCCCGAAACCGGCGCCGCCGCCGTCGATGCGCTGGTACCTGGCGACGTCCCCACCGCTCCTTCGGCCGTCGATGCCGACGTTCCCGCCGTGGTGTCCCAGCCGGCGGTTGCGCCGGCCGAAGCCGAAAGCACCGGACCGGAATCCGGCCAGCTTATCCGGGTAACCACCGACGTGCTGGACGTGGACCTGAACGTCATCGG
Organism: Pseudomonadota bacterium; assembly: GCA_039195135.1. Taxonomy (GTDB): domain Bacteria; phylum Pseudomonadota; class Gammaproteobacteria; order Xanthomonadales; family SZUA-38; genus JANQOZ01. The sequence goes on along the minus strand of JBCCVP010000079.1, from coordinate 18,126 downwards.
CGGCCAGGTGCAGCGCGCGCTGCTGCTTGAATACCCGCTCAAGCTCAAAACGCCCGAGCTGAAAGTGACGCTCCTCAATACCGACCCGCTGTCACGTTTTGTCGCCCAGTCCGGCCTGGTCAGCAACTCCCACGCCAGTCCCGATCATCGCCAGCGTTATACGGCCGAGCGCACAGAATATGTGCTCGAGGACGGGCAGGAAGAACTGATCGTTCCGCTCACCTGGGAACAAGACGGCATCACGGTGGTGAAGACCTTTCGCTTCCAGCGCGGCCAGTATGCGGTGGCCGTGGACCACGCGGTCAGCAACGAGAGCGCAACCGCGTGGGTCGGTAGTGACTACCGACAGATGATCCGCCGCCGGCCGCCGGAGCCGGAAGGCAGCGGCTTCACCAACCCGGAGCGCTACAGCTTTCTCGGCGCGGGCCTCTACACCGCCGATAACAAATACGAGAAAATCGACTTTGAAGATCTCGACAGCCGCGCCGTCGCTCGGGATGGCACCACCTCCTGGGTGGCGATGGTGCAGCACTATTTCGTGACGGCGTGGGTGCCGCCGGCGGAGCAGCGAGCCCAGCTTGAAGCGCAGGCGGTCAGCGTGCAGAACCAGCAGTACCGCGTGCGCAGCGTGAGCCCGGCCATCCGCGTGGCGCCGGGGGAAAACGGGTATTTCACCGGCACGCTGTTTGTCGGCCCCAAACTGCACGACCAGATTGAACCACTGGCCGAAGGGCTGGTTCTTACCGTGGATTACGGCATCTTTACCCCGTTCTCCAAGATCCTTTACTGGTTGCTGGACAAGATCCACTCGCTCACCGGCAACTGGGGCTGGGCGATTGTGCTGCTGACGGTGCTGGTCAAGGCCGCCTTCTACAAGCTGTCGGAAGCCCAGTACCGCAGCACCGCGAAGCTGCGCAAGCTGCAGCCGCGCATTCAGCAGCTGAAGGAACGCTACGGCGACGATCGTCAGAAGTTCAACGTGGCGATGATGGAGATCTACAAAAAGGAAAAGGTCAATCCGCTTGGCGGATGCCTGCCCATCCTGGTTCAGATCCCGGTGTTTTTTGCCCTCTATTGGGTGCTGCTGGAGAGTGTGGAGCTGCGCCAGGCCGACTTCATGCTCTGGATTAACGACCTGAGCTCGCCGGACCCGCTGTTTATCCTGCCGGTCATTAACGGCGCCGCCATGTTCATGACGACGAAGCTGTCGCCGAACCCCGCGGCCGACCCGATCCAGCAGCGAATCTTCCTGGCCATGCCCATCGTGTTCTCCGTGATGTTTGCCTTCTTCCAGGCTGGCCTCGTGCTGTACTGGACCGTGAACGCGGTGCTTTCCCTGGCTCAGCAGTGGTTCATCACCAAGCGGATCGACGCGGCCGGCTGATCCCGCCGGGGTATGTCGGAATACGCCCAGGACAGCATCGCCGCCATCGCCACGGCCCCGGGCGCGGCGAGCGTGGGCATTATTCGTATTTCCGGACCCGCGGCCAGGTCCATTCAGCCTGACCTGCTTGGCACGCAGCTTAAGCCCCAGGAGTTTCGCTATCTCGCAGTGCGCGATGAACGCGGGGAGGCGCTGGATCACGCCGTGGCCCTCTACTTTGCCGCGCCGCGCTCGCTGACCGGCGAGGACGTGCTCGAGATCCAGGGTCACGGCGGCCCGGTGGTGCTGCAGCTGATCCTGCGCCGGGTCCTTTCGCTGGGTGTGCGCCCGGCCCGCGCCGGCGAATTCACCGAACGCGCCTTTCTGAATCACAAGCTGGATCTGGCGCAGGCGGAGGCGGTGGCCGACCTCATCAGCGCCGGCACCGAGAATGCGGCGCGGGCCGCAAGCCGGTCGCTATCCGGAGCTTTCTCTCTCCGGGTGCAGGAGGTGCTGGAGGCCTTAACGCGCCTGCGGGTTTTTGTCGAAAGCGCCATCGATTTTCCCACGGAGGAAATCGACTTCCTGGCCGAAAGTGATATCGGGGCACAGCTGGAAGAACTGCGCGGTCAACTCGAGGGCCTGCTTCGCTGCGCCAGCCAGGGCGTGGTGCTGCGGGACGGGCTGACGCTGGCGATTGTCGGCGCCCCCAACGCCGGTAAGTCGAGTCTGCTCAATGCATTGACCGAAAAAGAACGGGCGATAGTGACCGACATCCCGGGCACCACCCGCGACGTGCTCACTGAGACCGTCAGCCTGGACGGGATCCCCCTGCATCTTGTGGATACCGCCGGGCTGCGGGACTCCGATGATCGCGTTGAACAGGAAGGGATTCGGCGCGCGAAGCAGGCGTTGGGGGAAGCTGACCACGTGCTGCTGATGATTGATCTTTCCAGTGACGCGCCACCTCCATCCCTGCCAGCCGAAGCGCCGGCCCACACCCTGATTTATAACAAGGTCGATGTTGCGCCGGCCCCCGCGGACGCTGCCGGGCTGGTCGTCTCAGCCCGCACCGGCGAGGGGATCGACACGCTGAAGGCCCATCTCAAATCGCTGGCAGGCGCGGCGCCGGGCAGCGAAGGCCAGTACACGGCCCGGACCCGGCACGTGGACGCGCTGCACAACGTGCAGGCGCATCTCGCGCAGGCGGCCGCGCAGGCGGACCATGGCGCCGAACTGCTGGCCGAAGAACTGCGTCTCGCCCAGAACGCGCTCGCCAGCATCACGGGTGAGTTTGTCAGCAATGACCTGCTGGGAGAGATTTTTTCGTCTTTCTGCATCGGTAAGTAACGCCGCCATGGCGCCGACCGCCGGCCGGCGGAGCTTCCGCTACACTGGCGAATACACCTGACGCGTCGGAACAAAGCGGCGGCCATGGACGACAACAACCTGCCAGATATTCAAGGCTTGCTCGACGCGGCAAACCGCGGCGACGACGGTGCTTTCGAGAAGCTCACGCAGGCAATCTATCCCGAGCTCAAAAAAATAGCCCACTTTCAGCTGGCCGGGGAGCGGGCTGATCATACGCTGAGCACCACGGCCGTTGTGCACGAGGCCTTCCTCCGATTGAACGCCGGCAAGCGGGAATGGTCCGGCCAGAATCATTTGCTCCGCGCGGCTGCTGCGGTAATGCGTCACCTGCTGGTGGATCACGCCCGGCGCCGCCAGGCTGACAAGCGCGGCGCCGGAATTCCCGACATTACGCTCAAGGAAGATCAGACCGCTGCGGAAGACCAGGCGCTGGCGGTTCTCAAGCTGGATCGCGCCTTAGAGGACATGGCAGAGATTGATCCGCGGCTCCAGCACATTGTGGAATGTCGGTACTTTGCTGGTCTGAGCGTCAGCGAAACCGCTGATGCCGTGGGTCGGTCTCTGCGGACGGTAGAGCGGGATCTCAGCCGGGCCCGAGCCTACCTGCGCCAGCACCTGGAAATTGATGAGTAACGCGCAAGACCGTCAACTCACCGATCAATTGTTCACCGCCACGCTGGACCTGCCGGAGGAGGCGCGGGAAGCCTTTCTCGACAAGCGCTGTGAGGGCAAACCCGAACTCAAAGCCCGGGTCCTTAAGCTCCTGAGACACGCCGCCGGACCGGATCCTTTGGTGGACGGTCCCGTTGCAGATGCCCGCGGGGCTCTGCTCGTATCCCTGGGCCAGGCCGCTCAGGAAGAGAATCTCGCCGGGCAGCGCGTCGGACACTGGGAGCTCAAGCAACCAATAGCCCGGGGCGGGCTGGCCACCGTCTACCGGGCCGAGCGCGCAGACGGCGAGTTTGACCAGACGGTGGCCTTTAAGGTCCTGCGCCGGGGCCTGGATACCGACGACCTGATCGCACGCTTTCAGGTGGAGCGACAGATTTTGTCGGCCCTGGATCATCCCGCCATCGTTCAGATTCTGGACGGCGGGGCCCTGGAGGATGGTCGACCTTACCTGGTGTTGGAGTACGTTGACGGCGTCGCCATAACCGAGCACGCCAGGGCGGCAGAACTGAACGTGGCCGAATGCCTTGGACTGGTGATCCACGTTCTCGAGGCGCTGCAGCACGCGCACCAGCATCTGGTGGTGCATCGGGACATCAAGCCGTCCAACATACTGGTTACCACCGGGGGCAACGTCGCGCTGCTCGACTTTGGCATTGCCAAACTCCTCGACGCCAGCCCCGTCGCCGGCTCCTCGCCGCAAACCCGAACCGGGATGGCGCTTCTGACACCGGGCTACGCCAGCCCGGAGCAGCGTGCCGCCGGTCTCGTAACCACCGCGTCGGACATCTATCAGGTGGGCGTTCTGCTCTACGAACTCCTCGCCGGGCAGCGGCCTGCGGATCACCCGGCGGATGAACTTCCGCCGCCCAGTCAGATCAACCCGCAGTGGGCCAGTCTGCTCCGGGGGGATCTGGACGCCATTGTCCGCCAGGCCATGCATCCGGATCCGCAGCTTCGCTACGCCACAGCGAGCGAACTTCGAGCCGACCTTCGACGGGCCCTGAGCGGGCAGACCGTCAGCGCCCGCCCGGACACGTGGCTGTACCGTTTCGCCAAACTCCGGTCCCGCCGACCCTGGTTGGTACCAGGGCTGGGACTGGCGGCACTGGTGATTGCCGGTTATCTCGTGACGGTCACGCGCTACAACCTGCAGCTGGAGGGGGAAAAATCTCGCGCCACCGCCGTGCTTGAATTTGTTGTGGACCTGTTTGAGAGCGCGGACCCGTACCTAACTTCAGACCCGCAGCAGCGAGACGACCTGACGCTTAAGGACGCGGTGGACCTTGGTCGGGAAAGGCTGGAAGGTGCGTTTAACGAGCAGCCAAGGACCCGGGCTGAGCTGCTCAACACCATGTCAAAAATTTACCGCAGCATCGGTCAGCATGACACCGCGATCGAACTGCGGGAAAAGTCGCTGGCCATTGAACAGGTCGAGTTTGGCGTCGAGTCGGCGGCGGTGGCCGCCAGTCAACGGTTTCTGGCGATCGAGTTCGACGAGGTGGGAGAACCCAGCCGGGCCGAACCTCTGTACCAGCAGCAGCTTGATCTCGCCCGAACGCTCCACGGCCCGGAAGATGCCGAGGTGGGGGTTGCCGAAGCGGCCATGGCCAAATGGCTGTGGAATCAGGGGGAGACGGACGCGGCGTTTGCGCTGGCCGACGCCGCTATTGAAAAAATGCAGCGCGACCCGCGCCGCCATGCGAGCGAACTCATTGATGCGGTGGTACTCCGCAGCTCCAGAACACCCGGGGGTGGCATGTCCCACCATCTGCCGATGCTGCGCCAGACGCTGATGCTGGCGGATGAGGTTTACGGCGCCGACAGCGTGCTGCGGGCCATCGTACAGGGGCAGCTGGCTGCCGCCCAAAGCATGAGCAGCGACTCGGGGCCGGCACTGGAAAACTACCTGGAGGCCCTCGCGATCCATGAGCGGCGCCTTGGCCCGCTGCACAACGCCACTCTGTCGCTGATGAACAATATCGCCGTTGCCCACCTGCGGTTGGGACGCCCGGCGGACTCCGAAGCGATGCATCGGGATATCCTCAAGCGTCAGCTGGAAGTTCATGGCGAGGACCATCTTCAGCTGGCCGGCGTGCATCAGAATCTCGCCACCGCCATCACCCGGCAGGGTCGCTATGACGAAGCGCTCCCGCTGCACCAGCGTGCCTACGAGCTCTATCGCCGGTACCTCAACAAGAACCATTTCCGTATTGCGCTGCCGCTGCTGTCCATGAGCTACGGGCGGCTGCATCTTAAGCAGCCGGCGGCGGCGCTGCCCTGGGCCCGGGAAGCCCGGGAGCGGTTGGCCCGGTCCATGCCCGGCACGGTGGCGGAAGGTATCGCCCTGTGCCTTGAGGCCCGGGCGCAGGAGGCCCTGGGGCTGCCATTTCGCGACCAGCTCGCTCGCGCCGGGCAGCAGATTGGTGAGGCAGAGAAGATTAAACCCTACGACCAGTTTTGTGGGGACCAGTAGCCCGCAGCCCCGGTGCCGGGCACTGATCGACAACGATTTGGCGGTTTTGTCGTTGAGCTGCGCCTTTAGGAACAAGGCCATCCGAAGAGCACCTCACCATGCAAAACCACAACCCTCCGAATCTAGGGTTCCGTCGATCTAAGCTTCGCTACCTCGGCGTTGCCGCACTCATGCTGTCTCCGCTCGCCGAAGCGGGCGGCAGCTGCGCGGCACCCGATTTAGCTGGCGATGTGGACGTGGATCGGACGCTGTCGGGGGATGTATTTGCGAGCCAGAATATCCGCGTCGATGCCACCCTCACGCTAACCCCGGGGACCGTGGTCACCATGTGCTCCGCGGACACGGCAATCCAGGTACGTACCGGCGGCAACCTCGTCGCGGTGGGTACCGCCGACAACCCCATCATCTTCCAGGGGTCTCCCGGCGCCACCGAGAAATGGCGGCGAATCTTTTTTGACACCAATGTTGGCGACGCAAGCCGCCTGCGCCATGTGATTGTCAACGATGGCGGGGGCAACGACCCGGGCGTTGCCCAGGCGCCGGTGATGGTGAACGATATTCTCCCGGGAACCGCCGCCTCCACCCCGGTACTGGATCACCTCACCATCAACAACAGCGGCGCGTACGGGCTGGTGCTTTTGCACAACGAAAGCGATCCGACACCGGCCAGCGTCAGCAACGTGACCATCAACAACTCGGCCGCCGGCGCGATCCTGAGTGAAATCTCCGCCCTGTCCGGCCTTGCCGGAGTCAATCAGTTCAACGGCAACGGCTCGGACCGGATCGAGGTGCGGCGCAGCAATCTACGGATTCCCGCGGTGTGGCGCAACCATGGCGTGCCCTACGAAGTACTCGACTCCCTGTCCCTGACCACCGCTGTCGGCGAGCCGGTGGAATGGCGCCTTGAGCCGGGCGTGAGGCTGCTCATGCATCCCGACACGTCTCTCAACATCACCAACGGCTCCCTCACCGCCGTCGGCACCGCCGCGCAACCCGTCACCATAACTCGTCTCAGCGAGACGAGCGGATTCTGGAACCACATTCTGTTCAACGGGGACGATGGTGACAGCGTACTGGATCACGTGACCGTAGAATTTGGCGGTGCCACGGCGGGAACGCTCACCAACGACGAAATGATCTTCAAGGGCATGGATGGACGCCTGAGCATCAATAACAGCGTCCTGCGGTCCAGCCAGTCCAACGGCATCGGCGCCAGCGACGGCGATATCACCATCCGCAACAGCACCATCACCGGCAGCGGGGGTTTTGGCGTGAAGGTCAATCCAGCCAGCCGCACCACGTTGCGCAACAACGAGATCGTAAATAATTTCGCCGGTGGTGTATCCAACACGTCGCCGGCAAATACCTGCGTGGATGCCGCCGGCAACTACTGGGGTGATGCCGGCGGTCCGGATGATTCGGAGGCGACGGCGGACGGCTGTGGGCTTGCCTCTACGAACGCGGGCGTCGGCGATGGCGTCTCCGGCGGTGTGCAGTACCGGCCGTTCCGTACCACCGGAGGAACCGCTGTAACGGACCGAGCGCTGATCGAGGTCAGCCCCCGGTTTGTTGTGGCCAACGGGGCGTTTGAGGGGGTGATCACCGCCACCGTGTTTAGTGGCAATCAGGAACCGGCAGTGGGCAAGCTGGTGCAGTTTGAAACCACGCTCGGCGATGTGATCCAGCCGGCCATGCCGACCGATGAGAACGGTCAGGTGACAGCCGTCATCACCTCGGATGCGCCCGGCTTCGCCGCCTTGAGCGCTACCAACGTGACCGACGGGGAGCCCCTGGCGGCGCTGGGCGGCGTCACTTTTTGGCAGGGCCCGGGAGACACCGGCGGATTAATTGATCCCAACGGGTCACCCTACGCGAGCCCGCGCCTGGCGATTCAGCGACCGCCGTTTATTGTCGGCACGCCGATGACTTTCCAGATACCGATGCAGAACACGCGGTCGGTACCGCTGGAAGTGACCGTGGAATACGGCGTGAACCAGCTGCAGGTTGGCATCCCCTTTTCCACCGTTGATACCGTGAGTCGAACGCTTGCGCCGGGTGAACGCTGGGATGCGCCGGGGTTTTATGTCCCGACCGATACGGGTCATCGCTGCATCCTGGCCACGGTCACTTTTACCGAAGCGGCCACCGGCCAGAAAATCCTCCCCGGTAACTTCACGCTGCGCCGCAACACCGACACCAATCCCTGCGACGATTTTGATCTGGGCAACCTGGTGCCATCCCGGGGGGGCCTGATCGGTGTTATCAGGCACTTTTTTAACGTGGCCGGGGAGGCGGGCAAAGTGGGCCGCTGTATCCAGGAGGAGGTCAACTTCCGTAAAGGCGATACCATCGATCAGCAGTACACCGAGCTCTTTCTGCCGCCGGAGCTCACGCCCCCGGTCTACGTGGCCGGTAGCGATATCCCAAGCGAAGCTCTGGCCGAGTCCATGACGCGGGTTTCGGCCGCGGCGGCGGACGTAAGCGAACTGATCACCGCCATCGCCGGCACCCGGCAGCGCCTCCAGTGGGCGGCCCAGGCGGGGGCGGATGGGTTTGTGGACACCCAGTATTTCAACTTCCGTCGCTACTCCGCCGCGCTGGGTGTTGCGCTCACCGATCTGGCGACGGCGCTTGATCAACATTTGCTGGAGCTTGCCGCGGCGGACGTTGAGGATGTGCTGTTTACGCCCGCCGATCAGGACGCGTTTCTGACGCTGCTGGAGACGAGCGGGTTTGAGCAGCACACCGTTGACTATCTCCTGAACTCTGGCTGGCCCGGCAACGAAATCGGCCGGCGGCAGAACGAGACCATTCGCTATTACCAGAACCAGATACCCGCGCCGGCGACGTTCTACGGCACGGTGCGCAGCTTCCGCGACTGGGCCCGGGAAGAGGGGGAGCTTTTAGTTGCTCAGTTTTCCGCCCCGGGCGCCAAGGGGATGGGCGCTCCGGAACTTGCGCCGGCGGTTTACGCCTTTCGGGTAGGTCACGCGGAAGCAGGCACGCGCACCGTCAACCTGACGGTGAAAACTGACAGCCTGCCGCTCGACTGGACCTACGAACTTGAGGATCAGGCGTTCATGCTGGCTGAGGGTGAGGTGGCGGAAACCACCCTGACGCTGTATCCAGGCACCGGCAACGTGGCCGGCCAGGTGGTCGCCCTGTCGGTGGAAGGGGACATCAGCGGCGAGCTCACCGGCGGCATTACCTTTGAGTATCGGGTGCCGCAGCTTATCGAAACGCTTAGCGGGGTCTTCGCCGACAGCTTCGAAGACTGAGGGGGAGAGTGGTTGCGTCGTTGCCGGAGGTCGGGCGGGTACCTACCATGGAACCGTGAAGCGAGACCCCTCGAGACGGACTTTTTACGGCCAAGACCTGGCTCTGGTGCACGCGACGGGATTTGCCGGGCAGTGGGACGGCGCCGCTGACTGGCTGGCAGAACTTGCGAACCGGACATCCCATCCGCCGTTTGTGGTGGATGTTGGCTGTGGCGATGGCCGAATGCTGGCCAAACTTCGTGACCATGGCGTACCCGGGTGCGGCTTTGATATCTCCGAGTCCTTTGTGCAGGCGGCGCGCGAGCGCGGTCTAGACGCCTCGGTGGCTGATGCTGTAAAGCTGAATGTACCGCTGGCGACGCTGGTGATTGCTGTGGGCGAGGTGCTCGCTTACCGCAATGCCGCGGGGGAAGTGGCACTGGAAAATGTCATCGCCGCGGCGGCGAAAGCCCTGCTTCCCGGGGGCTCGCTGGTGTTTGACGTCACGAGCACCGAAGTGGTCGCGGGCGCCAGTTGGCTCGACGGTGGCAACTGGTTCGTCGCCAGCCGAAACCGGATTGTCGACGACGCCAACCTGACCCGGGAGATCACCGTTTTTTTCAAACAAGGTGATACCTGGCGTCGGTCTGACGAGGTTCATCACCAGCAGCTTTTTGACACAGGGAAGGTTGCTCAACGTCTCCGCGAGGCCGGTCTGACCGTCAGGCCTCTCTCGTCAATCGGCGACGTTGAACTGCTTCCCGGTCGCGCCGCGTTCCTGGCCACAAAGCCCGGCTAAGCGACAACGCTGCCCAACCGGCCTAGCGATCGGCGGGCACCGTTAGCACATCGCAGGGCAGGTCCGGCAGCACCCGTCGCGCGGTACTGCCGATCAGCAGGTCGGCCAGGCGGCTGCGGGAGAACACGCCCATCACCACCAGCCCCGCGTTTTCTCGCTGGGCAAATGCGCGCATCATCTCGTCCGGCTCAACAGCCGCCATTTCCAGCGTGGGCGCGGCACCCAGATACGGTTCGGCCAGCTTTTCGATTTTTGCCCGCCGGTCCGCCTTGAGCTGATCCAGATACTCGGCGTGCACCGTTTCATCTTTGGCTTCCGGCAAATCGTGCAGGGCGTGCAGGACGTGCACCGAACCCAGGTCTTGCACTGCCTTGGTCCAGCTCAGCACTTCCCGGTCGGCCTGGCTGCGCGCGGAGGAACGGTGCGCCGGATCGACACAGGCCGCAATCTCCGCCGGGTCCGGCCAGGGCCGCGAGCGCACCAGCCAGACCGGCACCTCACACTGGTGCAGCACGCGCCACTCCGCCTGGCTCAGGCGGTCGGGTTCCCGGGCTTCAAGCAGCACAAGATCCGGCCAATCGGCCTCCACCGCATCCAGTACCCCCCGGTCAAATGGGTGCCGCCAGGTGGTGGTGACGTTGATCGGACCCACGCCGGTGGCCGTGAGCTCTTTAGCCAGTGCTTCGATTTTCTCCCGCGCCTCGTCCTCATAGCCGCGTGCCGCATGATCCCGGTCCAGAAGATGAAACAGATCAAAGTTGGCCGCCGGCTCGTAGGTCACGCCGTGCAGGCGAAGCTCCGCGCCCATGCTGGCCGCCAGCATCGCGGCGCGCTCGGCGGCCGCATGTTGATCCCGCCGGGGATTGACCAGCGCGAGGATCTTTTTGATTGACGCCATCTCGACAGCTCCTGGATTGTTCCGCTATTACATAAAATCCGTATATGCCAGGAAAATCGTGGCAACTACTTAGCGCGGCTCGGTACTCAGATACCGGGCCGCCGTTGTGTGACGTTGGCAGGGCCCCCATAACTTCACATATCCCGCCCAGAAGCGCACAATTTGCGTTCCGGGGCGGTCGACTCCGACACTCCGCGTTTGCATCCACGGCACCTGGTGCTTGTCCCGACGACAAGTTCATCGGAGCCCGGTGCCTGCGGTCCCCAGGGTCGGAAAACAGCCAAAAACAGCCAGAAAAATCATGCTTGCGCTCAACGTCAACAATCTCGAAAAAACCTACGACAACGGCACCCGGGCGCTCAACGGTGTCAGCCTGCAGGTGGAAGAAGGGGATTTTTTTGCTCTGCTCGGGCCCAACGGCGCCGGTAAGTCCACGCTCATCGGCATCGTCAGCTCCCTGGTCAACAGCACCGCCGGCGATGTGGAGATTTTTGGGCTGAGCGTCGAAAGGCAGCGGGCCGCGGCCATGTGCCAGCTTGGACTGGTGCCGCAGGAGATGAACTTCAACTGGTTTGAAAGACCCCTGGAGATTGTCGTCAACCAGGCCGGCTACTACGGCATCCCCCGATCCGTGGCGGTGCCCCGGGCGGAAGAACTGCTTCACCGGCTGGAGCTGTATGACAAGCGCGATGTGATCTCCCGCACCCTGTCCGGCGGGATGAAGCGGCGCCTGATGATTGCCCGGGCCATGGTGCATCAGCCGCGGCTGCTGATTCTGGATGAACCCACCGCCGGCGTCGACATCGAAATCCGCCGGGCCATGTGGGAGTACATTCAGCAGATCAACGAACAGGGCACCACGGTCATTCTCACCACCCACTACCTCGAGGAAGCGGAAGAGCTGTGCCGCAACATCGCTATCATCGACCACGGCGAGATTGTGGAGAACACCTCGGTGCGGGAGCTGCTTACGCGGCTGGATATGGAGACCTTTGTGCTGGACCTCGACGCCAACCCGGAAACCGCGCCGGTGCTGGATGGCTACGACGTGCGGCTGCGCCCGGACGGCTCCATTGAGGTGGACGTATCCAAATCCCGGGCGCTGAACCGGGTGTTTGCGCTGCTGGATGACGCGGGGCACCGCGTCATGTCCATGCGCAACAAGAGCAACCGGCTGGAGGAACTGTTCCTGCGCCTGGTGGAGAAAAAATCTGATGACTGACGCCAACGTGCAAAGCGCTGCCCCGGCGCACTTCAACGGACCTGGCGCCGCGCCAGTTCAGCCCACCGCCCGCAACGCATGGGTCGGCTACATCACGATCGTCCGTAAAGAGGTCACCCGGATCTTGCGCATCTGGGTCCAGACCATCGTGCCGCCGGCCATCACCATGACGCTCTACTTTGTGATCTTTGGCAACCTGATCGGCAAGCGCATCGGCACCATGGACGGCTTTGACTACATGGACTTTATCGTGCCCGGGCTGATCATGATGAGCGTGATCACCAACTCCTACGGCAACACGGTGAGCTCTTTTTTTGGTGCCAAATACGGCAAGCACGTAGAGGAGATGCTGATCAGCCCACTTCCGGTCCTGGTCATCCTGGCCGGCTATGTCAGCGGCGCGGTTTTCCGCGGGGTGCTGGTGGGGCTGGTGGTGCTTGCGGTATCGCTGTTTTTTACCGACCTGAAAATTGCCCACGTCGGCATCACGCTGTCGGTGGTGCTCCTCACCTCGGTGATCTTTGCCCTGGCAGGCATGGTGAACGCGGTGTTCGCCAACAAGTTTGACGACATCTCCATCATCCCGACTTTTGTGCTCACCCCGCTGACGTATCTTGGCGGTGTGTTCTACTCCATCTCTCTGCTGCCGGAATTTTGGCAGACGGTCTCGCTGGCCAACCCCATTCTGTACATGGTGAACGCGTTTCGCTTTGGCATCCTAGGCGTGAGCGACGTGCCCCTGGGGGTGGCCTACGCGGTGGCCCTGGTGTTTGTGCTGGTGCTTGGCGGTTTGTGTTACGTCCTGCTGAAGCGTGGTATCGGGCTCCGCGCTTAGCGAAAAAAGGGAAAAAAGGGTCAGGTTACATTTTCGCCGCCGGTGAAAACGTAACCCGTTGGTCTCAGCGGCGAAAATGTAACCTGACCCTTTTTTCCCTTTTTTCTTCAGATTTCAAAAAAGGCGCGCGCCGTTGCGGTGGTATGCGCCGCCAGGGCTTCCAGCGTTTCCCCGCGGCACTCCGCCACGGTCTGCGCGATGTGACTCAGGTAGGCCGGTTCGTTGCGCCGGCTTTTCGGCCGGGGTCGCAGGTCCCGGGGCAGCAGGTACGGCGAGTCGGTTTCGATCATCAGGCGCCCGGCCGGGATGTCCTGAATAAAATCTCTGAGATGGTGGCCGCGGCGCTCGTCGCAGATCCAGCCCGTAATGCCCACATGCAGGTCAAGATCCAGGTAATCGTGGAGCGCCGCCTGCGTATCGGTAAAGCAGTGCACCACGGCGCGGGTCAGCCGGTCCCGCCAGGCCCTTAAGATCGCAACAAAGTCGTCGTGGGCATCCCGCTGATGCAGAAATACCGGTTTGCCGACCGCCTCGGCGAGCTCCAGCTGGGCTTCAAACGTGTCGCGCTGATCGCTGCGGGGTGCCAGATCACGAAAGTAGTCGAGACCGGTTTCACCAACGGCTTTTACTTCCTTCGCCTGGCACCATTGGGAAAAATCCCTAGCCATATCCGGGGTAAATTCCGCCGCGTGATGGGGATGATTTCCGCACGTGGCATATAGCCGACCGGGATACCGGCGCGCCAGGTCCAGCGCATCCCGGCTGCCGTCGTGGCTGGCGCCGGTAACCACCAAAACGTTGACCTGCTGGGCGTCCGCACGATCCAGCACCGCGTCCAGATCGTTGCGGAAAGACTCGTGCGTGAGGTTGGCACCGATGTCGATAAGGGTCATAAAAGTGTGCGGAAGTTTTCAAACAGCGCGCAGTATGACTGATGGGCTGGATTCTTTTCTCCCGATGTCCTAAAGTTCCCATTCGGGTTTGGCTTGTCCCAACCAATACCCATAAAAAAAGAACCCTGATTCTGATTTCTCGTCAGTCCCGGAATCAGGGTGGGTAGCCAACCAATCAGTGCCCCCTTTTGGCGGGGGTGTGGAGGACTGACTTCAATGGGCAGTAATCGCCTAAATTCGATGGAACAGATGGTGATCCAGGTGGCGGAGTCTTTCGTCGACCTTTTGATTGCCGAGCAGGTTTCGGTCAAGCGCTTTTCTGATCTGGTGTTCGCCGGTGCTGTGCAGGCTCTTAAGAAAAAGGGTCTGAGCATGCAGGAGATCATCTCGCATTCGGGGGCGGCGGCCAAAACCGTAAAAAAGTATTTGCGGGATGAGTATCACGACAAGAAAGGCGACATCCTCGTGGTGCGCTTTCTTGACGGCTGGGCCTCAGATCCCGATCTCCCGAAAGAGGTCTCTCTTAGCGGCGAGAGTTTCCCCGATTGGCACAGCATCTGCTCGCGCCACGGAGGCGAACTCACGCCGAACTTCCTTAAACGCACGCTGCTCGCTTCCGGCAACATCGCGATTCGCGGTGACCGGGTTTCTCTGGTGAGCGAACGCTATGCCACCCAGTCCCGTTCCGGCGTAACCTACGATTACGTCGGCTGGGTGCTCGCGCACCACATTCGCAGCATCTCCCACAACGTCAACCATCCCACCGATCCGCTCCTGGAGCGCACCATCTACGGGATGCAGATCAAGCCCGAGCGCCGCGAGGAGCTCCGGGAATTTTGGAAAGAGGAGCTTTCCGTGGCGCTTGCCAAAGCGCGTGAGACGGCCCGGGAAAAGGGTTTCTACGACAACGACCTGCCCAAGGACAACGAACTTGGTGTCACGGTTTTCATGTGGGACGAGCGGGCGCTGACCTGATCGACCTGATTATGGCTCCGGCTGCGGCGTCCGCCGCAGCCGGATTGATTCATCGGGGATTCAGGCGACGGTGTCATAATCGACACCGTGCTAAACCAGGGATGGATCATCATGAGATCCCCAATATGGCCATTTAGGCCGATTACCGTTTTGCTGATTACCGCGCTGGCATTAATCGCCGCTGCGCCAGTGTCGGCCCAGGTGCTAAGGCAGAGCTTCGTGCCGGAAACCGGCTTTTATTGGAATCCGGAACAGCCGGGCCGCGGCTATGCGATTGAGATTCAGGACCGGCAGGTATTTCTGACCATCTACACCTACACCGAAGAAGCCAACCCCGCGCAGCGCGAGCCGCTGTGGTTCAGCGCCATCGGCACGCTGGTGGAAAGTGCCAACGGCCCGGTCACCTATCAGTTCACCGACGAGCTGATTTTCTCCGAGGACGGTCAGTGTCTGGGCTGCGCATTTCGTGAGCCCGATAGCACTTTCACCGGCCGCCCAATCACGCTGCGCTTTGACACCGCAGTGGTCGGTGAGCTGACGATCGACGGCGAGATCATTCCCATCCGGCGCTTCTGGTACTCGCCCTCCATCGACGATGAGTTTCTTGTGATGCGCGGCCAGTGGATGATCACAACCGACTGCACCGCGCCGGTTGCTAACGACTGTTTCCCAAGCGACGTGAATGTGCAGCCCTTTGAGGCGGACCTGCTGGATATGGATTTTGACGGAGGCACCAACGCTGATCCCAGCACCGAGGGGTTTCGGGCCGGCACCAACATCGCCGTTGCCGGCGACTATGATCGGGTCAACAACATTTTTGTCATCGTGGTGGCCGAGCAGGACAGCCAATACCTGGCCTACGTGATCTTCGGCGAGGACTTCGGCACCAATTTTTTCTACGGCGAGGCCGAGCGCTACTTTCCCGGCGACAATCTCACCGGCGACGGATTCCCCATGTTCGCTCAGCGAATCTCTGATCTGACGTTCACCGCAACGGGATCGCCCGGGAGCAAGAGCGGCGTGCCCGTATCCCGCACCCGCACCGGCTCCCGCGTGGCGGTCAAAATGGACGTCCCTGCCGGTTTGTCCCGAGCTGAACGGCTGACGCGGGCCGCCCCGCTGGTGCGGCGGCTGGAAGCGTCGCTGATCGACAACGTCGCCAATCTGCCCAAGCGCGCGGCAAAGTAGTCCGCGCATCGCTGCAACCCGGGCCGGTCCGCCGGCCCGATGCCATGGCTTGCGAACTTATTGCCGGGTAAACGCGTCAAACCCAACATGGCCACAAAACGGCCCGGGGATTGCCGGAGCAAAGCCAGAGGTCTGACCCACTTCTGCTGTAACCTTTCGGGCCCGGCCGTAGTTCAGAGGGTATGGCACTGAAAATCTCCCGCCCCAACGGGGCAATCTTATGGATGGGGGTGTTTGCGGCAGCGCTGGCGGTTTTGCTGGCGGCTGTCGCGCGACCCCTGCAATCGGCCTTCATGGCCAACGCGGCCTTCAATAGCGTCATCGTTGCGGTTCTTATCGTAGGCCTGCTGCTCACACTTCGTCAGGTCGTGAGCCTCTACGGTGAGGCCCGCTGGATCGATGAGTTTCGCCGGCGTAATCCCAATCGCCGTAATCGCACCGAAACACGCTTGCTGGCGCCGATGGCGCGCATGCTGGCGCGGCACGACGACGGCGTTTTTACGTTATCCGCCGGCTCCCAGCGCTCGCTGCTGGACAGCATCCGCAGCCGGCTTGAAGAATCCCGGGACGTTACGCGGTACCTGATCGGCCTGCTGATATTCCTGGGCCTGCTCGGAACATTCTGGGGCCTTTTGCTCACCATCGGCGACGTGCGCCAGGTGATCGGCGGGCTGGCGCCGGCGGACGGCAACGGTGCCCTGGTTTTTGAACGACTCAAGGCCGGCCTCGAAGGACCGTTGGCCGGGATGGCGGTGGCTTTTTCCTCGTCGCGGTTTGGGTTGGCGGGCTCGCTGGTGCTCGGATTTTTTGACCTGCAGGCGGGGCATGCGCAAAACCGGTTTTTCAACGACCTTGAAGAGTGGCTGGCCGGCGTCACCCGCCTGTCCAGCGGCGCCCTGCCCGGCGACGGTGAGGCGAGCGTTCCGGCCTACGTGCAGGCCCTGCTGGAGCAGACCGCTGATGGTCTTGAGCGCATGCAGCGGGCGCTGGGGGATCAGTCCACCCACCGCAGCGAACTGCACCACCAGCTGGCGAGCCTCAACCGCCACCTGGCCGACCTTGGCCAGCGCATTGACCGGGATCAGCTTAGCGATGATCTGCGGCAGGAGCTTCGGCTGCTGAACCGCACCCTGGCGGCGGCGCTGAACCAGCGCGCCGAAATCGAAGAACGCTGAGGTCCGATCGATGCTGAGCGCGCGCCGCCGCCCGCTGGATATCTGGCCCGGTTTCGTCGATGCCCTGGCCGCGCTGCTCATGGTCGTCATCTTTGTCCTGCTGCTGTTTACCCTCGGCCAGTTCCTGCTGAACGACGCGCTGAGCGGCAAGGAACGGGCGCTGACCCAGCTGGAGGGTCAGGTGGCCGAACTGACCGAGCTGCTGTCGCTGGAGACCACGTCCCGCCAGTCCCTCGAACAGCGGCTTGCCACCATCAGTGCCACGCTTGCTGCTACGCAGGGAAACCTGGACCAGACCCAGCAAGATCTGCTTGAAGCCAGCGAGCAGGCGCTGGCGCTGAGCAACGACGTCGCAGCGCTGAGTCAGCTGCGCGATGCGCTGCAGGCAGAAGTCTCCAGCCTTGCCGACGCCCTGGCCACCAGCCGGCGCGAAACGGCGGTGCAGGCGGAGCTGTCCACCGAAGCCCAGGCCCAGGTGGTGCTGCTGAACCGCCAGCTGTCGGCGCTGCGCCAGCAGCTAACCGAAGTGTCGAGCGCGCTGGAGCTCGCGGAGGCGGAGAACGAGGCGGCGGCAGCGGAGATAGCGGACCTGGGGCGACGCCTCAACCTGGCGCTGGCCACCGAGGTGGCGCAGCTGCGGGACTACCGGTCCGATTTTTTTGGTCGGCTGAAGCAGGCGCTCGGGGATAACCCCGACCTGCGCGTGGAAGGGGACCGGTTTGTGTTCCAGTCAGAACTGTTATTCGACAGCGGTTCGGCCACGCTCGGGGATGAGGGGCGAGCCCAGGTGCGGAGTCTGGCCAACGTGCTGCGCGAGATTCAGACGCAGATACCGGCGGATGTGGATTGGGTGCTGCGCGTTGACGGGCATACCGATAAGCGGCCGATCACCACCGCTCTGTTTCCTTCCAACTGGGAGTTGTCTACGGCGCGGTCCCTGGCGATCGTGAAGTACTTAACGGAGCTGGGCATCAGCCCGATGCGGTTGGCGGCTACCGGGTTTGG
>JBCCVP010000078.1:0-21122 GCA_039195135.1 Pseudomonadota bacterium | reverse complement strand
GGCGTGGGTGGGCTGCACCGACGCGATGAGCCCGAGGCTGCGAAAGCGCGGAAAATCAGCGTCCGCAATCACCTGCGCGTGCTCCACCCGGTGCCGGCCGGCATTATCCGGGTGCGCCTTCATCGCCGCCTCCACGCCGTCGAGCACGACGCGGTTACCCAGGTCGCCGATGGCGTGGATATTCACCTGGAGGCCGCAGCCCATGGCTTTCTCAATCTGCGTGGCGAGCTGCGCTGCCGGCTGCAGCAGCAGGCCCCGATTGCCCGGCTCGTCGCTGTAGTCCTCGATCAGGGCCGCACCCCGGGAGCCCAGCGCGCCGTCGGCGTAGAGCTTTACGGAGCGCGCGCTGACGTACGGCGTTTTTACCGGCCCGTTTTCGCAAAGCCGTCCCAGCAGCTCCTGCGGGCCGTCCGCCATCGCGTAGACCCGCAGCGTGAGCTGTCCGTCCTTCTCAGCGCGCGCGAACCGCTTAAGATCCTCCCAGGACGTCCCCGCGTCATGCACAGCGGTGATCCCCACTTTGGCCAGTGCCGCGAGCGCCAGCTTTAAAGCCCGATCCCGATCTGCAGCCGATGGGAGCGGCACCTGGCTCTCCACCAGGCCCATGGCTCGATCGACCAAAATACCGCTGGCCTCGCCGGTGGCGTTGCGCTGAATCAGCCCCCCTTCTACCTGCCAGCTACCGGCAAAATCCCGATCCGCTTCCGCCAGCGCTGCGCTGTTCGCCCAGCCGGCGTGACCATCGATACGCCGCAGCCAGACCGGGCGCTCGGGAAATTTCTCATCCAGGTCTTCTTTGCTGGGGAATTCCTGTCCGGCCCAGTCGTTCTGATCCCAACCCCGCCCCAGCAGCCAGGCACCGTCCGGCAGGGTTTTTTCGAACGCCTCCAGGCGGGACAACGCTTCCTCCAGCGATTCCGCCCCGCGCAGATCAGCTCGCAGCAGCGATTCGCCGAGCCCCATCAGGTGACCGTGCGCATCGATCAGACCGGGCACCACCGTGGCGCCGTTAAGATCGGACCGCTCGGCCTTGGGGAAACGCTCGGCAAGGCCCGCCTCCCGGCCCGTGGCCAGGATCTGGCCACAGGGGCTGTAAACCATCGCTGCCACCTTCGGCGCATCGGTCAGGGCGGTGTAGATGGCACCACCGTGGAGGAGCACGGGATCTTCGCTGCACTCAGCGGCCGGCTGCGCCAGCGCAACCAGGGGCAGCGTGCACAGTACGATGGCGGTATACAGCGGCGGCAGGGGTGATGAGGCCGCGGGGCGCGCAGCGCTTTCCGCCGCAGGCTTAAGGGTCCGCACAAAGCTGGCCAGCTCGACCCCCGACCAGGCGGTGTCTTCCTCGCCGTAGCGACAGCGGTCCAGCGCCAGCAGCGCCTGCCGCGCGCCGTCGTCGTCCACCCGCGCCGCAATGGCGCTAAGCGAGGGCGCGACGTCGGGGCTAAGCACCCGAAACAGTCCCAGCACGGCCTGGGTGGCGGCTTTGCCATCGTTTACTTCGCAGGCTTTCCGCAGCTGGTCCCGCCACTGCTTTTCGCTGGCACGGGCGGCCTCATCACTGCTGCCGGTCTCAGGGGCTGCGTGGCGCGGACCTGAGCGGGCCCGCCACCAGGCTGCCAGGGTGACAAGCCACAGGGCTGCAAGGGCCAGCGCCGTCAGGCGCCAGGCCTGCTCGACGCCCGGGTCAGCGGGACCACTGACGCCGGCCTGCGGCAGGTCTGCCGTCGTTACGGGCAGGTTGGCGGGCGTCACCAGGCTGGCCGCGCCCGGCTGTACCTCAATGGTTCGAGCGGGAATCAGCAGCTCCCGCTCCTGATGTGCCTGGATATCCCACCAGGGAATTCTGATCTCCGGCAGCGTGAGGGGGCCGGCTTTGGTCGGCACCAGCGCGTAGGACTGGGTGCGGGTGCCTTCCACCCAGCCCACCGCATTAAATCGGGTCAGGCTGGCCGGCTGGTCTGGATAGACCTTCATGCCCTCCAGCTCGGGCAAAGCAATCTCGGGCAGCTGCACCGCCTGCAGGCCGCGCCCTTCGATGGTCAGGGACCGGGTCACCGGCTCGCCCTGCACAAAGGTCGGCTCGCCGTTCGGCCAGTCTTCCGCCAGCGAGAGCTCTGCGGCGGGCAGCCACACATCCCCGGTAAAGGCCGCCGGCTTCGGATCGACTCGCACGGTAATCGGATCGCTGCTCACGGTGACGCGCCGGCCGCGACTAAACAGCACGGCGGAACGCTGCGATGAATCCGCCACCCGGCCGCGGAACGTGAAGGCCGGGATGGTCAGGCTGCCGCTGCGCTCGGGAAACAGCGCGAAGCGCCGCTCCACCGTGCGATAACGCTGGCCGTCGATGAAGGCCACTTTGGGCTTGTCATTACCCAGCCGTTCCACGACCACACCCTCGGGCCAGGTCCCCGGGTTCAGCGCGCCCTCGGTAATCGCCAGGGCATGGTACAGCGTCACAGTCAGACGGATCTGCGATTGCACGTAGGACTCAAGGGGGCTGGCGTCGACCCGGATAAACACCTCTTCCTCCGGCGCCCGCGCGTCCTGCGGCCGCTCCAGCACGGCCAGCACCTGGGGGCTGCTGCGCAGGGTACCGACAGCAATAGATGGTACCGTCACCTGGCCCGCCTCCCGCGGCTCGAGCACCGCGTAGTGCTGAACCTTGAGACTCCGCTGACCATTGATCAGCTCAAGGCTCCGATTGGAGCCGGTGTCGAGCATGATGAAATTGTTTTCCAGACCGGCGTAATCCGGCCGCGCGTCTTCGGTGGGGTTTTCCAGATCGATCCGCAGCGTCACGGTTTCGCCGAGAAAAACCGAATCGCGGTCCAATGATGTCTCAATCGCCGGCTGTGCCGCCGCCGCCGCGGCCGCGGCAAGCGCCACCAGCCCAAACATGACCCTTACCATTGCTCATCCTCCACCGGTTTTGGCTGTCCCCGGCGCTGATACTCCAGCAGGAACTTGCGCCGCAGCAGACCGCCCGGATCGTCGGGGATGCGCCGCAGCCACTGCTCCAGCGACTGCTTTTCCTCCGCATCGAGCTCCTCGGCCACCGCCGCCTGAGTTTCCTCTTCCTGTTCCTCACCTTCGGACTGCTCGCTGCCCTGGGGCTCGCGCTGCTCCTCTTCCCCCTCCTGTTCGGAGGACTGGTCCGACTGCTGCTCGCTTTCACCGTCCGACTGCTCGTCGGATTCCTGATTATCCTGCTGCTGCTGTTGTTCCTGCTGCTTCAGCAATTCCTCCAGCAGGTCCTTGTTGTGCTGAGCGTCGGCCATCTCCGGATCACTGGCCAGCGCCCGATCGTAGGCGTCGATCGCCTCCTGGTACTTCTCCAGCTGAGCCAGCGCATTGCCGCGATTGTAGTGCGCATCGGGCCCGCTGCCGGCGGCAAACGCGTTCACGGCCGCCTCGTAGTCACCGCTGCGGTAAAGCGATTCGCCTCGCAGCATCGGGTCTTCCGCCAGCTGCGCTGCGTCCTCGGGAGCGCCCGCCGCCAGCGACTCGGCGGCCTGCTGGTCTCGGGTTTGCCAGGCATCGTCCCACCAGCCGGCCACCGCGGGGGCCGGCGGCAGCAGGAGTACCGCCAAAGGCAGCGCCAGCAGCCAGCCCCGGCGAAAAGCCAGGGCGGCCAGCGGCAGCAGAAGCAGCACCAGCCAGGGCCCTTCTTCCCGCCAGCGCAGCGCTTCCTGCGACCCCGGCTCGCTGTCCGAGGGTGCCGTATTCACCGGTTCGCGTTCCAGCAGATCAAGATCCGTGGCGTCAGACCGCAGCCGCACGTAGCGCCCGCCGCCGGCCTCCGCCAGCGCCGCCATGGCCGGTTCATCCAGCCGCGGCACCGCGATCTCGCCGTCGGCGGTTTTGAAAAAACCGCCGTTTTCCTGCGGGATGGGAGCGCCTTCGGCGGTACCCACGCCAAGCACCGAGATGCGATGGCCCGCGGCCAGCAGCTCCCGGGCTGCCTCCAGCGCACCCACACCGACGGAATCACTGATCACCAGCACTTCACCGGCCACCGCGTCAACGCCCGCCAGCAGCTGGCTCGCCAGCGTCAGAGCTTCCCCGAGTTCGCTGCCCTGCACCGGCATGATGTTCGTGTCCAGGGCGCCCAGCATCGATTTAATGGTGCGCGAATCATCGGTGAGGGGCGAGACAACAAACGATTCCCCGGCGTAGGCCACCAGGCCGATCTGTCCCTCCCGGGTGCGGTCCAGCAGGTCCGCCAGCTTGTAGCGCGCCTGGGTGAGCCGGTTGGGTTTCAGGTCCGGCGCCAGCATGGAGCGGGAAAGGTCCAGCACAACCACCTTCACCGCGCCGGATTGATAAAGCGGCAGCGGCCGCTGCTCCCAGGCCGGACCGGACAGGGCCAGCGTGGCCAGTACCCAGCCCAGCGCCAGAAGCACCAGGGGCCAGCGACGCTGGCGGCCGCTGCGGCCGCTGGTGAGAAACTCCAGCAGGCGCGGGTCAGCGATACGCCGCCAGGCGCCGAGATCGCCGCCGGGCCGGCGCAGCCACCAGATCAGGACGGCCAGCAGCGGGAGCAGCCACAGCCACTCCGGACGAAGAAAATGGATTGGCCCGAGGTTCATGTTGCGGACACCGGCTCGCTGCGGGCCGCCGCCCGGGACACGGCGAGGGCCAGCGACAGCAGCAACGCCATCGCTAGGGGCCAGTGGAACAGCTCCCGGGGCGGCCGCAGCACTTCCTGCTCCTCCGCCACCGGCTCCAGCTCGTCGAGCACGTCGTAGATCTGCATCAGACCGCGGGTGTCCCGCGCCCGAAAATAGCGGCCGCCGGTTTTGTCGGCGATGGCGGTCAGGGTTTTTTCATCAAGATCCGCCGACGGGTTGATGCGCCGCGTGCCGAACATGCTGTTCACCACCAGCTCGTCAGCACCAACGCCGATGGTGTACACCTTGAGATTTTCGCTGGCCGCGAGGTCCGCCGCCTTCAGTGGTTCCACCGCGCCGGCGGTGTTGGCACCGTCCGTCAGGAGAATCAGCACCCGCTCCTGCACTTCCTGGCCCCGCAGGCGCTTCACCGCCAGCCCGATCGCATCGCCGATGGCGGTTTCTTTGCCCGCCAGGCCAATCACCGATTCCTCCAGCAGGGCCCGGGTGGTGTCGCGGTCGAAGGTCAGGGGCGTTTGCAGGTAGGCGCGGCGGCCAAACAGAATCAGACCGAGGCGATCACCGACCCGCCGCTGAATAAACTCACCGGCCACCGACTTAACGACCGTTAGCCGGGTTGCCGCCTGGCCGGCGAGCTCCATGTCCGCCGTCTCCATCGAGCCGGAGATATCTACCGCAAGCATCAGATCGCGCCCCGTTAAGGGGACAGATACCGCCTCACCGATCCACTGCGGCCGCACCGCGGCGGCCACCAGCGCCAGCCAGACCAGCGTGGCGAGGAGGATGCGTGCGAGGCGCCGCGGGCCCAGCGCGCTGGCCGGGTCCTGACCCAGCACGTGATAAAACGGCACCTTCACAGTAAGCCCCGCGCGTCGCTCGGCTCTCGGCCAGAGCCACCCAACGAGCAGGGGCAGCGGTAGAAACGTCAGCGCCCAGGGCCAGGCGACCTGAAAGTTCATCCGCGCACCCCCGACACCAGCCGTGCCAGCCAGAAGCGGGACAGCAGCAGCAGGGATTCAACGTCGGCGCTGGCCTGGCGTCGATACGGCGCTTCGGTCAGCTGGCCAGCGGCCTGCTTAAGCTTCGGGTCCAGGTCCTGCGGCGAGGACAGCAGATCCACCCAGGCCTGGCCTGTGACCGCAGCCGCGGCTGGATTTTCGCCCACGTGGGCAAACAGCCGGCGCAGATAAACCGAGATGGCCGCTGCCGCTTCGGCGTCACCGCCGTCGCGCTGCCAGCGCTCGTCGATCACGGTAAGCTCGGCGGCCAGCTCGCGCACCCGTCGGCGCTGCTGCCAGCGACGCCACAGCATGTAGGCAAAAAACACCAGTAAAACCGCCGCCAGCGCCGCCAGTACCCACCAGCCCCAGGCCGGCGGCCACCAGGGCGGCGCCGGCGCGGCGTGGATGTCCATTAGCGGCAGCGCCTGGCCCTGCATCAGCGGCTGTCGCGGCTGCGGAACAAGCGGCCCAGAGCGTCGGTCACGTCGTCGGTCGTCTTGAGCTCCAGACGGTTGACCCCCTGCCGGTTACAGGCACTGACAAAATCGGCCTTCTGGCTGTCCAGAAATTTGCTCAACACCCGCCTTTCCGCTTCCCGATTGAGGTTCATCACTCCCTGGCTGTGACCGTTGGTGACCGGATAAGTGCCTTGCGGCGGCAGGTTTCGTTCGAGCGGATCGCGGACCCGGCAGGCCACCAGATCACTGTGGCGGCGCAGGAAGGCCATGTGCCGCTCAAAATTCTCGCCCATGCGATAGAAGTCGCTGATCAGGAAAATCAGGCTGCCGGGCCGGGCAATACGCCGAGCCCGCTCGAGCATCACGTCTACCGGTTCGGCGGCGGGCTCAAAGTCCGGCGCTTTGGTGCGGGCAAGGACCTGAGTGAGCACGCTGATCAGCCGCAGCACACCGCGGCGCCCGCCCGCTGGACGCACCTCGCGATGGTTCCCGGGACGGGAAATGAGCGCACCGATACGATCGCCGCGGCGCACCGCCGCCCAGCCGATAAGGGCCGCCAGGCGGCTGGCCTGCACCACCTTCAGCGCGCCCTGCGTTGCAAAATACATGCTGGCGGCGCCGTCGATAATCACCAGCACCGGGCGCTCCCGCTCCTCCTGGAACACCTTGGTGTGGGGTTTACCGGTGCGCGCCGTTACCCGCCAATCGAGATCCCGGATGTCGTCGCCCACCTCGTACGCGCGGGACTCGACGTAATCAACGCCCCGGCCGCGGAAACGGCTGGCATGGACGCCGGCGATGACGGAGCTGACCGGAGTGCGGGCGGACATGATGACCCGGCGTGCGGGCATGCGCAGCCGAATCAGATCCTCGGCGGAGACGCACAGCGAGGGATCCAGAGCGCGGGTGTCACCGGCGGCAGCACTCATTGCAAGGTGTTACGCGATCAGGCTCAGGGAACGGGCACGCGCTCGAGCAGCTGGCTGACGAGGTGATTCGCGTCCACACCCTCTGCCTCGGCCTCAAACGACATGAGCACCCGGTGACGAAGCGTGTCGTGGGCAACCGCCTGAATATCTTCCGGCGATACGTAATCCCGCTGGTGCAGCCAGGCGTGGGCTTTGGCGCAGCGATCGATAGCGATGGTCCCCCGAGGGCTGGCCCCGAAGCTGATCCAGTTTTTCAGGTCGTCACCGTAGCGACCGGGATCGCGCGTCGCCAGCACCAGCTCGACGATATATTGCTCCAGATCGGGCGAGATATGGAGATCCAGCACCTGTTTCTGCGCTTCAAACACCTGCGCCTGGTTGACGACCACCGGTGGCTCCGGCCGCGAGGTGAGCTGCTCCTGGGCCTGCTCCCGCGCCAGGTGCAGAATCTGCTGCTCCTCACTGCGCTCCGGGTAGGTGATCGCGACGTGCATCAAAAAGCGGTCCAGCTGCGCTTCCGGCAGCTGATAGGTGCCTTCCTGCTCAATCGGATTCTGGGTGGCCATCACCAGAAACAGCTTCGGCAGCGTGTACGTGATGCTGCCGACGGTGACCTGGCGCTCGCCCATGGCTTCGAGCAGCGCTGACTGCACCTTCGCCGGCGCCCGGTTCACCTCATCGGCCAGCACCAGATTGTGGAAGATTGGTCCGCGCTGGAACTTGAACTCCGCTTCCTGGGGCCGGTAAATCTCCGTGCCGGTCAGATCCGCCGGCAGCAGGTCCGGGGTGAACTGAATGCGGTGAAAGTCGCCTTCGATCCGTTCCGCCAGCTCTTTGATGGCGGTGGTCTTAGCCAGTCCCGGGGCCCCCTCCACCAGCAGGTGGCCGTTGGCCAGCAGCGCGATCAGGAGCCGGTCAATCAGCGCTTCCTGACCAATGATCTTCTGCTGGATTTCGGTCTTCAGCTTTCCAAACGCGGCGCCCGCCTGATCCGGCGGCACCACGGCAGCAACGTTTTCTTCCATCGCGATGATCTTATTGTCTGGTGAGTCCGCCGCGCGGCGGGGAAACGGGGCAGTTTACTTGATCTGCACCGGGTTTTTCATGCAGCGGGAGTCTACGTGAAGCGCCATATCGCGGCCTATGCCGAAGGATTGGCTGAAGCCGGCTGCCAAGAATTATTGCGGGACGATACCGAGCGGCGGGTGAAGGCACTGGCAAAAAAAAGGCCGCCCGAAGGCGGCCTTTGTCGTTATTGCGCCAGACCTAGAACTGCACCCGACAGATACTGTCGACGGTCAGGGTCAGGGTCGACGTCAGGCTGCTGCCAGCCGCCGCGCAGGCCCCGAGCCAGGAACCGCTGTTCATGAACAGCAGCTCGTCCGCCGGGTTGGCGAAGTTCAGGCTCAGATTGACCTGGCTTCCAGCGACGATGGTCGCATCAGCGCAGGAGCCGCTGGTCGGACCTCCGGCAGGCCGCACGCAGGAGATTGCTGCGCCGGTGGCCGTGATCGTGACCTGACCCGCAAGGGCCGCAGCCGAAGCTTCGTCGAACTCAACCGTCAGCGAAACATCACCACCGCCGGTGCCACCGGTGCAGGCGCCCGGAGGCGGTCCGGGGCTCACGTTAACCGCGAGCGCGCAGATGTCGATGGCCTCGAAAGAAATCTCCGCCGAGGTGCCGTCAGACGCCTCGAAGGTGCAGGTACCGTCTCCAGGGCTGGTACCAAAGGTGCCATCGTCGAGCACCACATTGATCCGGGTGGTGGTTTCTCCGTTCTCGTCGGTCAGCGCCGGCTGCTCGATAATGGAGATGATTCCGTTGTTCGACATACAGGTACCGGAAATTGCGATGCCGGCAACGCCAGCGCCGGAGGACAGGTATCGCAGCGTGGGCACCACGGTCGTGGGCGCGCTGACCCGGAAGGCCGACGGCTCCGCCTGGAGCACCGCGCTGGAGGGCGGCGTGATGGTGACCGTTGCCGTGGCGTCCCCGGTGAAAAAGTCGAGCATGCCCTCATCGGCATCGGTTCCCACACCCGCGGTTTCCACCAGCGCGACGGTACAACCATCTTCCCCGGTGGGATTGCCAACGGTGCCGGAGCCTGCGACCCCGTCCACGGTGCCGGTCCCTTGAAGGCCGGAGAAGGCAAAGCCGATGAACTGGCCGCGGATCGGCGCCGTCGCCGCGTCCTCAACGCAGATCAGGACCGACGTGGCCACGTTCGCGGGGATGTTTGTCGGCGCCACCGTGAGCCGCAGTGGACGTACGCCGGGGTAACGCAGCAGCGTTGCGTCGGCGTACGTGGCGAGGTTGCCCGACTGGCCCAGCGCCGAGTTGGCGCCCTGGATGTACAGGGCCGCGCTGCGACCCAGCTGGGAAACCGGGTAGTTGATCACGGTGCTGCCGACACCGTTGGAGTCGGTCACAAAGCTCGATTCGACGTTGCCGGTAGTTGCGCGACCGACCACGTAAGGGATCACGGCGCCGTTATCCACCGACCCGCCGCGGGTGTCGTTGAAATTGAACGGCTCGTCGACGATCAGGTCATCCTGGTCGATGATCTGACTGACGGTGCGGGCGCTTTCCAGATCGGCGTTGCCGACCACGGACTTGCCGAATAGGATCAGCGTGTCGCCGGGCCCGGCGCCTCCGCCAGCGGTGACAAATTGGCCCAGCGGAGCAAAGAAGCCGGTGCCGCCTTCAAACGGGTCGCCGTCGCTGCCGGAGATATCAAACGTGCCGGCGCCCTGCGTCGGGAAGCCGCTGATCGGTGCATCGATCAGGCCCGCCTGTAATGTGACCGGTGAAGCCGGCGGATTGCCGAAGCGGTCCGTCACGATGGCGTTCACCCGCAGACTGTAAGTGGCATCGGGCTCTAACGGGAATCCGTTGTCGTCAAACGCGACCGTGGAGGAGCTCACCGGGTTCACCGTCAGGCTGTTGATCGGGATCGTGGTGATGGTGACGGAGAACGGCACACCGTCGGAGATCACCCAGGACGTCTCCGCCCGAACTTCCGCTTCGATGCCGTTGCTGACGTTATTGTCCGCGGCGTCTGCGACGGCGCGAATCCGTACCAGCCCCGGCTCGGAGCCGCTGACGATGCTGGCGCTGGCGATGCCGTTGGTTGTCGCCAGATTGATGGAAGTTCCGGAGACCGGATTGCCGGCCCCATCGGTGCCCCGCAGCTCAGCGCCGTTGTCCGGCGACTCGGTGAAGATCTGCAGGAAGACGTTGTTGCCAGTCGGATCGGCGACCAGCTCATCGGCGCCGTCGGTGATGGAAACCTGGAACGTCTGGGCGTTGGTGCCGCCGGCGCCCTGCACATACTGCGGGGTGCCCGGCAGGCCGAAACGCAGGTTGGCAGGCCGGCCGTCGGACCCCGACTCGACAATTTCAATCTGGAGCTCGGTGTCAAAAACCTCGCCGCTTACCGCGTCCTGGCCGCTGGCCGTGACGGTGACGATGCCCGGAGAGTCGCCGGAGTGGACAAAAATCTTGCCGCCGGCGGCCAGATCTACCGGTCCGTTGCCCACCAGAACAAAGAACTCGTTTTCGTCCGTACTCGGATCATCCAGCGTGGAAAAGGCTGCGATCGAGACCGGGCTGATGCTGACAGCGATCTCTCCGTCCTGGGGCGCCCCGATCGTACCGTCTGCTTCCCGATAGATGATGTCGACCTCGGCGATGTAGGGCGAATCGAAGAAAATAGGAATGCCCGGGTTGGCCGGGATGGTCAGACGATTTGGCGTCAGGGTGATGCGATTCACGCCGTCCGGACCTTCCGCAATCGACAGGGTGACCGATGCGCTGATGTTCTGGTTCGACTGCGGGTCACTCACCGTCGCGGTGATGGTGGTGTTACCGGTGCCGTCCGCAGTGTGGAATACTGCCTGGGCGTTGCCGGCGGTGGTCGTGACGTTCAACTGCGTGGTCTGGGTCCGCAGGTCGTCGGTGGTAGACAGCGTGCCGTCGGCAGAGCTGGAAACCGAGAGGCCGACGACCGTGCCGTCAACGACGGACTGGCCATTCGGATTTCTTACCTCAACCCGCAGGTTGGTGGCGAAATCCGAGCCTGGCTCGTAGAACACCTCACCTTTGTTCGACAGAAGATCTGTGGCATCTGCCGTGACGGTTACTCGAATTGGCTGACGGGGCTCCGCAGCGCCGCCTCCCCCACCGCCGCCACAGGCGGACAGTCCCACTGCGACAGCAGCGAGCGCCGCCGTCATTATCAATCGCTTCACTCTCATCATGGTCGTTAGGCCTTCCACGGTTAGCGCGTCCCCAAGGTTGTAATCGTCAACTGCTGGTATGTTCCAGCCTGTAATGCGTCAGTCGATCCTGACGCTGTCGTTAAGAATGGTCGGAGTGATGAAGATCAGCAGCTCCGACTTGTCGTTTTGACTGGACCGCTGGCGGAACAGCGTGCCGAGGCCGGGAATGTCCCCAAGCAGCGGCACCTTGTTTTCGTCCTCGCGGATCGTTTGTTCGTAAATACCACCCAGCACCACGGTCTGGCCGCTGTCGATCAGCACCTGGGTCTGGATTTCTCGCGTATCGATACTCGGCACCTGGCCGCCACCTTCAACGGGGACCAGCTGGCCCACGGTGTCCTGTTTCACCGCCAGATCGAGAATGACCCGGTCGTCCGGGGTGATCAGCGGCTGCACCCGCAGCTCCAGCACCGCATCTTTAAAGCTGATGTTGGTCGCACCACTGGATGCGGCCTGCTGGAACGGGATCTCAACACCCTGCTGAATAAACGCCTCCCGCTGGTTGGCGGTGATCAGGCGGGGGCTTGAGATCACCTCGCCGCGACCTTCGCTTTCCAGGGCCGAAAGCTCAAGGTCGAGCAGGTAATCAGAGGTGAGAATACCGAGGGCAAAGCTGCCTGCGTTGGCCGAGGCCGGCAGGTTGACGTTCAAACGCTCACCCAGCGGCGGCACCGAGATGCCCGCCGGCGGATTGTCCGGCGCGATCACCGGGAATCCGGAGCGATCGGCGTTGATCTGGCGGTTCACCAGGGCCAGGTTGTTCATCCGATCCGTGGCGCTGGAAGAACCGGCCACGCTGGTGATGTTGCCATCGTTATCCTGATAGCCGCCGGTGAGACCGAAGCGCACACCGATCTCGTCACTGAAGCTGTCGGTGGCGATGACGATGCGGGACTCGATCTGAATCTGCCGCACCGGCCGGTCCAGCCGGTTCACCAGTTCGCGGATCTCCGTCAGCCGGTCCGGCGTATCGGTCAGCAGCAGCACGTTGGTTCGCTCGTCCACGGTAACGCTGCCGCGGGCAGACAGCAGGCCGGCACCGTCGGTGGCGGAGCCGCTGGCGGCACTTTCAATAATGTCTTTCAGGTCCGTCGCTTTGGCGTAGTTCACCTGGAGGAACGTGGACCGCAGCGGCTCCAGCTCGCGTTTGTCGCGCAGCGCCTGCAGCAGCTGCTGCTCCCGCTGAGCAATCTCCGTTGCCGGGGCAACCCAGATCACATTGCCGTTTTCCCGCATGTCCAGCGACTTGGCCTGCAGCAGGATGTCCAGCGCCTGATCCCAGGGCACGTTCTGCAGCCGCAGGGTGACATTGCCGGACACCGAGTCGGAAACCACGATATTGAGCCCGGATACGTCGGCGATGAGCTGCAACACAGCGCGCACCGGAATGTCCTGGAAGTTGAAGGAGACGCGGGTGCCCGTGTATTCCTGGGGCTCGAGAATCTGCTGTTCCAGCGGGATCTCTTCTTCTTCGAATTCCTGCACCTCGATGACGTATTGGTTGCCCGTCTGGTAGGCCAGGTGTTCGTAGTCGCCTCGCACCGTGATATCCATGCGAATGCGGCTGCCGTCCCGAATCGTGTCGATCAGCTCCACCGGCGTGGCGAAATCCATCACGTCAAGGCGTTCTTCCAGCTCCGGCGGGATGGCGGCGTTATAGATGTAGGCTCGCAGGTTGCCGCCCTGCTTGTTGAGATCAACATTGGCGCCGGCGTCGTTGAAGGTCACGATCACGCGCGCCTCGCCGTTGCGGCCGCGGCGGAAATCCACATTCTGCACGCTCAGCGCGTCACTGCTGCTGGCGCTGGTGATGCCCGCCAGAGTGCCGGAGCGCTGCTGGCTGTTGGCCACCACGGCGGAGCCGCCGCCGCCCGAGATGGCGACGATCAGGTTGTTGCCTTCCACCCGTGTTTCGTAGGGCGAAGACCGAAACAGGTCGACGACGACCCGGGTGCGGCCACCCGCCTCAACGGCGGAAACGCTGCGCGTTGCGCCGGACCCCACTTCAATCGACCGCTGGCGCAGCGCGTTTGTCGTGTCCATCAGGTCGATGGCGATGCGCGCCGGGTTGTCGGTGGTAAAGATCTGAGGATCCGGAACTTCGCCGTCCATGCTCAGGATGATGTCTACCGCCCCGCCGGAGCCGGTGCTGAAAGAGATCTCCTCAAGCACTGACTGTGCCCAGGCACCGGCGCTGCTAAAGGCCAGCACTAAAGCCGTCAGGAAGCGCATTCGGGCACCTCCCTCGCGGGCGCCAGGACTGGCAGACTTCGTCACTTTTGCGTTCATTTCTGATCCCCCAAACCGGATCCGCTTATTCTTCATCAAGGGCCAACTCGGCACGGTTTTCCTGCCAGCCCTCACCGTCTGGCAGTAGTTCAACCAACTCCACGCTGTCTTCATACACCGCAATCACGCGACCGTGATTTCGTCCCATGTAGTTGTCTTCGCTCACCCGATAGAGCAGTCCTTCCGGATCCTCCACCAGCGCAAACAGCGTGTTGTCGATAAAAAATGTTCCCACCATTTCGAGACTGTCGAGCTCGAATCGCTCCAGGTCTTCCTTTGGCCGATTCGGATCGGGCCGCGGACCTTCGATACCGGCCAGCGACTCCTCGTCGGGCACCGGCACCGGCTCGTCCACCAGCAGCGGTCCGCCGGTAAATGGATCGCGCAGATCGTGGGCTTCGTAAATGAGCCTCGGCGCGTCGACCGGATCTGGCAGCCGTTCCAGCGCGGCACCTTCCCGCGCGTTGATGTCGGCAATGTATCGATCCAGATCTGAGGTGCTGCCGGTGCAACCGGCCAGCAGCACGGTCGGGATCAGCAAAAGGCGCTTCATCGCCGGTTCCCTCCCTGGGCAGGCGGCGCCAGCTGCGCGGCCTGCTCTTCCTCTGTGAGATAGCGGTAGGTGTTAACGGTGCCGCTCAGCGCCAGGCCCACGCCCCCCTGATTCGGATCAGCCGGTTCCAGGGTGACGTCCTGCATCACCACTACCAGCCGCGGCAGGGCCGCAATCTGCGACACGAAATCGCCAAACTGGTGATAGCCGCCGATCATCTCCCATTGGATCGGCTTCTCCGCGTAGACCTCTTTCAGGATCTCCGCCTGGGGCTGGAATTTCTGCACGTCGATGCCCGCGCCAATGGCCTTCTGGGACACTTCCTGCAGCAGCTTGGCCATTTCTGTTTTGTCCGGCAGCTGAGCGATCAGGTCACTGAGCCGCTCCCGCAGCTCGTCCAGCTGTTCACGGTATTTTTCAAGATTGGCGGCTTTCTGCTGCTTTTCCTCAAACTCCTGGCGCAGCGTGATCTCCTGCTGCTCCTTGGTCTTAAGCACCTGCCATTCGTCCTTGAACTTGAGGAAGTAGGCGACCACGAGAATGAACACCACAACGGCTGCCGCCGCCACGCCTTTCGCCAGCGGCGGCCATCCGCCCGGGTCCTCGAAATCGAGATTTCTGATTTCTTCCCAATTCATCCCGCCACCTCGTTATCAGCCGCGGGATCTGGCTCAGGGCCAACGTCCACTTCGACCCTGAACTTGTAAACCTGACGTCGCCCGTCCCCCTCGGCTTCGGTAATGTTGAGATCCGCGTTCCGCATCCAGGGGGAGCCGTCCATGCTGCGCATATAGGCCGACACCTTGGCGTTGGATTCCGCCAGGCCCTCTACCGTCACGCGGCGCCCGCGCTGCTTGACGCTTTCAAGGCTGACGCCATCGGGGATGGTGCGCACCACCTGGTCAAACAGGCGAACAATTTCGGCGCGGCTTTGCTGCAGCTGCTCAATCACCTGCTTGCGCTCGATCAGTTCGGCGCGCTCCCGCTCAAGCTCTTCGATATCGCGGATGCGTCGATCCAGCACGGCGATCTGATTTCTCAAGATCTGGTTACGCTCATCCTGATGGTCCTGCATGGCGCCGATCTGCAGATTCACACCGACGAAAGCCGCCAGCCCCATCAGGGCGGCGCCTCCGAGAATTACGTAAAACTCCTGCTGCCGCTGACGGCGACGCTCTTCGCGCCAGGGCAAAAGGTTAATTCTTGCCATCAGTCAAAACTCCTCAGCGCCAGCCCGCAAGCGATCATCAGTGCCGGGGCATCAGCGCCCAGCGCCTGCGCCCGCACCCGCGGTGCCACGGACATGTTGGCCGCGGGGTTGGCAATCGTGCAGGGAATGGCCAGCTGCTGCTGCACCAGGTCGGCGACGCCGTTGATGGCGGCGCATCCGCCGGCCAGTACCACGTGCTCCACCGAATCAAACTCACTGGAAGAGAAGAAGAACTGCAGGGAGCGACTCACCTGCTGCACCATCGCGTCCTTGAAGGGCTCCAGCACTTCCTGCTCGTAGCTCTCCGGCAGACCGCCCTGGCGCTTGGCCAGGCCCGCTTCTTCGTAGGACAGGCCGTAGCGCCGCATCACCTCGTCGGTGAGCTGCTTGCCGCCGAAAACCTGTTCCCGGGTGTAGATCGTGCGGCCTTCATTGAGCACGATCAGCGTGGTCATGGTGGCCCCCACGTCGACGATCGCGACCCGCGCTTTGGGGTCGATGCCCAGCTGGTCCGCGACCAGCACGAAGGCGTTTTCCATGGCAAACGCTTCCACATCCACCGCTTTTGCGGACAGACCGCCAAGCTCGGCGGCGGCGACCCGGATGTCGACGTTTTCCGTTCGCGAGGCGGCGAGCAGCACCTGCATCATGTCCGGATTGCCGGGCATGGGACCGATCACCTCGAAGTCCAGACTTACCTCGTCGAGCGGGTAGGGAATGTACTGATTGGCCTCGATCTGGATCTGACTGTCGAGGTCAGCCTCGGTCAGGTCCGCCGGCATGTTGATGACCTTGGTAATGACTGCGGAGCCGGCAACCGCCAGCGCGCAGTGCCTGGCACGGGTGCCCGATCGCTTCACGGCGCGGCCGATCGCTTCACCTACGGCCTCCACCTCGGCAATGTTTTTCTCCACCACCGCGTTCGCCGGTAACGGCTCAACCGCGTAGTGCTCCACTTTGTAGCGCCCGTCTCCCCCGCTCAACTGCAACAGCTTTACCGCTGTTGAGCTGATGTCCAGGCCGACCAGAGGCGGCATCTTGTTGCTGAACAGTGCCACACTTTTTGTCCTTACAACACGCCCTTACGGCAGATATGTACAACTTAACATTAAATACGAAAGTCAACTAGGGATCAATACAAAGGAAAAAATTCATTAACCCCCCGCAAAATCCCCGTCTTCTTGTCGCCCCCTCCCCAGGAGGGCTGAGCTGCCTGTTGGCTGCTGCCTGCGTGTTGCTGCTACAGCCGGCTGCTCTATCTTAGCCCGACTAGCGGACCTTTTCTCGCTGACACCGGTCCTAAAGACCGGCGGCGGAAGTTTTTGGCCAGTGGTAGTGGCTTACCCCTCTGTCTTTTATACTGTCCGCTCAAGACGGACCTTGATGAAGTTCACACTCCCCGTTAAACATGCGCCCTAATCTCCGTCGATCCTTGAAAATTTTCAAATGGCTGTCCATTGCCGGCCTGGCCGGGCTGCTATTGGGCGTCGGCACGCTGTTTGTCAGCTACCTGATCATCAACCCCAATCTACCGGACGTGGAGATGCTCAGCGACGTGCAGCTGCAGGTGCCGCTGCGGGTTTATTCGTCCGACGACCGGCTGATTCAGGTTTACGGGGAAAAGCGCCGCGCTCCCCTGACCATCGACCAGATCCCGGACAACTTGAAAAACGCGTTCATCGCCGGCGAAGACGCGCGCTTCTTTGAGCACCCCGGGGTGGACTACCAGGGCATCGCCCGGGCCATCTGGCACCTCGCGAAAACCGGCGGCGACCGGAGCGTCGGGGGCAGCACCATCACTCAGCAGCTGGCCCGGGATTTTGGCTTTGTCTCGCGGGAAAAGCTCTTTACGCGAAAAATGAAAGAGTGGTTCCTCGCCCTGAAGATCGAGCGGGAACTCAACAAGGAAGAGATCTTAACGCTCTATCTGAACAAGATTTACCTGGGTAATCGCGCCTACGGCGTGGCGGCAGCGGCTCAGGGTTACTACGGAAAGACGGTCGATGAGCTGACGCTTGCGGAAAGCGCCATGATTGCTGCCTGCGCCCAGCTGCCCTCGCGAATCAATCCGCTGCGCAGTCCGGAGCTGGCCATGCGCCGCCGCAATTACATGCTTCGGCGCATGCACGAGCAGGGCTACATTACCGAGGCGGCGCTCGGTGACGCGCTGGTGGCAGAAGATTTTGCCTACGCGCACGACCCGACGATCGAGCTCGATGCCCTGTACGCCGCCGAGATGGTGCGCCAGCAGGCGCTGTCCATGATCGGCGAAGACCTTCTCTACAGCGGCGGTTTTCGCATCTACACCACCCTCGACGCGCGCCGCCAGCAGGCGGCCAACCGGGCGGTGCGCAGCGGTCTCATCGCCTACGACCAGCGCCACGGATTTCGCGGACCTGAAGCGCGCTTTGAACTTGCCGAGAACGCCACGCCGGCCGACTGGGCCGACATCCTGGACCGTTTTGGCCCGGTAAGCGGCATGCAGCCGGCACTGGTGACGGACGTGGACGAGACGTTTTTCCTCGCCTACCTGGCCGACGGCCAGACCGTTTCGATAGAACTTGAAAGCGTGGCCTGGGCCCGTCGTTATATCGAGCTTGACCGACGTGGCCCTGCCCCGCAGGTCATGAGTGATCTCGTAGGGCGCGGCGACGTAGTCCGCGTCGCGCGGGACGACGAAGGCCGCTGGCAGCTCACCCAGATACCCGAGGCCCAGGCGGCCCTGGTCTCGCTTGATCCAGAAAACGGCGCCGTGCAGGCGCTCGTGGGTGGGCTCGACTTTAGCCGCAGCAAATTCAACCGCGTTACCCAGGGGCGGCGTCAGCCAGGCTCCAGCTTTAAACCGTTTGTCTACGCGGCGGCGCTGGACCGGAATTACACGCCGGCCACCTTGGTGAACGACGCGCCGATTGTGTTTGAGGATGAGCAGCTGGAACGCAGCTGGAAGCCGGAGAACTTCAGCGAACAGTTCTTTGGCCTGACGCGCCTGCGCGAAGGCATGGTGAATTCCCGCAACCTGGTATCCATCCGGGTGCTGCGGGATGTCGGCATCAGCTACGCGTGGAACTTTGTGCAGCGCTTTGGCTTTGACGGCGATGAGATTCCCCGGGACCTGTCCATGGCGCTGGGCAGCGGCGCCGTCGCCCCCATGACGATGGCGCGGGCCTACGCGGCGCTGGCCAACGGCGGATACCGGGTGGATCCCTTCATCATCGAGCGCATCGTTGACGGTCAGGGACGCACCATCTTTGAAGCCGAACCCGCCTATGCCTGCGCCAGCTGTCCGCAGCGTGATGACCCGTCCCTGGTTAACGCAGATTCGGCCCTGGCGGCCGACATCACCACCGAGCAGGCGGTGCGGGAAGGCCCCCGGCTGGCGCCGGAAGCGCTGAATGCCGCCACCCACTACCTGATCGACTCGCTGCTGAAAGACGTGATCCTGCGCGGCACCGGGCGCCCGGCCCGGGTGATCGGGCGCAGCGATCTGGCGGGCAAAACCGGCACCACCAACGACCAGCGGGACGCATGGTTTTCCGGCTACAGTCCGGCGCTCGCGACCACCGTGTGGCTCGGCTTTGACGAGCTGCGGCGCCTCGGGTCCAAAGAAGTGGGCGGCAAAGCGGCGCTGCCGATCTGGATCGACTACATGGGGATTGCCCTGGCGGGTGAGCCGGAGCAGAACCGCCCCATGCCGCCCGGCGTCTCGGTGGCGCGCATCGATCCGCAGAGCGGCCTGTTGTGCAGCGCCGGCAGATCGGGCTGCCTGACGGAGTACTTTCGTCAGGACAACCTGCCGGCGGCGGAAGAAGAAGCAACCCAGCCGGGCCTTAAGGAAGAAGACCCCTATGGCATCTTCTAGAAAGGCGGAAAAAGGAAACCCCTGATGCCTCGCAGTGCTGAACGCCATCGGCAGCTCATCGCCGCGGAAGCCGCTCGGATTGTGATCAACCAGTCAGTGCGGGATCTGCACTCGGCCAAGCTGAAGGCGGCCGAGCGTCTGGGCCTGGACGGCCGCGGCGCGCTTCCCCGAAACGTGGACGTGGAAGCCGCGGTGAAAGAACACCTGGCGCTGTTCGGAGGCTCCAGTCACGCCAGCCGGCTGCGGCAGCTGCGGGAAGCGGCGCTGGAAGGGCTGCAGTTTTTTGCGCCGTTTTCACCGCGCCTGGTGGGTCCGGTGCTGGCGGGAACGGCAGACCCGCACAGCGCGGTAAACCTGCACGTGTTTGCCGACACGCCGGACGAGGTCAATCTGTTTCTCACCCGCGAGGGCGTTCCGTTTGAAGAACAGCAGCGCCGATTGCGGGTCAGCCGCGAGCGTCACGAGTTTTATCCGCTGCTGCGGTTTGTGGCCGGTGACGTATCCGTGGAAGTCACGATCTTTCCCAAAGAAGGCCTGCGGCAGGCGCCCCTGAGCCCGGTGGATGGCAAACCCATGACCCGCGCGGGCGTAAGTCAGGTAGCGCTGCTGCTGGACGCGCCCGGCGTCTGATTCAGATCACGCCGGCGTCCCGCAGGCGGGATAATTCCGGCGCTGCCAGCCCCAGCCACTCGCCGAGCACCGCCTCGGTGTGCTCCCCAAGCTCGGGACCGGGCCAGCGGGTTTTCCCGGGCGTCTCCGTCAGCTTCGGCACGATGGCCGGAATGTGCAGCGGCTCGCCTTCCACGGAGACCTCTTCAAACAGCCCCCGGGCCTGATACTGAGGATCGGCGAACATGTCCTCCACGCTGTAGATCGGCCCGCCGGCTACGCCGGCCTCGTCCAGTGCCGCCAGCGCATCGTTCATGCTCAGCGTTCCGGTCCAGTCGCTGATGGCGCCGTCGAGCAGTTCCTGTGCCGCCACCCGGCCCGCGTTGTCGCCAAAGCGCTCGTCATCCGCCAGGTCATCCCGGCCCATTTTCCGCATGAGCCGTTCAAACATCGGGTTGGTGTTGGCGCCGATCACAATCAGCTTGCCGTCGGCGCAGCGGTAGGTATTGGACGGGACAATCCCGGTAATGGTGGTACCGGCCGGCTGACGCACTTCGCCGGCGCCGGAGTACTCCGGCACCACGCCTTCCAGCAGGTTGAAGACCGATTCAAAGATGGACACGTCCACCACCTGGCCGCCGTTGATCTGCCCCCGGGCCCGGGCAATCCAGGCCAGGCAGACGCCCAGCGCCGCGTGGATGCCGGCCAGCGTGTCGCCGATGCTCAGGTTTGGCCGCACCGGCAGCTCGCCGGGCACGCCGTTGAGGTAGCGAAAACCGCCAAAACCTTCACACACGGAGGCAAAGCCGGCCCGCCCGGCGTAGGGACCGGTCTGGCCGTAACCGGAGATGCGGGTGTAGATCAGCTCCGGATTGATCGCCTTCATCGGCTCTGGCCCCAGCCCCCAGCGCTCCATCTGACCCGGGCGGAAGTTCTCCACCAGCACGTCCGCGTGCCGCGCGAGATCCCGCACCAGCGCCTGCCCTTCGGGTTCTTTCAGGTTGACGGTGACCGATTTTTTGTTGCGCGCGTGGCTCCACCACCAGAGGGAGGTGCCGTTACGCACGGTGCGCCAGGTGCGGATCGGATCACCGGTCCCCGGCGCCTCAATTTTGATCACCTCGGCGCCAAAGTAGCCGAGTATGGTGGTGGTGAACGGGCCGGCCAGGATCTGGCCGAGCTCCAGCACCTTCATGCCTTCAAGCGGACCACTCATGCCGGCGTCGGAAACCACTCGGAGTCCAGAAAAATAGTGGTTCGTTTCGCCAGCCGCGGATGCAGCGGGTCAAACGAACG
>JBCCVP010000077.1:0-21251 GCA_039195135.1 Pseudomonadota bacterium | reverse complement strand
CGTCAGATGCTTTTTCACGTTCATGCTCGCCTGTCCGTCATTCGTTGTCGTGTGTTTAAGGTTCAGCCTTCGCCCGCTTCGGCGACGGTGGCCACACCCACGTCCTCAGCACCCGCCAGCCGGGCCTGATCCACTACTTCCACCAACCGGCTTGCCGGCACGATCTCGTCGGTCACTACCAGCACCGACTTGTTGGTGCCGCCCTTCAGCAGGTCCCGCAGGCGGCTCTGGATCACCCAGACCCGGATTGGCTCGCCGTTGAGATAGGTATCGCCAGTCTGATCGATGTAGACCCGTACAGCCTTGGTGGAGGCCACGGTGCTGCTGCTCGCTGCGGGCCGCTCCAGATCCAGCTTCATGTCCTTCACAAAGGTCGTGCTCACCATGAAAAAGATCAGCAGAATGAACACCATGTCGATCAGGGGCGAGATATCGATCCCTTCCTGGCCGCGTTTTCTCTCTCGATAGCGCATGTCAGCCCGCCGTCAGCAGATCTTTGATCTGCGCCAGTTCCAGTTCCAGCCGGCTCTGCTGCCGGTCCAGAAACCCTTTGACCAAAAGCCCGGGAATGGCGACCGCCAGCCCCATCTGGGTGGTGAAGAGCGCCTGGGAAATGCCGCCGGCAATGCCGCCAGACTGAGAAAACAGCGACATATCGCCAAGCGAATCGAAGGTTTCGATCATGCCGACCACCGTGCCCAGTAACCCCAGCAGCGGCGCCACGGCAATGATCGACGTGATCAGCGCGTTGTAGCGCTCCAGGTCCTGCTCGTAGACAGAAAACGCGTCGTCCAGGTAAGGCCGGGCGCTGTCCGGGTGGTTTGCCGGGTGATCCTGCATCACGCTCATGCCTTTCAGCACCGCCGCGTCGATCATCCCCGTCGCCTTCCTCAGATTGCCTTTCCGGGCGCGTTCCAGCAGAACGCGCACGCTGCGCCGGTTGCCCCGTTTGAGCAGCGAGGTGCGATAACCAATCGCCAGCCACAGCACGACCGTCGCCACGATCAGCGGCGGCATCACGTAACCGCCGGAATCGACGTACTGCAGCAGCTCTGTGACGAAGGTTTCAAGCATGGCTGATCAGGCCGCTGCCTTGAGCTGGGCCTTGCGGTCCTGGCTCACGTTGATCACGTGGAGCGCCGCCTTTTCCATCTGGTCTTTGATCCCCTCGGACCAGCTGGACAGCATGTTGCCCAGCAGCAGCATGGGGATGGCCACAATCAGGCCCAGCTCCGTGGTGACCAGCGCGATGGCGATGCCGCCCGACAGCAGCTTGGGATCACCCGTGCCAAATTCGGTGATGATTTCGAACGTGGAAATCATGCCGGTGACGGTGCCAAGCAGCCCCAGCAGCGGTGCCACCGCCGCAATGACGAGGATAAACACGCCAAACCGGTTGAGGTGGGGGCTTTCGTGAAGAATCGACTCCGACACGATGTCTTCGATGTGATCACGGTCTTTTTCGAGATT
Organism: Pseudomonadota bacterium; assembly: GCA_039195135.1. GTDB lineage: Bacteria > Pseudomonadota > Gammaproteobacteria > Xanthomonadales > SZUA-38 > JANQOZ01. The sequence continues at coordinate 19,781 of JBCCVP010000077.1, read as the reverse complement.
CCGAATAGCGGCGGCCACGACGCGGGCCGGAGCACTCTTTTTGTCCCGGCAGTATTCCAGCGCTTCGGTCTGACGCCCATCGCGCACCATGCCGCCGACGCGGTCGGCCAGCTTGCCGGCCCCCGTGCTGGCGCCCCGCAGGAAGAAAAAGCGCAGCACACACAGCAGCAGCCCGATGAGGCCCAGCGTCACGATGATCCAGCCGATGGTGCCGCCGTCGCTAATGATGTCGAAGACAGTTTTTGCTTCTTTGGTTTCCACCTCGCTGGCCAGAGACTCAAACAGGAACACAGGAATTGACGCTCCGGCGCTGCCGGCCATGACGCTGCGCACTGCTTCCGGATCGCCCGCCGGCCAGACCTTCAGGCGATCACCGCCGGCCGGGGCAAGTACCGATGCGACGTCGGTGCCGCTGCCATAGGCGGCAATGTTGCCCACCCGCAGAATCTCGCCAGAGATTTCGGTGCCCTCCGCGGTGTAAAACACGCCCGTCTCGCGGCGGATCGTGCCCAGCTTCTCCACAAGCGCCACGCCCTCGTTAAACAGCGCCGCGACCTTCTGGTCGTCGGCCATACCGGCAAAGGCATCGGTGTCGAGCGTCTTGATGTCGTACTGGTCCAGCGTCACGCCGGCCTGCTGGAACGTGGCGGCGAGAATCTCCCGGTTGTCGGCGTTGGCCAGCGCCTGCTCCTCGGAAGTGTTGACCTGCTCTTCAATGCGGTCTGCGTCGGAATCAAGGCGCACGACGCTGCGCTGCAGCGCATCGACCTCATTCGCCAGGGCATCCCGGGCCTGCGCATTTCGATTCCGGGTCTGTTCGATGAGGCGTTCCAGCTCCCGGCGCTGCGCCTCCAGGAACGCAAACTCCCGCTGGTAGGCTTCTTCCACCGACCGCCCCTGCGGTGCCGGTGCTGCGGTTTGCACCGGTGCCGTCACTTCCGGCGTCGCCTCTTCCTGGCTCAGGGCAGCCGGCGGCGCAAGCGATGCGGCGCCAAGCAACGAAGCGAAGAGCAGCGTCCTCTGAGGGCTCATGACGGCACCCGGCCGCTTAAGGTATTGGGCAGCTCAAAGAAGCCCTGACGAATCTGCTTCTGCAGGGAATCAAACAGGTTGGCGATCTGCACCTGGGCGTTCGGGTCGTCCACCAGGGCGTACTGCCATCGTTCGCCATTTCGGCTGACCTGGCCGTAGCGCTCGTCGGCGGTGCGGAAGTACATCATGACGGTGCCGATCTTGGCGACGTCCGCCAGCAGTCGCTCGCCGTTGAGCTCGATGGTCTGGCTGTAGATGCCGTTTTCCCGAGTCAGGCGGATCTCGTCTTCGTAGAGTGCCCACAGCCGGTTGGCGGCGCGGTTGGGGGGAATGACGTTGGTTTCCAGCTGCACGCGGATCTCGTCCAGCTCCGCCAGCCGCTCATCGCGCTTGAAGGGCATAGAAGCCAGGATGTAGGCCTGAAGCTCGGAGATGGCCAGCTGTACGGCCGGCAGCAGCACGTCGTTATCGACGCCCGCTTCCGCCGCTTCGGCCCGGTTTTCGTCCAGCTTCTGCTGGAGCTGCTGCACCTGCGTTTCCAGGCGGCTCTGGTTGGCCGACAGCTCAGTCTTCTGCGCCGCCAGCGACGCCATGTCGGCCCGGTGCTCTTCTTTAAGGATGTCGAGCTCCTGATTGAGCTCTTCAACCTCCGTGCGGAGCGTTATCAGACGCTTAGCGAGCTCGTCAATTTCATCTGCGGTCGAGGGCAGCGCCAGACCGGCAGTGACCAGGGCGCATATCCCCAGTTGCCAGAATCTCATGATCTCAGTTCCGTCAGGCCGTGTGGAAAATCAAAGGGGCGGGGACTCGGCAAGAGACTCCGCCGGAGAAAGGATAGGTGGGCTCCATGACACTTTTGTTACAACCACGAAATGTCACATTTATGGTGACCTGGCCGACCCGTTTTTCGGGTTTTTTTTACTACCTTTGCAGGCCCTAGCCGGTCGGATCAGGCTTTTGTCCGTAGGTCGCGAATCGGCCCCGGACGTCAGCCATCTGCTCATCGGTCAGCGTCACCGGGCCGCCGGCGGCCAGCGCGCCGTGGTAGTACGTGGCCTGCTGCTCAATCTCCGTCGCAATAGCAAGCGCCTGCGGGAGATCCGGGGCCACGGCGATCTGGCCGTGATTCGCCATGAGGCAGCCAAAACCGTCCCCCAGCGTTTCCACGACGCCTCTAGCCAGCGCCTCTGAGCCAAAGGTGGCATAGGGCGCGAGGGGGATTTCATCGTGACCGGTGATCACCGTCATGTAGTGCAAGGGCGGGATGGTTCGACCCATGCAGGCCAGCGTGGTGGCAAACCGGGAATGACAGTGCACCACCGCCTGCACGTCCGGCCGGGCGGCCAGGATGTCCCGGTGCATCGCCCATTCCGACGAGGGCGCAAAACTCCCGCCCCAGTCACCCGCTGCATCAACGGCCACCACCATATGCGGCGCGAGCATCGGCGCCGCGACGCCGCTAGGCGAAATCAGCAACCCTTCAGGCGTGCGGTGGGAGACGTTTCCGGCGGTCCCATGATTGAGCCCCTGCCGGTCCATTTCCCGCATCACATCAACGATCTGCTCGCGAAGTTCCGGGTTTTTCACCCTCGATCCCCCAAAGGAAAAAGGACCAGGCTAGCTTTGGGGACAGGACCAAGTGCCAGGTCCGCTCGGCCCGGGCACTTGGTCCCGACCCCAAAGCTATCGTGGCGCCACAAAAAAGCCAGACGCGGAGTCTGGCTTAATTTACCCACAAAAACTGTTTTTGGCCCGGGTTTAGTTGAGGTTTGCCTCTTCGGCCATCAGTGCCGTCGTGTCATTGCGGCAGATGCGCGTGCCGGTCAGGGGCAGGCACGAAGACCGCTCCCGTTCCGGGTTGGCGGCACCACCCAGCGAAAAGTCAAAACGCTGCGTCATGGGCGCAGAACCCACCACCGTCGCAGGATCAAACCGCCACGCTTTGATGGCCCGCTTGGCGGCCCGGTCGAAGACGCGGCGGGGCCAGGAGTCGACCACCTTCACATCGTGCACGCGGCCATCGTAGCCAACCCGGAAAGCGACCTGCACAAAACCCTCCTGGCCGGACAGGCGAGCCCTCACGGGATAGTCCGGGCTCATGCGCCGGATGGCGATGGGGCCCTGGGGCACCGGGGTGGCCCCGACAATCTGCGGGGCTGCATCGGGTGCCGAAACCGTCAGCTCCATCTTAGCCACTTCGATGGATTGGCGCCGGATGTCATCAGCCTGATCGAACCCCGTGGGGGCGGTCAGCGGGTTGTTGGCAATTACCGGCGGCTCCCAGACGGGAACTTCGCTCGCGACGTTCGTCTCCGCCACGGCGGAGGTTGGCGCTGCCCGGTCGGCAGCGGCCGGCGCTGGATTCGGAGTGACGGCGGCTTCCGGCGCCGGCGTGGATGCCGCAGCGACCGGCTTGGCCCGCTCGGGCTGCGTGATGGGGGCGGTGATTCGCGGTTCCAGCACGTCGTCGATAACGGTGGCTTCACCCAGCGCCGCGAAGGTCTGGTCGGCGACCGCCTGCTCAGCGCCGAGCTGGGCCACCAGCACGTCGGCCAGGCGAGCCCGGCGTTCCTCAAATACTGCCATGGGATCCGCCATCTGCCCCGCCACCAGCACCACGCCGATGATCAGGAGCATCAGCGCGCCGCTGTTGGTGGACGCGGCGTCGCGGCCCCGGTGGGCGCACACAATGCGCTCGATGCGCTGCACCAGCTGGCCGCCCGTGGCGGCCATGGCCGGCATGCTCGGCTCGTCGCGCATGGATTCCAGATTGGCCAGCGCCCGGGCGTACTGCATGCGGTTGCCGCAGGTGGCCACCACCAGATCGTCGCAGCATTTTTCCCGCTCATCGCGCACCCGGGCCGACACCCAGCGCACCAGCGGATGATAGAAAAGCAGCGTTTCGACCAGAATCTGAAACAGATTGACCAGGTAATCCAGGCGCCGGATGTGGCCCAGTTCGTGGGCGATCACCAGCTCAAGCTGGGCCGGTGTGAGCCCCACCAGGCTTGAGGTGGGCAGCAGGATGACCGGCTTAAACCAGCCCATGACGGTGGGAACACTCAGCCGGGTGGACTCCAGCACCCGCACCCGCTGCCACACGCCCATGACCGACTTGAGCACGGCAACACGGTCGAGCAGCTCCGGCGACAGCGGCTTAACGTTGTAGCGACTCAGGCGGAACATGCGCACCCAGTTCACCGCGACGCGCCCGCTCATGGCGACCACGCCAAGCGCCCAGGCCACCACCACAAAAGGCAGCAGCCGTTCAATCCAGGCCGCAAGATCCAGCTCCGTCATGCCGGTGCCGGCGGTCATCGCGGTGAGGGCGGGCTCGGACCAGGCCAGCGGCACCGCGGCGCTGGCGGCGGCTGCGCTCGTCGTCTCGAGGAGCAGGCTGAAGGTGGCGATGGGTGCGGCCAACATCGCTGCGAGGGCCGCGAGGCCGAGGTGGTAGCGGTAGATCGGTCGGGAATCGCGCAGGAGCCAGGCCAGGCCGGCGTAGGCGGCGGCGATCAGCGCCCCCTGCCAGAGGAAATGCAGCAATGACCAGCCCAGGGCAGACACCAGCGGCATAACCACGGCAACATCAAACCCCCATCCCGCTAACCAATCGCTCATAAAATTCCCGATTCAGTTCCCTTGTGTTGCTTTCAACATCGATCCAGCCGAGGCTGGAACGGCCTACTGTCCCTGATCTTCCAGTTCGTCCAGCATCGCCCGAATCTGCGCCAGCTCTTCGCTGGTGGCGCGCCGGGAGGTGCCCAGGGCATGCAGCACCAGCTCCGACGGTGAGCCGTCAAAAACGCGCTGCACCAGGTCGGTCACGAACTGGGTTTGCGTAAAATCTTTGCTCATCGCTGGTTTATAGACGTGTGCACGCTGTGAATCGTCGCGCTGCACCAGTCCTTTTGAATGCATCACCTGCAGCAGCTTCAGCGCTGTGGTGTAGCCGGTATTTTCCTTTCGGTTAAGGATTTCATGGACATCCCGCACCGTGCTGGGTCCCCGATCCCACAGGATCGAGAGAATCGCCAGTTCGGCTTCGGTCGGTCGTGGGATGCCGCCCTTCTTCATTCGCCGCATTATCGTACTCCGGGCCGTGGCCATCAGTGCCAAAAGTATACCCAATCTCACGATTGCTGTCGTACGTTCCAGATCGTAAGGTCGAACCGAGCACTCTCAGCCACGCTGCGCCGGCCCGACTAGGCAAAAAATCCCGAAACATCTGCCAATTCCCGCGTATAGCGGGCCGGCGGCAGGCTGGAAAGGAACACCCGCCCATAGCCCCGGCTGGCCAGCCGCTCATCCCCGAGCACCAGAATCCCCCGGTCATCCTCGTGCCGCAGCAGCCGGCCTACCCCCTGCTTGAGGGTCAGCACTGCTGAGGGGAGCTGATAGCGGCCGAACGGTTCTTCCCCATCGCGCCGCATGCGATTCAGACGGGCCTGAATCACCGGGTCGTCAGGCGGTGCGAAGGGCAGTTTGTCCACCGCCACGCAGCTCAGCGCGTCTCCCGGCACGTCCACGCCGGCCCAGAAGCTCGCCGCGCCCAGGAGCACACCGTTGCCCGATTCGCGAAAAGCCGAGAGCAGCTGGTGCCGCGGCGCCTCGCCCTGAACAAAAATGGGCAGGTCCAGCGAGTTTTTGAACAGCGCATGGGCCAGGCGCAGATTGCGGTGACTGGTGAACAGCACAAACGCGCGGCCGCCGGTAATGTCGAGCACCGGCAGCAGCGCACTCACGAAGGCCGGCACAAAGCCCGGATCATTGGGCGGCGGCAGGGATGGCGGGTGATACAGGAGCGCGCGGCGGGCAAAGTCAAACGGGCTGTCGATGGACAGCGTGTCCGCTTCCTCAAGCCCCAGCTGCTGCTGAAAAAGGTCAAAGCGGCCTTTCACGGACAGGGTCGCGGACGTGTAGATCCAGCAGGGCGCTGCCACCTCCCGGATATCGCCCAGCGCCTCGCTGAGCTTGAGCGGCGTCCGCTGCAGGCTGAAGCCCGCCTGCGTCACCTCGTACCAGCTCACGTGGTCCAGATCGTCCGGCTCCAGAAACGGCAGGGCGGCCGCCCGCAGGCGGGCACAGCGATGCCAGATGAGCTCAAGCCCGGCGCTGGCCGCGGCGACCTGCCCCACCGCCCGCTCCAGGTTCTCCAGCGCCGTCAGCAGGTCCTCCAGCTCCGGCAGCACCTGTCCCCGGTCACGCACGTCCTGCCAGGGCCCGCGGCCGCCGAAGGGGCGAAACGCCAGCCGCAGGCGCCGCACGGCGCCGTCCACGTCTTCAAACGGGGTGACCAGCACCGGCAGTACGCCGGCCTCTCCGCCAGCCTCGGCGCGCCCGTCGCGGGTCAGCTCGGTGAGCTGCCGATAGGTGATGCCGCGGCCGAAGAACCGGCTGGCCACGTCCGGCACCTGATGCGCCTCGTCCACCACGATCACGTCACTCTCGGGCAGCAGCTCGCCGTGACCGTCCTGTTTCAGTTTGAGATCCGCAAACAGCAGGTGGTGATTGACGACCACCAGCTCCGCCTCCTGCGCCTTACGCCGGGCCCGCATGACGAAGCAGTCGCCGTAGCGCGGGCATTCGCCCCCCAGGCAGTTGTCCTGGGTGGACGTGACCTGGGCGCGCAGCGCCGAGTGGTCCGACAGAAAACCGGCGCCGGCCAAATCCCCGTCCGTGGTGCGCTCCGCCCACGCGCTGATGCGGCCCAGCGTTTCCTCCGCGTCGGCGGGGTTGCCGACGGCGCCGCCGGCCCGCTCCAACCGATACAGGCACAGGTAGTTGCTGCGGCCTTTCAGCAGCGCGGTGGCGGGGGTCAGCTTCAGCACCTTCAGCAGACGCGGCAGATCGCGCTGGTAAAGCTGATCCTGCAGCGTGCGCGTGCCGGTGGAGACCACAATCCGGGCACCCGACAGCAGCGCCGGGACGAGGTAGGCAAAGGTCTTGCCGATGCCGGTGCCGGCCTCGGCAATGAGCACCTCGCCCTGCGCCATCGCGGCGCCGATGGCCCGGGCCAGATCCCGTTGACCATCCCGGGGCACAAACTCGGGCCACGCCTGCGCGAGCTCCCCGTCCGGTCCGAGCACCTGGTCGGCGCGCTCACCCAGCTCTTGCGTCACAGGGGCAGCACCAGAGGCGTCAATTGAATCCGTTGTGCGGGGGCTAACGCGCCGGCTGGATGGCGCAGCGCTGCGCCCGGTCCGCCGCGCTGGCCGCCGCCGGCTCGTTGTTCAGCGCGCGGTTGGCGCGCTCCACGGTAAGCCAGTTACGGGCACACAGCTGACCCACCTGGGGGCCCAGGGCGTAGGAATGGTGGGCATGATCAATGGCGGCCTGGTACTGACCCTGTTCGAGCTCAATCTCCGCCAGATACTGCCAGTGGCCGGCGTCTTCCGGCGCAATTTCCAGCGCCTGGGAGACCAGAATGCTGGCCTGTTCCAGCGCGCCCTGGGCCTCAGCGGCGCGGGCCTGCTCGAGCAGCGCCGCGTCCTCGCCGCCGCCCAGCGGAAACACTTCCACCACCCCGGTGGTAGCGGCGGCTTCTGCCCGCACTTCCCGCGCCAGGCTGCGATCTTCGATGGGTGCCGGGCGCTGGGAACAGGCCGCGGCAGCAAGCACCAGGAGCGGTGCCAGAGATTTTGCTTTCAAGGTGATCAACGCGCTGTGGGAAGCTGCCATTGTACAACCGGTTCGCGGATGACACCCCGCATTTGATCGCCGATAATGGCGGCCCGCTGTCATACACAGGATCCTCCCATGCATCGTCTTCCCCTGAAGGGCGCCAGCCTGCTGATTGCCGCTGTGCTGACCCAGGCCGCCGTGGCCGATACCACGCTGATTTTCACCAGCGCCGATAACGAGGGTACCGAGACCAGCAAGACCGAAATTGCTGACGGCATGGTGCGCATGTCAACGCCGGGCACGGACGGCGACATGGTGTTTGATTCCAACAACAACCGGATCATCGCCCTGAATCACCAGGACCGGTCCTACATGATCATGGACCAGGCGACGATCGAGAAGCTCATCAACATGCAGAAGCAGATGATGGCGCAGATGGAGGCACAGCTGCAGGCGCTGCCGGCGTCCCAGCGCGAGCAGATGAAAAAGATGATGGGGCAGATGATGCCCGGGGGCATGGGGAACGAGCCGCAGCCCCGCAGCTACGAGCGCACCGGCGAGTCCCGGGAGATTGCCGGCTATGACTGCGAAGTGCTGGAGGTTTACTCCGGCGACCGCAAGGCCTCGGAGCAGTGCGTTGTGGACGCTTCGGACCTGGATATTCCCGACGCCGACTACGCCACCGTGCGAGGCATGATGGACTTCGTGCAGCAGCTCGCGGAGGGTTTTTCGCAGATGTCCGATGAGATTGTGGACTTCGGGGAGCCTGGCGAAGACGAAATTCCCGTTCAGTTCACTCACTATTCCAAGATGGCCGGCACCAACACGGGACAGCTTCAGTCCATCTCCCAGGACGATATCGATCCGGCCGTCTTCGCGATTCCCAATAACTACAAGGAACAGAAGATCCCCGAGCTGGATCAGTTCTGATCGGCATCGTCTGAACCAGGGGATCGTCCATGTCACTCACAGGGTCGTGGGTCGCCGCGGCCTGGGGCCCGGCGGGTGAAGACCAGCCGCGCGTTGTTCTGCCCGACAACTGCGAATGGCTGACACAAACGCCTTTCAAAAGCGCCGATGAGGCCTTAGCGGCAGCCGCCGAGGCCGGCGCCACCGCGGTGCTGCTCCTGCGGGAGGGCCAGGACCTGCCGCCCCTGGCCCTGGAACGCCTGGCCCGCGCCGCTGGGGAAAACCCCGCCGCAACCGTGGTCAGTGCGCTGCATCCCCACCGGCTTTTTCCGGAGGATACGGCGGATAGTGATCCTCACCTCGCCGATTGGGTTGCCTGGAATACCGGGCAGCGCAGCGTCGTGTCAGATGACGAGCTCAACCCCGACTGCTGCCTCTGGCGGCTCAATGCGGCGGAACCGGCCACGCCCAGCCTGAAGCAGGCACCCGAGCTTGCTCATCGGGGGGAGCTGGTTACCCTAAATCACCTCGTTGCGGGCGTTTCCAGCGATCGCCCGCCTGGCAAGGTGGACCCGCGGGACCGCCCCGCCGCGGACTGGATCAGCGCGCTGCGCACCGCACTCTGGCAGTTTTCCAGTCAGCCCCAGCCGGTGACGCCGACGGACCGGCCCGGACTCGATCCGCAGCCCGTCCTGCTGCACGTGCTCCACAGCTGGGGTGGCGGAACCGAGCGCTGGGTGCGGGATACGGTGGACGCCTGGGAAGACGCCCAGCACCTGTGCCTGATGGCGTGGGCTAATCCGGCCAGCAGCAACCACGGCCAGGAGCTCCGGCTGCGGGCCGGCGGGCCCAACGGGCCGGTGCTGCGCCGCTGGGCTCTTTCGCCGGCGATCACCGCTACCGCGGCGCACCATGGGATCTATCAGCAGGTGCTCGCCCGGATCATCTCCGACTACGGCGTGAGCGCACTGATCGTCTCCTCCCTGATCGGCCACAGCCTCGACGCGCTGCGCACCGGTCTGCCCACGCTGAACGTGGTGCACGACTTTTATCCGGTGTGGCCGGATCTATCGCTCCGACTGGAGGATCCGGCGGCGGCCTTCGACGATAACACCCTGACGGACGCGCTGGCGGGCAGCCACTTCAGCGCACTGCCCCGGTCGCGCTGGATCACGTTGCGGGAGCAGTGGCAGGAAGCCGTGACCACCGCCGACGTGATCATGATTGCCCCCAGCGACTTTGTGGCCGAGGGGCTTCGCAAACTCCTGCGCGAGAACGCCCCGGCACCTCGGACGGTCCCCCACGGGCTGCGCAGATTTGATCAGGCGGCAGCGCCCTACCGGGCCCCGGCGCCGGGCGAGCGGCTGCGGCTGCTGGTGCCCGGCCGCATATCCGAAGCCAAGGGGGCCCAGTTGCTGCGCGAAGCGCTGCCGCAAATCAGCGAAGTTGCCGACGTGATCCTCCTGGGCGGCGGGCGCTATGCCCACGAGTTTTTTGGCGTCAATCATGTCCACATCGTGCTGGAGTATCAGTGGCAGGAGCTTCCGGCGCTTGTGGCGCTGTTTAAGCCCCACGCTGCCCTGATTCTGTCGACGGTTTCCGAGACGTTTAACTACACGCTAAGCGAAATGTGGGCGCTTGAGCTTCCGGTCGTTGCCACCCGGGTCGGTGCGCTGGCCCACCGCATCAAGGCGGACGCCACCGGCATGCTGATCGCTCCGGAGCCGCAGGCGCTGGCGGACGCGATAGCTGCGCTTGACGCGGAGCGGCTGGCCCGACTGGCGCAGGCCGCCAAGCCGGTCCGGTCGCTGGCAGCGGCAGCGGAGGAATACCGCACGCTGCTGCAGCTTCCCGACCCTAAACCGCTGCGCTACTCGCTGAGCCCAAATCCACTGTCGGAACTGGCCGGCGCTGCGGCGGCCCGGGGCCTGCGGGAGGCCGGTCAGCGGGTCACCGTGCTTGAAGCGCAAACCCGGGAGCTGCGGATCGAGGTGGAAGAAAGCGCCCGGTGGGCGCAGGCGGAGGCGCGGCGGGCGGATGAAAAAACGCTCTGGGCCAAAGAGCTGGACCACGACCTGAACGAAACCCGCGACGCGCTGGGCACCCTGCAGGAAGAGTTTGACGAGCGCACCGAATGGGCCCTCAGCCTCAATTCAGCGCTGGAGGAACTCAGGACGCAGGCGGTGAGCGTTGCCGAAGAGCTGGAAATGGTGCTCGCCACGCGCAGCTGGAAGATTACCCGGCCGCTGCGGGCCGCCGCGCGCATCGGGCGGGCTGCCCTGGCGGGCTTCGGATTGCAGGAGCGCCGGGCCAAAACCATGGCCGAGCGGGCCCGCAAGAGTCTGCGGGTGCGCGGCCTTCGGGGCACCATGCAGCGCATCGGCCAGGAATTCAGCCGCGGCGAACCGCAGGTGGGTCCGCAGCTGATGATCGATGCGGCCGAGGACCAGCCGTTTGTTGCTCTTGAGTTTCCGGAAGTTTCCGATCCGGTCGCCTCGATCGTGATCCCGGTGTACAACCACTACCACCACACCCAGGCCTGCCTGAGATCACTGCTTGAGACGCGCTCCGCGCTCCCATTTGAGGTACTGGTGGTCGACGATGCTTCGGCAGACGAAACCCCGGATCGGCTGGCGGAGCACCAGGGCATTACCGTGCTGCGCAATCCGGAGAACCTGGGTTTTATCGGCACGTGTAACCGGGGCGCCGCGGAAGCCCGGGGCCGGTACCTGATTTTTCTCAACAATGACACGCAGGTGACGGATGGCTGGCTGGACCGGCTGCTCCAGACCTTCGACGATCATCCGGACACCGGCCTGGCGGGTGCCAAGCTGGTGTACCCCGACGGCAGGCTGCAGGAAGCCGGCGGCATCGTATTCAGCGACGGCTCCGGCTGGAACTACGGCCGCTTCGACGCCCCCGCCGCCCCCCACGCCAATTTTGTGCGGGAAGTGGACTACTGCTCCGGCGCCGCCATTGCGATCCACCGGGCGCTGTTCGACGAGCTGGGTGGTTTTGACCTGCGCTATAAGCCCGCTTACTACGAAGATACGGACCTGGCATTCGCCGTGCGGGCCCACGGCCTCAAGGTGCGCTACCAGCCCGCCTCCCAGGTGGTACATTTTGAAGGCATCACCAGCGGCACGGACGTGACCCGCGGCGTCAAACGCTACCAGGTGGTCAATCAGGAGAAGTTTGTGGAGCGCTGGCGCGACGACCTGCCACGGCAGCCGGCCGCCGGTTCTCCGATTGAGGTGGCGCGCCGCCACCGCCGGCCCCACAGCGTCCTGATTGTGGATGCCTGCATGCCGACGCCGGACCAGGACTCAGGCTCCGTGCGGATGGTGAATCTGCTGCGCCTGCTGCTCGACCTGAACTGCCACGTTCAGTTTGTAGCAGAAAACCGCGCCTACGATGAAAAGTACACGCCGCCGCTGCAGCAGCTTGGGGTCGAGGTGCTGTACCACCCCTTCGTGAAATCGCTCCACAGCTACCTGAAAGAAAACGGCGAGCATCTCGATACGGTGATCCTCAGCCGCCACTACATCGCCAGCAACCACATCGAGTCGGTGCGCCGGTTCTGCCCGAAGGCCCAGCTGATTTTTGACACGGTGGATCTGCACTACCTGCGCGAGCAGCGGCAGGCGGAGCTCGAACGCGATGCCGGCCTTGAGGCCACCGCCCGCAAAACCCGGGCGCGGGAACTGGACGTGGCCCGGCGCAGCGACCTGACGCTCGTGGTCAGCGACTACGAGCAGCGGTTTCTGGCGCAGGATGCGCCGGACCTGCCCGTCTCGGTGCTGTCGAACATCCACCCGGTGCACGGCTGCCGGCGCGGATTTGAAGAACGCGAGGGGCTGCTGTTTGTCGGCGGCTTTCAGCATCCGCCCAACGTGGACGGCATCACCTGGTTTGTGCGGGAGGTGCTGCCGCTGGCGCGGCAGTCGCTGCCGGATCTCAAGCTCACGGTGATCGGCAGCAAGATGCCGCCGGCGGTGGAGCAGCTGGCGGGCCCTGGGGTTGAGGTGCTGGGCTATGTGCCGGACATCGAGCCCTATCTCGACGGCTGCCGCCTGTCGCTGGCACCGCTTCGCTATGGCGCCGGCGTGAAGGGCAAGGTCAACATGGCGATGAGCTACGGCCAGCCTGTGGTGGCTACCGGTCCGGCGGTGGAAGGCATGCACGTGCAGCCGGGCGCCGACGTGCTGGTGGCGGACGCGGCGGCGGACTTTGCCGCGGCTGTGGTGCGCGGCTACACCGATCAGGAGCTCTGGGAATCGCTCTCCAAAGCCGGACTGGCTAACGTGGAAACGCACTTTTCTTTTGCCGCCGCCCGGCGGGCATTAGAGGGCATCCTAAAGCCCGGGTCAGACCTGCTTGGGGTCTGACCCCCAACACCCGGCCTTCCCTTTCTTTTTTTATTCGCGGGCGATGTTCAGCTGAAGCTGGAGGGCGTCCAGGTCGGGATGATCCGGCTCCAGGTCGCTGGACCGGGTGAGCCAGGTCTCGGCGTCTTCCAGCCGACCGGCCTCGATCGCCAGCCGGGCCGCGTCCCGCACCGCAGCGGCCAGGCGCACGCGCAGCGGGCGCAGATCCGGGTTGGTGGGGAACGTCTGGTCCGCGTCTGCGAGCTGGGCGATAGCCGCTTCCAGCTCGCCGCCGACCAGCGAAGCATCCGCCTGCGCCAGCAGCGTGTCGGAAACCTGCCGCAGACCGGCCTGGGCCGCGACGTTGTCGGGGTTGAGGCGCAGCACGGCCTTGAACGAATCAAACGCCGAGCTGCCGGGCGGCTGCATCAGCTGCCCCTGCCCCAGCGCCGCCTGGGCCTGGGCCAGCAGGCTCTCTACCTCCTGCGTCTGCCCTACGCTCAGCTGCTGGTTCAGCGCATTCTGTTCCTGATAGATCGCCAGCCGCCGGCGGGCCCGGTCAAGACCGACCTGGTCCGGGTTTAGCTCTTCGATGCGCGCGATCATCTCAGCCGCCTGCTCCAGGCGATCGTCCTCGAGCGCAATTTCCGCCAGTGTCAGATAGCGCTGGGCCACCCGCCGCAGTCCTTCCTGCGCTTCGCTGTTTTCCGGGTCCGCCGTCAGCGCGGCCCGAAACCGATTGCTGGCGTTTTCACCTGGCGGCGTGCCGAGCTGATCCCGGGCCAGAAAATCTTCCCCTTCTGCCAGCAGCTGGGCGATGCGATCGCGGCGCACCTGTTCCGCCCGATCCCGCGTGTCCTGCTGCTGACGCAGCGCCGCCAGCTGCGCATTCAAATCCGCGAGCACCACCGCGTCAGCCTCGGTCGCAAGCAGCTGCTGCAGCGTCTCATCGGCGGTGGTGAGGTCCTCATCCCGCAGCGCCTGCTGCGCCCGCTCGGTAAGCTGCTGCTGGATATCGGCGATGCCGTTCAGCGCCTCCGCCTGCCGCGCATCAAGCTCCAGCACCGACCGGAAAGCGGCCAGCGCATTGCTGTCCGGCGGGCTTACCAACCGCCCGCCATCCAGATGGCCCCGGGCCTGATCGAGCAGCGCCTGGATCGGCTGCTGCCCCGCCGGCGCCAGCCCGGATGTTTCCAGCTTCGCGACCACCTCGGCAATCCGCGGCAGCAGCGGCGCGATGTCCCGGGCCCGGCTCAGCAGCAGCTCCGCCTGGCCGGCGTTTCCATCGGTGATCGCCTCCTCGGCCCGGTCGCACAGATACAGCGCCACCAGTTCCTGCCCCGCCAGCGCCCGCTGATTGCCCGGGTCCGCCTAAAGCACCCGTTCATACAGCACGTTGGCAAAATCGCTCGTCTCGCCGTACCAGCGGCCAAAGTCTCCGGCCTGTTCCGCCTGCGCCAGCCACCGGTCCACGTCCCGATTGGGCAGCAGGCTGAGCACCCGGTCTTTCTGCCAGAATGCGACCCCACCCAGCGCTGCGATCAAAACCAGCATCACCGGCCAGACGGATCGCCGCTTTTCCGTCGGCGGCCGCGGCGGCGCTGCCACCTGCGGCTGGCTGACGGTGCGATCGAAGCTGCTGAGATCGTCGATTGCGCCGAGGCTGGGTTCCTGCCGCACCGTGCCGTCGGGTCGCGGCGTCGCCGCCAGCGGCGCCTTCCGCGGTGCTGCTCGGGGCGGCGAGGGTGCCGCCGGTGTTGGGCTGTCGCTGGTCCGTTTTTCGTCCAGCGGGGTCATCGGCGGCAGCGCCTGCCCGGGCGGTGGATTGCTGATGCGGGTCGCCCGATCGCCGCCTGAAGGGGTGGTGACCACCGGAACCTCACCGCTGAGCAGCCGCTGTTCGAGCTGTTTCAGGTCCACCAGGGCTTCGCCGCCGGACTGATACCGATCGTCCGGATGTTTGGCGAGAAAGCGCTCCAGCACGGGCTGGATGTATTCGAGCTTGTCCGGCAGCCGCGGCACCGGCTCCGTCACGTGCTGGATTCCCACCGCCACCGAGTCGTTGCCTTCGAAGGGTACCCGGCCCGTAAGCATCTCGTGAAAAACGATGCCGAGGCCGTAGAGATCGGAACGGCCGTCCAGGTCTTTCCCGCGGGCCTGCTCTGGACTCATGTACTGCGGCGTGCCGACGACGGCGCCGGTTTTGGTCATCTGCGTAGCGGAGTTCACCGCCCGGGCGATGCCGAAATCGGTGAGTACCGCGCCGCCGTCTTCCCGGAAGAGGATGTTCTCCGGCTTCACGTCCCGGTGTACAAACCCCTTGCTGTGGGCGTAGTGCAGCGCGCTGGCAATCTCGCGCACCACCCGCACGGTGCTGACCAGCTGGATGTTGTCGCCACAGCGAACCGCCAGATCACCCCCGGACAGATACTCCATGGCGATGTAGTGCTGTTCGTCGTAGACCCCCACGTCGTGCACCGCCACGATGTGTGGGTGGTACAGGTTGGCGGCAATTTTGGCCTCGCGCATGAAGCGTTCGCTGAAGGTGGTGTCCACCAGCAGCACCCGCGACATCACCTTAAGCGCCACGCGCCGCTCTACCGACTCCTGCATGGCCGAATACACCACGGCCATGCCGCCGCGACCGATCTCGGTCTCGAGGCTGTAGCCGGGAATATGCACAGGGTGGTTGCCTTCCATGACTTAGGGTCGGGGGCTCACAGGGTCAGAAAGCGGCTGATTTTAGTCCAAATTCCCGTCGGTAGGGAAAACAATGGACCAAACGGAGCGGCGGCGGTGTTCACCCGGTGCGCCGCGCCGACGTGACATTGGGAAGGGCTGTGAGACGACTCAGCAGATCATTGAGGTGCTCAAAATCGGAAACCCGCACCGTCATGTGAATCTCCGCCTCGCCGCGGGCCGGATCAACGTTGGAGTTGAAGCTGAGCATTTCGCTGCGGAGCGTGGAGGTCAGCTGCCCGATATCCCGCAGCAGCCCTTTCCGATCGTAGGCGCTGACCCGAATCTCGGCCTGGTACTGACCTTTGGTCTCATCGCCCCAGGACACGTCCAGCATGCGCGCGGGGTCCGTGCGCACCAGCCGGTCCACGTTGCGACAGTCCCGGCGATGGATGCTCACGCCCCGGGTCTGGGTGATAAATCCGATAATCGGGTCCCCGGGCAGCGGGCTGCAGCAGCGGGCGATCACCGTCATCAGATTCCCCACCCCCTCGATGATCAGGTCATCGCTGGTACGGCGGCGGTCCGGCTGGGGTGATTTGACCAGCGGCAGCACATCGTCGTCGTCCGGCCGGTTCAGCTCCTCCAGCGCTGCCGCGATCTGCCCCACCGTGACCTCTCCGATGGCCACGGCGGCGTACAGGCCGTCGAGATCCTTAAAGTTGAAACGGCTGACCAGCGGTTCCAGGTCCACCGCCCGGGCCGCCAGCCGCCGCAGCTCCTTATCGACCACCTCTCGGCCTTCCGCCACGTTCCGGTCTTTGTCTTTTTGCCGAAACCACTGGCGCACTTTGGCCCGGGCC
The DNA here is from genome assembly GCA_039195135.1 of Pseudomonadota bacterium. Taxonomy (GTDB): domain Bacteria; phylum Pseudomonadota; class Gammaproteobacteria; order Xanthomonadales; family SZUA-38; genus JANQOZ01. The sequence goes on along the minus strand of JBCCVP010000077.1, from coordinate 3,307 downwards.
CGGGCGCTGTGCAGATATCCCAGCCGGGGTACCAGCCAGTCGCGGCTGGGGTCTTCCAGCTTTCCGGTGAGAATCTCGATCTGCTCACCGTTGGCCACCACGTGCGTGAGCGGCACGATGCGCCCGTTGACCTTCGCGCCGCGGCAGCGATTGCCGACGGAAGTGTGCACCTGGTAGGCAAAATCCAGCACCGTGGCGCCGCGCCGCAGGTCCACCACTTTGCCCTTTGGCGTGAGCACGTAGACGCGGTCTTCGGCACCCTCGACGCCAAAGTCCTCCAACACCCCCGCCTCGTCAGCACCACCCTCCAGGAGCTGGCGCATCCAGTTGACCTTGCGCTGATAGCCCGGATCGTGATCGCCACCTTCCTTATAGCGCCAGTGGGCCGCTACCCCCAGTTCGGCGTGGTGATGCATCTCGTGGGTGCGGATCTGTATCTCGACGGTTTTGCCCTCCGGGCCAAAAACCGCCGTGTGCAGAGACTGGTAATTGTTGCCTTTGGGATTGGCAACGTAGTCATCAAACTCCCCGGCGACCGGACGCCACAGGGCGTGCACAATGCCCAGCGCGGTGTAGCACTGGGGCACGTCGTCCACCAGCACCCGCACGGCCCGCACGTCGTGGAGTTCGGCAAACGCCAGGCCTTTGCGCTGCATCTTTCGCCAGATGCTGTAGATGTGTTTGGGCCGGCCCACCACGTCGGCGTTCAGCCCGGCGCCTTTCAGCTCCGTCTGTACCTGGTCAATAAACCGCCGAATGTATCGCTCCCGATCCAGGCGTTTTTCGTTCAGCAGCGCCGCGATGCGCTGATAAAGCGCCGGTTCCGTAAAGCGAAACACCAGATCCTCGAGCTCCCACTTGAGCTGCCAGATACCGAGGCGGTTGGCCAGGGGGGCGTGAATCGACTGGATCACGCTCGCGTAGGCCGCCTGCTCTTCCGCCGTTGCCTTGGTCAGGCGCCGCAGCCGCATCAGCCGGTCCACCAGCACCACCAGCACCACGCGCACGTCCTTCACCAGCGCCATCAGCAGGCGCCGCAGCCCCTCGTCAGCGGTGGCGGTCGGATCGCAGGCCGCCTCCAGCCGGTCAATTTCCTTCAGCTGGTGGGTGAGATCGAGCTGCGGCGAGCCCTCCCCGGGATGACCCACGTAGTCGCAGTACACCGCCAGGCAGTGGGGGTCGGCGTTCAGGTCCGCCAGCAGCGCAAGCGCCGGCAGAATCTCATCGTCGGCCCCTGCGGCGTCCAGCAGCGGCGTCAGGGCACGGTCCAGCTCCACAAGCTGGGATGGCTCGTGGGCCTGCCGGTAGTAGTCCCACCAGTTGGCGATATTGGAGAATTTGGGTTGCTGGCGCTGCATGGTGCCGGCCCATTTTACGGCCGAGAAACGAAAAAGGGGCCCAAAACAGGGCCCCTTTCCGGCAGGACGAAGAGCCTAGGGGTCCGTCGCCTGGATGTTGAGGCTGACCGGAAGCGACGTGTTTGTGCCGTTGCCGCTGTCGGTTACCGTGATCTCCGCCGTCGCTACGCCGGCGTTGCCGGACAGGCGGAAATTGAGGCGCTCCGGCTGAAACTCATCAAAGGTCGGGTCGTCGTCAAAGATCCCGTTTGGATCGCTGGTCACCGTAATAGTCGTGACAGTGATCGACTGAACGCCACCTTCCTGGGACCCAAGGGCCTCATCACCCTCGATCACCAGGAACGGCAGGATCGCCGACGATACGGTGATGTTTCGGTCCAAGCTGATTCCTGGATCAGCGCCGCCCTGGAAATCGATGACGTTGTTGTCGCTGATGATCGTCGCCGCGTCGGCAAAGACTACAACCGGCCGGTCGTTGACGTTGTCGACCGTCAGCATGAACGTAACCGGGTCAGACTCTGCGCCATCGTTGGCGACAACGCTCAGGTCCACCGTGCCAAAGGCATTACTGGCGGGCGTTACCGTGATCAGCACGTTAGCCGGATCTGTATCAACGACGGAAATCGCGTCGATGATATCGGCGTTGGCGCCGATCGCCGTCACGTCGACGGTAACCGGATCTCCTTCTAGGTCCGTGGCGGCGACCGTGAAGCCGGTAAGCGTCTGGTCGGCGATGTCCTCAAGGATGTTGTCCGGCGCCCCTTCAACGGTGACCGTCGGCGGCGAGTTGTTGACCGAGATACTGAATTGGAGCGTGGCCGTGTTGTTCACCGCCTGTCCGTCGTCCAGCTCGATGGTGACAAGGGCCGTGCCGCTGACGCCGGAACCGATGCTGTAGACCAGATCGTAGGTTCCGTCTTTGTTGTCCACAAACTGCGGCTGACCACCGCCACTGAACAGGTTGGCCCCGGAGATATCCGAAATAATCGGCACCGGTGCGGGCTCGGTTTCGTTCGCGGGCCCGGGGGACGTGGCGACGACCCAGCGCCGCAGCACAAACAGGCCGCCGCTCTGACCAACTTCCGACGGATAGCTCTGGCCGGCGCAGGACGATTCGGAACAGCTGGGAATGGTGAACGTCGGATCAACGCCGATACCGTTGAACTGGAACCCGCCAAGAACCACAATCCGCGGCGGATCGTTCACAGCGTTCACGGTGACGTCAACATCTACGACACCTTCACCACCCAGATTATCCGTCGCGACAACTCGAATCGTGCCGGTACCGTTGGCATCGGTCTCAGCGTTGATCACCAGCCCGGTGACGGTCACGCTGTCGCTACCGCCTCCGGAAAAGGTGGGCGCACCCGACACGGAGATTATCGAGGGCGTCAGAGAAATCGCTTCCACATCGATAATCGTCCCATCAGCATCAGAACCAGCAATGTCGAAACCACCACCGTTGTTGCACCCGGCCGCCGCAATATCGACCGCGCTGGTATCTTCATCGATAGTGCAGACGCCAGTGCTCTGCAGCGCGGGTAGATCGTTGTCACGCACTTCAATTTGCCAGGAGGCCACATTGTCGATGGGATCACTCTCGCCGTTGCCATCCAGCTCGGCCACGGCTGCCGTTACTGTGACCAGATCGCCGGGCAGGCCGGAAATCAGGCCCCGCTCAGCCCGAACCGTCACTGAAGCACCCGGCTCAATGGTACCCAGCTGCGCGTTGACGTAGCGGCTACCTGAACAGGATTGATCGGCGCAATTCCAGATGCCCGTACCTAGGCTGACCGGGCTTGTCGTGTTGCGGGTGGGGTAGAAATCTTTCAGGACGACGTTGTTGGCCGCGTTTTCACCGCAGTTGGTGACTACCAGATCGTAGATGGCGTTTTGACCAGTGGTCGTATTTGGGTTTTCGATCAGCTGCAGGTCAACTTCCAAGTCGG
>JBCCVP010000076.1:0-21618 GCA_039195135.1 Pseudomonadota bacterium | reverse complement strand
CATCCCCTACGGGCTGGCGGGTTTTAGCGATTGCCTCGGACCGCCCCGGTTTTGCGTCCGGGGCGAGGGGGGCGGGCGCCGCCCGCGCCAGGGCTATGGCGGATGCAATTGTCGCTACTCGGGCGGTAGGTCTTTGGGCCTTAGTCTGGCTCACGTCTCGTCCTCATGCGTTATCAGGGTAAGTGCGAATTATTCGCACTTATATGAACATGAAGATTTGACCGGCCAGAATTTCACCTGGCAGAGATTCTTTTTTGCGGCAATTGGGTAAGCTCTTTTAAAACAGCAGCTTGGGCTAGCCTTTCATCCTGACCAGAATCTTGCCGTCCTGGCTATGGTCCGCTTGAACGGGCAGGATCTGCTCGATGGTCTCAAGCAGCCGCCCGATGTCGGTTCCCAGGAAGACGCCGCGCACTTGAAGGTCACCGATGGCCTCGGAACCCGGAGCAATTTCGATGGGGGTTTCCGAATATCGATTGGCGTCACTCAGGACATCTGACAGTTTGTCCCCCTTGTAGATCAACTGGTGACTTCGCCAGGCACCCACCGCATCCATCGCGATGCGCTCGGGCGCCCGCATGCGACCGTTGCTTAAAACGCCCACCAGCTCACCGGCGGTGAGTGTCTGACGCTGAACGATGGAGGACGGTTTCCCATCGATGATCAGCGGCGCCGAGACCTGCACAACACCTTCCGACACCGCCACCTTGTAGCCTTCGGCGATGCGACGCACGTCGAAAACGGTACCGAGGACGGTCGCAGACAGTGAATCCGCTTTGACGGCGAAAGGTCGGGACGCGTCAGGCGCCACATCAAAGTGTGCTTCGCCAGCGGTCAGGTGGACGATGCGCTGTGCTTCGGAAAAGACCGCAGAGAGACTGGACGCCGCCCCCAGCGTAACGACGGTACTATCGCTAAGGCTTATGGTCCGGACTTCAGCGACCGTGGTGCTGTACTCCGAGACGATTGCAGCGGACGGAGCTGCCGCCGGCGGAGCCCCTTGTTTCTGTCCGGGTGACGGCAACCAGAAAACGGCCCACACCAACGCGGCCGTCAGCGCCACACCAGCACCCAGGCGCGGCATAGTCAGCCCTTCTCGCAACTCGTCGAGAAAGCCGGTCACCTTCTCGGCCCGTGATCGCGCGGTAATGTCGGCATCCAGATCTGCAATACGGACCCGCTGCAGCGCATCGCGAAACGTCAGCGCCTGATCGTAGAGTTCCGCATGCCGGGGATCCTCCGATAGCCATCGTTCGAAGTCGATGCGGTCTTGCTGCGTTGCGGTGTCGCTTTCCAGGTGCAGAATCCAGTCGTGGGCGCGCGCCAGCACATCCTGCGTGCTGTCCTCGAACGAGGGGACCGCCTTACTGGTCATGCCGGTCCTCGGCGAAAACCGCATTTAACTCAGCGTGCGCCCTAACGAGATGCTTGTGCACGGCGGAATGTCCGATACGTAACTGCCTGGCAACTTCAACCATTGTCAGCCCCTCGATTCGATACAACACCAGCGCGCGACGCCGTTTCTCCGGCATTTGTCGCAGGACATCATTGATGAGCCTTAGCTGCTCCTTCGCTGAAACGACGGTTTCCGGACTCAGATTGTCACCCCGGAGGGGGAAAAACATCGCTTCGATGTCGAATTCGTACTTCGAACGGGTTTTTGTGGCTTTGGTCGCGTCGAAAACCAGGTTCCGGGCCGTTCGCCACAGGTAGGCTTTCAGGTTCTTGATCTTGGGCGTGTGGTCGGCTTCAAGAAGACGACTGAAAGCTTCCTGGGCAACGTCTTCCGGGTCCGGCGGGCCATTGCCAAAACGGCTTCGAATGCCGTCCGCAAGTTCCCGGAGGTAGGTTCTGGAGAGCTCCTCCACCCGGCAGTCCGCCGATGCGGACGGACGATCCTCGCAGACCTCCAGGCTTTGGTCGTTGGCGAATAAGCGCCGATTGTCATGCTCGCGCATAGGAATGAGAGAACGCCTAACGCCGTGGATTCGCCCTGGACAACACAAAAGGCGCATCGCCAGGATGCGTCTGCGGCACAGGAAAAAACTGCGGGGACAATGCTAATTGCGAACAATTATCATTCCCGAAGTCAGGGCGGCAGTTTACGCCACGGGCGCAGGCGTTGAAAGATCTCCGCTAGCTGCGGGAAGTCACTTCTGGACTCGTTAGCGGGCGGCTTAGTTTGCGAGAACGACGCTCCGATGCGGCAACGCGCGCGCGTCGCTTACGCCACCAGATCAGCACGCCGGTAGCGCTGACAACTGCAACCACAATACCGAGCAAGGTCACAAAAATGCGATAAGGCAGTCCCCACACGGCGGCCATGTGCAGCGAGAGTATCCACTCGGTCACCGTATCGCCCGCGGCCTCTCCCACGGTCAAAAACTGTCCGAAATACTCACCGGTCGCAGCGTCGAACTTCACTTCGATACTGTTGAAATCCGCACTGATGTCCAGATCACTGCGCACGCCGTAGGCAAACAGATGGCCGTGGTGGTCGTAGTAGATATCGTACGGCTCGCCAAGCGTGACACCGCGTTTCGTCGCGAGCGCCTCAGCCAGCTCGTGCCCTCTGTCGACCGCTGAGTACCAGGACATGGGGGTGGCCCTTTCGTTCGGGCTGACGCGGCGGCCCGGATTTTCCTGAAACTTAAAAAACGGGGCCATGGCCGGCCGATAGATTTCGCTGAGATTGAACGCTACGCCGCTCCAGGCAAAAACCAGCAACATCGCCCAGGGCCAGAGGCTGCCGGCAACGTGCAAATCGAAATTTAGCTTGGGCGCCGGCGCACCCCAGCGAACCTGCCAGGCGGTTGACCAGCGCTTTAGCCAGCTGTTCGACCTGGGTCGCGAGGATTGTCTTGACCGACGCCGCGGAAAAGTCAGCCAGGCACCAACAAAACAGTCAACGGTCCACAGCAGCGCCACGATGCCGAAGAGGTAGGTACCGATGATGTCTAGCGCCAGCGTGTAGTGAAACCTATAGATGAAGGGAATCAGGTTGATCACCCCCTCGCTGATATCGCCCCAGGTGCGACGGCCGACAATCTCGCCGGTAAAGGGGTTCACAAACACCTCGTCGAAATCGAGCTTACGGTGCTCGTTGGTCGCCGGGTCGATGGCGCCGGCAACGCCGAAGACCGCATTCTTCCCCGGCGCCTGCTCCAGGCGTACGTAGTCAATTTCCGCGTTCGGCAGCTGCTCAAGCGTAAGCTCTCGCAGCGCAAGACGGTCCAGAATGGTCGCGCCCGGCTCCGGCGGAGGTGCGTGGTAAAGCTCAGGGTTAATCGCCGCGTCCAGCTCGTCGTTCCAGACAATGATCGCCCCGGTGAGTCCGGCGAGCAAAAGAAAACCGGCCATAGCCAGGCCAACGTGGCGATGGATCAGCACGGCCATGCCGCGCAGTGAGCCAGTGCTCCGTCCCCGGACCGCTCGCTGATTCGTAGTCATGGTCTAATCGGACGCCGCGGCATCGATGAGCGGCCCAAGATGAGCTTCGTAGTGACGCCACTTTGCCTTCGAACTCTGGTACAGCGGTTGCCTGACCTGCCATCGACTCGGGGTCTGGACAGCACGCTCGTTGTTATGAAAACTCATCACGCGGTCGTCCCATGAAAGCTCCAGAAAGCCCAGCAGCGACCGAGCCTGGGACTCAAGATCGGAAACGGTGGATTCATAGGCCACCGTTTTCATGTCAAGGCCTGCTACCGATTCCCAATGCGCCATGATTCGACAATAGCCCCGCCAGTAGTAGGCGATATCTTCCAGGCTGGTCGACCATCGCTGACTGGGGTGGAAGTTCTGCGTGTAGATCGACAGGCCGACGTCGCGGATATCCCGGGTGCAGTGGATGACCTTGGCTTTCGGGAGGGCGATCGCGACCAGACCGAGGTGCCAGAAATTGAGCGGCTGTTTGTCGACGATGCGGATACACTCGCTGGGGGCGAGCTTGGCCGTTTGCCCCGAGTAGTCCTCGCCGATGGCGCGAATGTGCGCGTCATGGAGATCCGACACGTTGTCAGGCCAGGCCGCGCGCGGCCGCTCTAGGCGATCCGGCGTGCCGGTCGCAAGGTCCGAGAGTATCGGCAACTCGCCTGCGCCAAAACACTGCGGGTGAGAGCCAATGATCTGCTCCGTGAGCGTTGTGCCGGAACGCGGCAGCCCAACCACGAACACCGGCCTCTCCGAAGCATCCCCCCAATGCCTGCGGTCTTCGATAAACGCGCGGGGGAAAAGTGACAGAAACTTCTCGACGCGCGCATCGAACGCCTGTCGGTCGAACTTTCCCGTCACCGCCCGCCTGGCCTGGTTGGCCACCGTCAGGACGTCAAACGCCCGATCGTAATCGCCAAGCTTGTCCAGCGCCTTGCCAAGACCGTAGCCAATCAGTGCCTTGTCACGATCCTCAGCCCCTTGCATCGCCTGCTCGGCGCGGGCGAGGTCGCTGTTCACGTCAAGGTGAGCATGTAGGCCGAGAAGGCCGTTTAGCGCTTCTGCATGGCCCGGTTCGCGCTGCAGCAGAGCGCGGTAGCGATCGGCCGCCGAGGCTGAGTCACCGATATCTTCATAGAGCTGCGCCAGCCCCAGCTCACCGTGGCTGCTTTGCGGATCCAGGCTTAGCGAACGTCTGTAGGCCGCCTCTGCGGACTCAACATCCCCAAGGCCCTGAAAGGACCGCGCCAGCCGGCGCAGGGCGAGAGGGTTTTCCGGTTCCACGACGACGGCTCTTTTTAAACACTCCAGCGCATCTCGCGGTTGCTGGTTTTTGTCGAGCACCTGGGCAAGTCCGATCCAGGGCGCCGCCACCCGGGGCTCTGCCTTTGCCGATCTTCGATACGCATTGAGGGCAACTGTCAGATTCCCTGCCTTTTCGGCATTCTCGCCAACCTGGAACCATTCGCGGCCGCTCTTGAACGACACGTCTAAAGCGCACCTGAATTACGTGTAATAGATCGCATTGAATAACTTGAGTGACGAACCGGCCGGTCAATTCTCACATAAACGCGGGTATCTAGGCCTGGCTTCCTTAGCCTGCTCTCCACGCAACTTCCTCGTTTCCAGCGCCTCCGCGGCCCGCGCCAGTACGTATCTACCCTAATGACGGTCAGTGCCGCCAAAATGTCACCACAAACTTGGCCTCACGCCGCCGGTCAAGACCGCAGGGACCTTGGATACCCTTTGATCAGACGTGGAATTTGCCCTTCCTTGAGGACTTAAGTAGATCGATCCAGGGCGCGGGTTTACGGTGATCGCCGAAAGGGCTTAAGCGGTGAGGCCCGCTTAAGGCGTTCGAAGTCACCAGTGGAGAAGGTGGGGTCGTAGCTATGGCCCGCTCTTCGCTGATAGGCGGCACCCGCGCGAAGCAGCGCAGCGTCGTCCCAGGCGGTTCCGACAAACATGATGCCGAGGGGCAGGCCGAGATGATCGCCCATGGGCACGGTGAGCGTGGGATAGCCGGCCATGCCGGGCAGCCAGGTCGCACCGAGGAGACCACCCGACGGCTCGGACGTTTGCGCCAGATCAGCGGGCCAGGCTGGCTTGGCGCTCGGCATCACGAGAAGGCGTACATCATGTTCCATCAGTAGCGCATCCACGCCGTGCTCGCGCGCTCCGGCAACCAACTCGGCCACGATTTGCCGATGCGCCTCGCTCTCAACAGAAGGTGCATTCTGCGCCGCGATGAGGGTGTCCTGGTCAAACAAGGCCAGCTCCCTGTCGGCGTGCTGCTTGTTGAACGCGATCAGTTCCGCTATCGAACGCGACCGTACGGCCGGCGCAGCGCTGGCAAGGTAGGCGTTCAACCCAGCCTTGAACTCTGCCTGCAGAACGGCGTCCCCACTTTGCCAAAGTACGGGCTGGGGTGAGAACGTTTGAATCTCCACCAGTGTGGCACCCGCCGCCTCAAGCTCTTTTAGGGCTGCATTGAACGCCTTGGAGACGGCTGGGCTATCTCCTTCGGCCCACCGGAACACACCGATTCGCATCGATTGGATGCCTTTCTCGAGGGCGGTCACGTAGTCCTCGCGCCTGGCATCTGCCTCGACGGTTGCTGTGTCCGCCGGATCGGTCCCGGCCATCACCGTTGCTAGTAGCGCTGCATCCTCGACCGTATGAGTGATCACGCCCGGCCCGTCCTGCCGCGGTGAGAGTGGCACAATGTGAGTGCGTGACAGCAGCCCCACCGTCGGCTTGAATCCGACGAGCCCCATAACTGCTGCCGGGCAGGCGATCGAGCCGTTGGTTTCCGTACCCAGCGCCGCCGATGCCAGGCCCGCCGCCACTGCGGCCGCGGACCCCGAGGAAGAGCCGCAGGTGCTCCGACTCAGGTCGAAGGGGTTTCTGGTGAGGCCGCCCACGCCGCTCCATCCGGCAACGCCGTTCTGCGATCGATAGTTGGCCCATTCAGACATATTGGTCTTCCCGAGCACCACCGCCCCTGCATCCCGGAGGCGGGCGATGATCGGGGCATCGCGCCCGGTATCGTTGGCAAGCAGCGCGAGGGAGCCGGCTGTGGTGGGCATTTCCCGCGTTTCGATATTGTCTTTGACGAGCACCGGCACGCCTTGAAGCCAGCGGCTCTGATCGGGCTGCGACGCCCTTGCGGCGTCTATCGCCCGAGCATCGGCGAGAGCCTGCGGGTTGATGGTGATGATGCTTTGCAGTGTGGGTCCCGATCGGTCGATCTGCTCAATGCGCGACAGCAGCGTTTGCACAACCGCCTCTGCGCTCAGGCGGCCAGCACGAATCTCAGTCGCAAGTTCGAGCGCCGTCTTAGGAACGGCCACCTCGGCAGCCTGGGCACGCTGAACCGAGACCGTGCCGCCAAGTACGAGCAGCAACGCAAGCGCTGCCGCGAAAGAACGCCGCGAGTCAGCGCCTCGCACACTTCTCGACCGCAAGCTTGGATTGATCATTGTGCATCCGCAACGAGGAACCTAATGCTAAGACGTAGGAAGTCCGGGGTAGGTTTGCATCGATCGAGCAAACGGTAGAACACAGGCTTTCCGGTCACGCCAGCTGATCGTTTATGCTGGCGTGCCCCGCCCCTCAAGGACACGGTCATGCACCGCAGCCACCATTGGTTTTTTCTAATCCTGATCCTGGCCACCACGGCCTTTGCGCAGGAAGACTCTGGGCTCCGTCCAGTCGCCCATGAAGACGTCTGGCTGATGAAACGCCTAGGTTCACCGGTGGTCTCGCCGGATGGGCGCCACGCGATCGTGTCCGTCGCCGAGCCGGCCTACGACAAGGATGACGAAGTGTCCGATCTCTGGCTGATCGCGATCGACGGCAACTCACCGCCGCGGCGGCTCACGTCCACGGCCGGTGCCGAGGGGGGCGTCGACTGGTCGCCGGACGGCACGCAGATCGCGTTCTCCGCAAAACGGAGCACGGCAGAGGACGCAAAATCGCAGGTCTTCGTGCTGCCGATGGACGGACCGGGGGAGGCGGTTGCGATCACCGATCTGTCGACCGGAGCCTCCAATCCGAAGTGGAGTCCGGACGGGTCCCGCATCGCCTACGAGAGCCGGGTGTATCGCGGCGCCGCTGACGATGAGGCCAATCAGGCGGAAAAAAAGGCCCGGGATGACCGCGGCATCAACGTGTCCCGCTACGAAATCTTCCCGATCCGGCAGTGGGACCGCTGGCGCGATGATCTGCAAACGCGCCTGTTTGTGCAGGACGCGGCCGCGGGCCAACCCGCGACGGATCTGCTGGTGGGAACCGAACTGGTTGCCGGCCCCGGCTTTGCGGGCGTGCCATCGCTTTCGGGCGACAGTCTGAAAGCTGTCTGGACGCCGGACGGTGAAGCGCTGATTTTCTCGGCCACCGAGAATCTTCACGTGGCGGCCCACGACCTGGTCCGCTACGGGCTTTACCGCGTTCCCGCCGGCGGCGGGGAGTCCGAGGCGATGACGCCCGGGGAAGACTACAGCTGCAGCGGCGCAAAGTTTTCTCCCGATGGGCAGTATCTGTATTGCAGCTGGAGCCCCTTCAACGAGCATGTCTATAACCACGCGGAAATTGCCCGGGCCAAGTGGGGCGGCGCTAGCCTGAAGGGTGCCCTCGAGGTGCTCACGGCGGATTTTGACCGATCGGTGAGCGGTTTTGAGCTGTCGACAAACGGAAAGTCGCTGTATCTCAACGCCCATGATCAGGGCCGCACCCGCCTGTTCACGCTGCCGGCGAAAGGCGGCGCCGTGCGTGCCCTGGCCGCCGACTCGCCCGGCGTATACAGCACTCCGGTGCCCGCCGGCAATCGACTGGTGGCCAACTGGCAGAGTTCCGCAACACCGGCTGAGATCGTGCGGGTAAATCCAAGGAACGGGGAGCATGTCGCGCTCACCGGGTTTAACGTCGCTCGCGCGGCTGGGCTCGACCGTCCGGCATTCCGGGAGTTCTGGTTTGAGAGCTCCAAGGGCCGGCGCATTCACAGCTGGCTGGCGCTGCCGTCCGGCTTCAGTGAGGACAAGCAATACCCACTGGTTCTGTTTATCCACGGTGGGCCGTTCGCCTCGTCGCTGGATTCAGACCACGTTCGCTGGAGCCCTCACCTGCTGGCTTCGGCCGGCTACGTGGTGCTGCTGACGGACTACACCGGTTCCGTGGGCTACGGCCGCGAGTTTTCGCGAAACATCGAGGGAGATCCGCTGGCCACGCCCGGCGAGGAGCTCATTGAGGCTGCCGACGAGGCCACCCGCCGCTTTGGCTTCATCGATCCGGATCGCCAGGCGGCCGCCGGCGCCAGCTATGGCGGGCATCTGGTTAACTGGCTGCTCGCCACCACCGACCGCTTCGACGCGCTGGTCGGCCACGCCGGTCTGGTAGACCTCGAAGGGCAGTATTCCAGCAGCGATGTGGTGTACAGCCGCGAGCGCATGAACGGCGGCCCTGCCTGGGGCGACAGTAAAGTCTGGAAAGCCCAGAGCCCGTCCAGCTACGCAGGCCAGTTCAAAACGCCGACCATGCTCACCATCGGCGAGAGAGACTTCCGGGTACCGGTGAATCAGACGATTGCCGCCTGGACCTACCTGCAGCGCATGCAGGTGCCATCGCGGCTGCTGGTGTTCCACGATGCCAATCACTGGATCATGAACGGCAAGGAGGCCCGATACTTCTGGGGCGAGGTGCATCAGTGGCTGGCGGAGCACCTGCAGCCGGCGGCTAAATCATCTGCTGCCGCAAGTCCTTGATCCGTCCCCGGCTGACCGGGACCTGATCGCCGTTTTTGAGCACGGCCCGGTAGCGGCTGCCGGGCAGGCTTTGCAGACGGGCGACGTCGTTCAGGTTGAGGATGTGGGAACGATGTGCCCGCTGGAACTGGGCGGGGAGCAGGCGCGTCAGCGCGTCCAGCGATTTGTCGTGCAAAACCCGGCGCCCATCACCCAGCACCACCTCGGCATAGTTACCGGCGCCGTTGATCAGCACAATCGCGTCGATCACAATCATCTCGATGCCTCGGGCGCCGCGCACCGCCAGATACCTCGGCGGCGCTGCGGGACTTCCCATCTCCAGCCGATCAAGGGCCAGCCGCAGGCGGGCAGCGTCAAATGGCTTAGCAACAAAATCCAGCACGCCGTACTCAAAAGCCTCGACGGCGCGCTCGGTATTGGCTGACACCACAATGGTCTGCTGCGGCCCCGCCACCGCCTCGGCCAGGATGTCGAAACCGTTTTTTCCCGCCAGATTCAGATCCAGAAACAGCGCGTCTACGGGATGCCCGCGGAGCCAGTCCATCGCCTCATCGAGGGTGCGGCGGTGCGTCAACGACGCGTGGTCGCCCAGAATCTCTGCGAGCATGCGCAGCAGGCGGCGGGCCACCACCGTCTCGTCTTCCACCACGAGGATCTTCATTGCGCCACGCCGGGAAACTCCAGCCGCGAAACCCAGCTGCCGCGGTTGTCCGGGCCGCCGTCAAAGACCCACCGCTCGCCGAACGCTTCGGCGAGACGTGCCCGGACGTAGGCAAGCCCCGTTCCTTCAGGCCCCGCGTCCGTCGCTTTGCTGGGCACGCGCAAGGTCAATAGGGCCCGCCGGGGGCCACGCTCGACCGTTAACGTAAGTGTCGTGTCCTGCTGGTACGCCCCGTAGGTCAGGGCGTTTTCTACGAGCGTATGCAGCACCGCCGGCGGAATCATCAGCCCGTCGACGGGGTCCCCCTCCACCTCCAAAGAAAACTCAAGATCCTGGCGGAAGCCCATAATTCGCAGATGCGTGCGGCAGAGATCCAGCTCATCCTCGATGGGGATGAGGGTCTTGTCCGCCACCCGATTGAGCGTGTGAAATTCCTTGGCCAGCGCGTCGATCATGGCCACGCCGGTGCGCGGCGCGGTCTCCACCCACTCGCTCAAGGACGTCAGCGTATTCATCAGAAAGTGGGGTCGCAGGTGCTTCTTCAGGAGTTCCAACTCCAATCGTGCGGACGTCAGCTGCGCCTGGTCTCGCTCCCGACTGGTCCGGTCGAAGGACCGGATATGGTCGACAAAAAACACCAATAGCAGCAGCGTAAAGGTCAGGAACTGGCCCTGATCCAGAAACTGTGTTGGCTCATGAGCCAGCACGATCAAAGCGCCAAGCAGCGCGATCAGAGCTATCCACGCATCGCGCTGCCCGCGGCGCAGCGTAACAAAAGCAACACCCAAACCACAGACCAGGCTCGTGGCGATGATCAGAATCGTGATGAGATCAGGCACGCGCAGGATCGGAATACTGATCACGCCGACCAGCACGATGGGAATCAGCCACCGGCGCGAGCCGGCGAATCGAGCCGTGAGATAGCCCACCAGGCAAAACCCACCGGCCAGCGAAAACAGCGAAACAGCGAGCAGCCGCGTCGCGTGCCAGCTGTAGGCATAGGACCAGAAGGCCCGCGACACCTCCGCGCCCAGTTGCCCCAATACAAAAACGCAGGCCAGGGCCAGCCAGGCTGAAGCGGCCGTTCGCGTTCGCAGCCACATCCCGGCGAGAAACGCCGCCGCCAGCAGCAGCGCGCCCACGGTGAACATCGAGGGTCGGTACTGGTTTCGAATGACGGACAGCGGATTCTGATACGGCGCGATGTACAGGGCGTCCAGCGGCGTGTTGATGCGGTAGCCCGCGTGGTGGGCGGAAAGACGGATCGCCAGGGTCTGATCCCCGGGCAGCAACCGCTCCGGGGGCACAAAAAACACGACGTTAATGTCCCCCGCGGTCTCGCTTTTCGCGTTCCCGGCCGGCTGCCCATTGCGCCCGAGCAGTTCCCCGTTCCACCAGATCTCCGTGGATAATGTACCGCTGACGTACAGGCCCATCGGCTTTTGGCCTGCGCGATAGAGCTCGGGAATTTCCACCCGGCAGCGCAGCCAGGCCAATGTTCGGAATCGAACGTCGTACCAATGGCGCGAATCCCAACCATCGCTGGCGGCCATCCCCAACGCAGCCCACGTGGGATCGTCTCCCTCTCGATGTACACAGCTGTCAACGCTGAATACCGACGCCCCGGCCGAACCGGTTGCCAGCAGCCACAGCAACATCCATCGAAACATGGCGCGAGATTAGCACGGGCCGGGAAGCCGCCATGAGACGTTGGAACAGCCCGTTGAGCGATTCACGGAGTGCTTGTGGTTTGGGTCTGCTTTATCGGCCTAGATTGAGGGCCGATGCTGATTGTGAGGTGGTTATGTTACGTACCTGGCTGATCGCTACGCTGCTGGCTTTGCCGGTTCCCGCTCTGGCTGAAATCAAACTCAAGCCCTATGAATTCAAGACCGGTGATACCCGCTCGGTGCAGGCCGAGTGGGGAGAGTTTGAGGTGCCGGCGCGTCATGACGAGCCCGAAAAGGGAGCCATGACGCTCGCGTTTGTGCGGTTCCCTTCCACCAACCCTAAGCCGGGCTTTCCCATCGTCTACCTTGCCGGCGGCCCCGGAGGCTCGGGCATCGGCACCGCCCGGGGGGCCCGGTTCGATCTGTTTATGGCCCTGCGCGAGGTGGCCGACGTGATCGCACTGGATCAGCGCGGCACGGGCGCGTCGAACCGCCCGCCGGGCTGTCGCGGCCCGTCGGCCTTTCCCATCGAGACACCGCTGCTGCGGGAGAACTGGCTGAACTACGCCCGCGACGTTGCCCGCTTCTGCGAGAAGCACTGGCAGGAACAGGGCGTTGATCTGGCCGCGTATACCACCTGGGAAAGCGCCCGCGACCTGGAGCTGCTGCGCCGGGCACTGGGTGTAGAAAAACTCAATCTGTGGGGTATCAGCTACGGCACCCATCTGGCTCTGGCCACGATCAGCCACATGGAAGATCACATCCATCGGGTGGTGCTGGCCAGCCCCGAGGGCCTCGATCAGACCGTCAAGATGCCCGCCCATGCCGATCGATATTTCGAACGTGTGCAGGCGGCGGTGAACGCGGACCCGCAAGCCGCGAAGCGTTATCCCAACCTGGTGGCCACGATGCGCAAGGTCCTAAGTGACCTGGACCGGGAACCGGCAACCGTGGCGCTGAGCCTGGGGCAAGGCACGGAGCCCTTCCAGATCACCTTCGACTCCACCATCATTCGGTTCTTCACTGCTTTCCAGCTCACCAAAAATCCCTCCAACGTTGCACAGCTGCCCGCAACCTACGCGGCCCTGGCCAGTGGGCAGCTGGATCAGATCGCGATGGGCGCGTATCAGATGGCGTATGCGCAGCCCCTCGGTCTTTCGGCCATGTCGACCGCCATGGATATCGCCTCCGGCATCAGCCCGGAACGGCTCGAGCAGGTTCAGGCGCAATCAGAATCCGCCCTGCTCGGCGACTTCATGAACTACCCCATGCCCCACTTTGTCGGGGTGCTGGAATCGGTGCCCGATCTAGGCGAGACGTTTCGTCAGCCGTTGAGCACGTCGGTTCCGGCGCTGATACTCACCGGCACACTGGATGGACGCACGTTTCCCGAGGCCCATGCGGAGGTGTTAAGCCAGTTTAAGAATGGCAAACAGCTGGTGATCGAAAACGCCGGCCACGATCTGTTTATGGTCGATCCAGCGGTGACGGAGGTGGTGCGGGAGTTCCTGATCGATGGTTCGTTGACCACCGAGCGCATCGAGCTTCCGCCACCGGCCTTCCTGTAGCCAGGCGAAGCGGGACGAGGTGCGCGGTTCGTTGGGTGCCCCGTCGACTAAGGGAGACTAGATGAGGCGTTGTAGCTGATGCTGGTAGCCGGCAGGCGGTGTTCGTTCAGCAGTGTTTGGAAATCAGTCCGGCCACGCAGCGCATCGAACTGGGGGCTGATACGGATCATCGGAAACGCCTCGCCGCGCAGCGCCACGGCGGTCCGCAGCGAATCCATGGCTTCGTCTTCCCGGCCCAGGGCGCTTAGCGCCTCCGCCAGCAGGCACGCCGTGACCGCGCTTGGCGATACCTCCGTGGCCCGCAATCGCTGCAGCTGGTATTCCCAGAATGCGCTGCCGCCCTCGCTAGCCAGGCGGTTCCTCAGGGTGGCCAGGTCCTCCGCGGGAATTCGTCCCTTGAGTCTTTCCAACCGCAGCTGGAGCGCGCGTTCAGAGTCACCACTGCGCTGCTGTGCAAAGGACCAGTACCAGTAGTGCCAGTTGAATGTCGGCCCGGCTTTTTCCAGTGTTTCCATGGTCGCGATGGCGCTGGCATATTCGCCCGCGGCCGTCTGCAGCATCCCCTTGATGCCGAGCAGTATGGGACTGGCCGGGCGCAGGGACAGGCCTGTCTCCACCGTCTGCAGGGCTTGGGGATGCCGCCCCAGAATGCTCTGGACCTCGGCGAGATACTGATGGGCATCTACCGCGCTGGGCGACGCGTTGATCGCCGCCTGAAAGAATTCACCTGCCCGCTCAAATTCCCAGTCCCGCTGAAACGCTATCTCTCCCTGAGCCGTCAGCGCCCAGGGGTTTTCCGGATCAAGTTCGATGGCGCTGCGGGCCGCCGCTGCGGCCGCCGCATAGCCTCGTTCCGGATCCTCGTAGCCATAGCTGACTCGGGCCAGGTAGCTGAGCGCCACGCCGGCGTGCGCGTCGGCAAACTCCGGGGCAAGTCTGATCGCTCTTTCAAACAGCTGCTGCCCCTGGGCGAGGCTCTCCGATGTGCGCTGGCGCCAGAACCAAAGCGCTTCCAGATAGGCTTCATAAGCCTCTGTATTGACCGACGTGCCCTGCTCGCGTGATTCCCAGCGAGCCAGGCCAGCGCGGGTCAGGGAGGCCAGGTCACGGATCATCTGCTGCCGCGTGACGAAGGTTTGCGACGGGTCGATTTCATACTCGGATGACCAGATCATCTCGTTCGTGGCGACGCTCTGCAGCCGAAGCTCCAGCACCGATCCCGCCCGCTGCCGGAAAGCCCTGCCGCTGAGGACAGCGTCCGCCCCCGCAGCGCTGGCTGCCTGGACGACGCCGGTCCCCAGTTCCTCCGGTGACAGCAGATAGATCCGGGGTGATTTGAGGCGCGCCAGCTGGGCGGCAACGTCAACATGAAGACCCGCCAGCGGAAACGCAGGATCCGCTTCGGCCGCCGATCCAAACGGCGCCACCGCCATAGACTTCAGCCCCTGCAGGGGATGGGCCTGCGCGGCCGGCCCGGCGTTAAACGGCGGCGATGTGGCAAACCAGATGAAGATCCCGGCTGCCACCGTGGCCACAAGGGGCCAGGGCCAGGGCCAGCGCCGGCGGGCTTCCCCGGTGACCGAGTGCCGGTTTTCGACAGCTTCCGAGACGGCCTCCAGAGGCTCGACCGGGGCAATGAAACGATAACCTCGCCGCGGCACCGTCTGGATGTACTCGCTGTTTTCCCGCGAATCGCCCAGCGCGCTGCGCAGCAGAGAGATGGCCCGGGTGACAACGGAATCCGAGAAGTGCTCGCTGCCCCATACCTCGTCCAGCAGGGTGTCTTTGCTGACCGTAACGCCGGGATGACGGCAAAAGTACTCCAGCAGCGCCATCGTCCGCGGCTCGAGCGCCACCTCTTCGTCGGATCGGTAAAGGCGAAGCGCCTCCACGTCCACCCGAAAGGCGCCAATTTGAAACTGCGTTGTCAACGAACGGGTGCTGGAAGCGTGGTCTGCTGTGGGTACCCCGAGTGTACCTCGCCCAGTGCCTCATTCCGTTAACCGCTCTTCATTTTTGACCCCGGGCGATGGCCGACGCGGATTGGTGGAAATCTGATCCGCCCGGCCAGTTCGTTCCAGGGCCTCAGCTCGGCGCGCTACCAGGGCATACAACACTCGGTTAGCGCGCCATTACCTGGCCACTTTTGTAGCTCCCCGGCGGCCTTGCCCGCCGCTTCCTCAAGGGCTGGCAATTCGGTTTCTGGTTGGCTGACGCTCGGGCTTAGCGGACAACCCCCGGCAACGGATCCCTCGGCGTGGCTCACCACGTTGACGACAATCCACAGCCCGGCGGTAATTCCAATTAATCGGAGAAGACTCATGCCCGAAGCTTTGGGCAATCCTGGCCAGGAGTCCTTACCGACTTCTTACGTCCGCTTATGTTCTCTTTCCGAGCTCACTACCCACCCTCAAATCCGTTAATCCAGATGATCTCCTCGTTCAGCTCGAAGGCCCCCGCATCGTAGGGGCCCAGCACGTCAGGGACGTCTGCAAGGTCAATGGGACGGTTCATGCCGACAATATCGCGATCGAGCTGCGGATGGACCGTGTCCGAACAGGCGTCCAGGAATCGGCTGCCTGGTGACGGTGCGAAATCCCGCGCAGAAACGTCGGGCGTTCTCATATCCGTCGCCGTGACCGTCCCGGCGACGGCCAGGCCGCCGGCATCATTGCCCTCCTCGACGTAGAGACAGGTTCCCGCGGCGCTGGCCCCATCGCTGACCTGCAGAAGATCCCCGACGTTTCCGTAAGTGACCAGGGCATGCAGCGCCAGCGTGGTGGCCGCGCCGGTGCCCCGAATAAGTGCAGTCACCGAGTCATTGTTGACGAAGGTGCTGGCAATCGCAGATACCTGAGAATCATCTGCAACTATCAATGGCATGTCTCCGGCATGCTCAAAGAACACATTGGCCTGGAGGTCCACATCACCGCCGGCACCTGCCTCGATAGCCTGGGCAAAGCCAACTCTGCTCTCATTCTCTCCGAAAAAAGCTCTATGCAGCGTCAGCGAACCGTCGGTCGCGCGAGCGGCACCGACGCCGGGGGTGGATTGGTTATCGATAAATCCGGTGCAGGCGTTGTTCAGGGTGGAGTCCACCAGCGTCAAGCGGCATCCTGCCGGGCCGCCCGTGAACTCCGTCACCGCCTGGTCGGAAACCTGCAGTGCTGCGGGCCACCCCAATCCCTGAGCGAGGGGAGACGAGATCACGTTTCCCTCAAACAGGGTATGCGGCCCGGAAACGTTGGCGACCGTTCCCGGCCCAGAGACAACCATGGCGCTTCGGTGGCTCGATTCATTGAACCGGAAAACTAAATCCCCAGCGATATCCAGGGTGCTGCCGTTTATCGCCTGCAGGCCCGAGGTCAGATCGCTCTGGTTTGAACCTATGTGCAGCTGCGATCCCGCAAGCGTCGTCAGGGCGCAGTGGCGCAGGTCCGCACCCCCCACCTGATCGGCGGTATTGCTGCTGATGCTGAGATTTCCCTCAACCACGATGCTGCTTCCATCGCAATACAGCCCGCCGCCGGTATTGGCACTGTTGCCAGACAGCAAGAGCCGATCGACAACCGAAAGGCGCACCCGATCAAACAGCATCAGGCCGCCACCCTCGCCGGAAGCCTCACTGTCAGCAATCGTGACGTTTTCCAATCTCAGGTCCAGGTCGCCGTCGGCGTAGAGGCCACCGCCCGCCATGCTGCTGCCGCCGTTGATACTCAGATTTCGGAGCGTGATCTGGGGATTAATGTTCGACGCGGTGGCGATGACCGTCAGCACGCTGCCCGTGCCCAGCCCGACCAACCGTGTTTGCGCGGTGCCTGGCTCCTCAGCCAGGCAGCTGTCATAGCCGCCGACAACGGTCAGTGTGCGATCGATGGTCGCCTGAACGGAAAAAACAGCGTCGGTAGCCACCAGGATACGGTCCCGATCCTGGGCCGCATCGATCGCCTGCTGCAGGCTGGAAAAATCGCAGCCCGGACCAAAGGCTCCCACCCGAAAGGTCGAAGGGGGCAGGACAAATCCTTTGCCGTGCTCACGGGCAGGTTGTGGTAACTCGCCAGCCGACAAGAGTCCGGCACCCATCACAATCAGTGTAGAAATTTTCATTAGCCTAGCCTGGGGCAGCCGAGGCCTTTAGTCCTTACCGAAGTCTTACGGTCCCTTACGAGCCGGCTGAGCTGTCCCCGGCAGGCCCGGGGAGTCGACCCCTATAGTCTCTTGTCTCTATTCACCGGGGGCCGAAGGTGGAGTTTCTGCAGAAGCCGTTCACCATGACGGCGCTGAACAGCAAAATACGAAAGTGTTGAGCTGACGCCCGGCCGCGGGGACCGGGCGTCGAAATTGCTATTTCGCCGCAAGCGCCGCCGGGAGGATCGCCCCCTGCATGTACCGGTCGCGGAACTCTCCTCGGGTACGGCCATCACTGTAATTGCCGGCATTGAACAGGACGACGAGCTCAAGCTCGGGGATGATGAACATCATCTGCCCCCCGTTGCCCGCCGCCTGGTAGGACGAGATCGTCTTGTCGCCAACGCGGAAGTCCCGCCGCCACCACCCGAAGCCGTAGTCACCCTCGCTGTTGATCGAGCTGTGTCCTTTGGCCGACTCGCGTACCCAGTCTTCTGACACGATGCGCTGGCCTTTCCAGGTACCGCCGTCGAGATAAAGCTGCCCCAGCTTGAGAAAGTCGCGCGGGCGCAGCCGGATGCCACCTCCCAGGTAGCCCCGCTCCAGAGGTGACAGGTTCATCTGGTAGTAACCCATCTGCAGCGGCACCGCGAGGGTTTCGTGGAAGAACCTCGGCAGGGTTTTTCCGGTGGCTTTGCTGATGGCGCCGCCGATCAGGTTGATGCCGGCGGTGCAGTAGATATCGGCTTCGCCGGGGTCGGCGCGCATCGGGAGATCAAGCGTGTAGCGATACCAGTCCGGCTGCGCGTCCTGGCTCTGCATTACGTCCTCGTTGCCCGGTGAGTCGTAGTTACCGTCGTCGCAATCCAGGCCCGGCGACATGGTTACCGCATGGCGCAGCGTCATCTGAGCCTTTCGCGGGTCCGGGTTGGCGAACGCGTCGACGCCGCCGTAGAAATCGTACAAGGGCATATCGACGCTCTTGATCGCGCCGGAGAGGATCGCGGCACCCAGTAGCACGGAGCCCAACGACTTGCCGGCGGACCGGGAATCGTGCGGCCGCTCCCGGTGGTAGCCGTGAAAGTACGACTCAAAGACCAGCTTGCCGCGGTGCGCAATCAGCAGCGCATGGATGTACTGCGCGCGCAGCTGCTCCGGTTCAAAAGCCCGAATGTCATTCAGCATCTCCAGCAGGAGCTTTTCGTCCAGACCGGCAGTACGAGGCGCCACCGATTCCCAGCCGTCGTCCAGCTGCGCCGGACGCAGCAGCGCCTCGACCGGAGCCGGATCGCGCTGCGGGTAGAAGCCGGGAGCGTCGTCCCGGGCGCGCCGGGTGAAATCCATCGTCTGGTCGAAGCGCGGAAAGACCAGCGTGAATCGTCCACCGGGAACAGTCACCTGGGCAACGGCGAGGCGGGATCCGTCACCGTCGTAGAAGCTGATGTTCCCGCCCTCGGCAACGGCTGACTCGATGCGAAACCATACGCCGAGATTGCGCTCGGGATTTCGCAGATGGGTCCGGTAACGATCTTCACCGGCGCCAGCGTTGCTTGCGTCCGGAACCAGAGGAATGTTCAGGGAGACCGTTTGTCGGAAGGGTCGCAAGGTGCCGACAAAGGCGTCCTCGCCAGCCGCACTCAGGGTGAGCGGGGTGGCAAATGGATAGCCCTGCACGACTCCGGGCGGTTGGATCCAGTGGCCGATGATAGCGGCCTCCCCCGCGGCTTGCTGACCGGTAAAATGCCCCTGATTGACCAGGGAGAACTTCCACTGCGTCCCGCCGTCGCCCGGCGCCTGCTCAACCACGGCTCGTTCGCCCTGCACGTCCGCCACCCAGCCGCCGTCGACGCGGTGCAGGGTTACGGGGCCGTCAAGGCGGGGGCCAAAGTCTACATCCGCCACCCAGACGCCCGCCCAGGCACCCGTGGCTGAATGATCCGCCGCTGTGCAGCTGCCGGTGGCCAACGCGCCGGCGGCCAGGATCGCGGCAAGAGCCGACAGGGATTTTGATCGTGTCATTCGTGTTCTCCTTCACCTTGTTTGCGCCGCTTCAGCCAATCCACGATGGGCCCAACGCCGCTTTGCATGTTGCGTTTGAGCCCGTCGCAGGCACCGTTGAGGTCGCCGTTTTCCAGGGCATGGATAATCTGGTCGTGTTCGTCGCCCGCGTTCCAGACGTTGTCCGTCTCGCGAAACAGCGCGTGTTCGTAGCAGCGGGTGCGGCCAATGATCTGATCGATCAGGCCAAGCAGCACCCGGTTGGGGCAGCCCGCCAGCAGCGTGCGATGCCACTCATCGTCCAGGTCGATGGCCCGGGCCGGCTTCCGCGCAGCCATCATGGCCACATTGAGTTTCTTGAGCCGCTCGATCTCCGCGGGCACGGGAATGCCCGCAAGCTGCAGCGCCGCCGGATCCAGGATCGGACGGATCTCATAGACCTGCTGAAAATCTTCCAGCGTCAGCGGCGCGACAAAAAAACCGCGCCGCGGCTCCGTGGTCACCACACCCTCTGCAACGAGGCGCATCAAACCTTCCCGCAGCGGTGTGCGGCTGATGTTCAGCGCAGAAGCGAGGTGCACCTCGTTGATGCGAGTGCCGTCTTCAAGCTGCCCGTCAACGATCATCTCCCGGATCGCATCGGCAGCCGCGGTGCTGATGCTCTTTGAGCTGATCTGCATACTGTATACAGTATGAGTCGTTCCCCCAGCTGCGCAATAGGCCGTCAGTCACCATTCAAAGGAGCTCAGGGTGGCGGCCACCAAATCCGATCCGGCCCATGGAAGATGCAGATCAGGTCAACTATTGGCAGATCAGACCAGGCTGATTGTCCCGCAGCACGAGCCGTGGCATTAATGGCCAGGATTCAGCTGGGATAACAAAAAGTGCCTGAAAGCAGCAGCCGTGCGGTCTACACGTCGGCGGTTCTTTCCGGTCCCCTTTGCGCCATTCTTGGACTCAGTTGGTCCAATGTGATGGAGCGTGCCGGATTGGTGGCTTTTGTCGGTGACCGGGAAGATCCCGCCTTTCTCGTCTCCGCGGATGAGTTCATTGCCCTCTGGAATGCGATGATCGAACTGACGGACCAGGCTGATGTCACCCGCTTTCTGGGGCAGAGAATGGCCGGCGGTCCAGCCATTCCGATTTTGTTTGCCATGTCGACGGCGCCCGACTTCAAAACGGGCCTGTCCCGATTCGCTCGCTACAAGCACCTGTTCGGCCCTATGCGTTTTGCGACCACCTCTACGAAGGACAGCTTTACCCTGCGGGTGCTCCCCGACAGGCAAACCACCACCCTGCCCCCAACCTTGAGCAGTGCTCAGCTTGTTTACCTGCAGGCAACGGCTCTGGCGATGGCTACGCGCCCATTTTTCCCGCTCGGCATCACCCTGCCGCTGCCCGGGGCGGAGAGGCATGGTCTAAAAGAAGTGTTCGGTGTGACGCCCGAAAAAGGCCCGCCCTCCGTCCGCTACGCCACGCAACACACCCGGACACCCTTCATCTCTCACAACG
This sequence comes from Pseudomonadota bacterium, assembly GCA_039195135.1. Lineage (GTDB taxonomy): Bacteria > Pseudomonadota > Gammaproteobacteria > Xanthomonadales > SZUA-38 > JANQOZ01. The sequence continues at coordinate 887 of JBCCVP010000076.1, read as the reverse complement.
AGAAACTCTGGCGGGCCACCGAGGAAGACCTGAGGAGCCAGTCACTGATACTTTCCGGTGACAGCCCTATCACCCACCGGGTTCGGGCCACCGTGCTCGAGGCCCTGGGCACCACCGAGCCAGGTCTCAGCCATGTGTGTTCGCGGCTCAAGATCAGCAAGAGCACTCTGTTTCGGCGCTTGCGTGCCGAAGGCACAACGTTTCAATCACTGCTGGACGAAACGCGCAGCGGGCTTGCTGAGCGCTACCTGCGTGCGAGTGACCTCAGCAATCAGCAGGTCGCTCACCTTTTGGGTTACCGGGACAGCACGGCGTTTCAGCGCGCATTCCGGAAATGGACCGGGAAGACCCCACGCGAATTCCGCAAACAGGTGAGTCCCAATGAAACAGGAGTATCGGAGTGACTAAGCAACTCAAATGGGCCATTGCAATCTTGATGACCGCAACCGTGTTTCGCGCTCAGACGGTGCTGTTTCTGTCGTCGGTGGAGACCTTCGGAGGCCCCGCGCCGGATGCCTGGTTCGGCCCCTGGCTAAGCGATTCGGTGCTGGGTTTTCTGGTGCCTGCCATGGTCTATCTGTTCTGGACCGGTCGCGGGGTGCAGGTCTGGGGCGTCCTGGTGGTTTACAACGCGCTGGGCGTGTTTGACTATGGGCAGGGCCTGCTGACTCAGGTGTTTCACCCGATGCCCGCCACGATGGCGTCGCCGCTAACTGTCTACGTCGGCATCGGTCTGTTTATGATTGTCCAGTTCATTGCCCTGGGCCTGCTGTTTCGCCGTGAGGTCGCCGACTATTTCTGTGACGAAGTGGCGCCGGCCTGAAGCGCCGCCGAAGACGCGGCGGATTCAACACTCAGGTTTCGCCGACGGTTGTCTCAGGCAAATT
>JBCCVP010000075.1:0-22796 GCA_039195135.1 Pseudomonadota bacterium | reverse complement strand
CTTGGGGTCCACCGCTTCAAGCTCCGCCACCAGCGGTTCCACCAGGTTGATCACCGCCCCATAGCGGCCGCTGTCGAGCAGCGCGCGGCCGCTGCTGATCACCATCTCGCGCTGCACCTGGGGCTGATCTCGGGTGGCCGTGGTGAGCTTTTCAAAATTGGCCGAAGAAATCACATCGTCCAGCGGCTCCGCCCCCGGCGTCAGCGGATCGATGATTTGAAGTATTTCCGAGACCACCTCACCCATGGCTGCGGTATTTTCCCCACTGGCTGCCACCTGAGCCCGACGATCCTCAAGCTCCTGCCAGATCGCCGTGGCGGCAAACACGGCCGCCGCCGCCAGCCCCGCGGCCACCCCCAGCTCCAGCCGGCGGCCCCGCAGAAATCGTCGCAGCCGGTAACCGGACTCCGTCAAGCGTCCGGGCAGCGGCCGGTCGTCGGCCAGCGCCTCCAGGTCCTGCTTCAGATGCGCAATCGTTTCGTAGCGCGCCGCCGGATCCGCCGCCAGGCAGCAGGCCAGGATGTGATCCACGTCTTCCCGCAGGCCGGCCGGCAGCCGCGACGTTAGCCCTTTCCGCAGCACCGCCGCTTCCATGCGCCGGCGCACTTCGGGCATGGAAGGACGGGCGTCAGCGATAAATGGATGTTCACCGGTCAGCGTGCGGCAGATCAGCACGCCCATCTGAAAAATATCCGTGGCGGCGCTGGTGGACGACTCCGCATACTGCTCCGGCGCGGCGTAAAGCGGGGTGAGCAGGAACGGGCGGGACTCGCTGCTTTCGCCAGCGCCCGCAATGCCAAAGTCCAGCAGCTTGGGTTCATCGTCCTCATTGATGAGCACGTTGGCGGGCTTGAGATCCTGATGCACCACCTGATGGCCGTGGGCATGCTGCACGGCCCGGGCGATACCCGCCAGGATCCGCGCCCGGTCGGCAAACTCCGGCTGCTCGGACTGAAGGTACTGGTCCAACGGCTGGCCGGTAACCAGTTCCATCACCAGGTAGGGCCGGTCGTCCGCCACGCCGCCGTCAATGATGCGCGCGATCCCCGGGTGATCCAGCCGGGCGAGGATCTGCCGCTCCTGCACAAAGCGCTGCTGGTGCTCCGGCTCCGCCAGCTCCGCCGCCAGCACTTTGATGGCAACCTGCTGCTCAAACTGGTCGACCCGCTTGGCGCGATACACACTCGCCATGCCCCCGACGCCGATCTGCTCCGTCAGCTCAAAGGCGCCCAGGCGGCGTCCGCTCCAGTCCTCCGCCGGTTCTTCCCCGCCCGCGAGCAGGCCGCCACCGGTGGTGAGCAGCTGATCCCATTTGTCGGCTTGGCCAGTCACAGCAGGATTTTAGCAGGGGCGGCCGTGCGGATACTGCTCCGGCGAAGAAAGCGTAGTTAGGCTTACGGCGGGGAGCCGCAGCTAGTCCAGGGGATGGTGGAGGACAATATTTTCGCTGCGCTCGGGACCGGTAGAAACCAGATGTACCGGGCTCCCGATTACGGATGACAGGCGGTCCAGGTAGCGGCGGGCGTTGGCCGGTAAGTCGTCCCAACTGGTCGCGCCCCGGGTCGACTCATCCCAGCCGGAAAAGTCTTCATAGATCGGTTCGCAGTGTTCATAGTCGGCCACGTCCACCGGTGGCGCGTCGATCACCTGCCCCTCCAGCCGGTAGGCGATGGCCATGCGAATCGTTTCAAAGCCATCCAGCACGTCGAGCTTGGTGACGCACAGACCGCTGACGCCGTTCACCAGCCCCGCCCGGCGCAGCGCCACCGCATCCATCCACCCGCAGCGCCGGGCGCGGCCCGTGGTGGCGCCAAATTCATGACCGCGTTTGGCCATGCGCCCGCCAACCCGGTCGTTCAGCTCAGTGGGGAAAGGCCCGCCGCCCACGCGGGTGGCGTAGGCCTTGGTGATGCCCAGCACGTAGTCGACTTCGCCCGGCCCGATGCCAACGCCGGTACAGACGCCGCCGGCTGTGGTGTTGGAGGAAGTGACGTAGGGATAGGTGCCGTGATCAATGTCCAGCATGGCGCCCTGGGCGCCTTCAAAAAGGATGTCGTGGCCGGCGGCCCGGTGGGACGCCACTGCGGCCACCACGTCGCCGGTGAGCGGCTGCAGCGCCTCGCCCCACTCCAGCGCCTGATCGATAGTTGCCTCCACATCTTCCGCCTCGGCCCGCAGATACCGGGTAAGCACAAAGTTGTGGTAATCCATCACGCCGCGCAGCAGCTCGGAAACCCGCTCCGGGTGATAGAGGTCGGCCACGCGCAGACCGCGCCGGGACACCTTGTCTTCGTAGGCGGGGCCGATGCCGCGGCCGGTAGTGCCGATCGCCAGATCCCCGCGGGCTTTTTCCCGCGCCAGGTCCAGCGCCTGGTGGTAGGGCATGATGACCGGGCAGGCGGCGCTGATACGCAGCCGCTCCCGAACGTTCACTTCGCGGGATTCCAGGCGCTCCATTTCATCCAGCAGCGCCCCCGGCGCCAGCACCACGCCGTTGCCAATCAGGCATTCGACACTCTGATGCAGGATGCCCGAGGGGATCAGATGCAGCACGGTGGTTTCGCCGTCGATCACCAGGGTATGCCCGGCGTTGTGGCCGCCCTGAAAGCGCACCACGGCGCTGACCCGGTCGGTCAGCAGGTCGACAATTTTGCCTTTGCCCTCGTCACCCCATTGGGTGCCCAGGACGAGGACGCTTTTCCCCGTCATTTCCCCATCACTTTACCAGGATCAGCAGCGTCAGCCCCAGCAGCATGCACACGCCGCCAATGGTTCGTAGCGTCTGATCGCTGAAGTTAGCCAGCTGACTCACCGCTTCCCGCCAGGAGCGGGGACTGGCGAACGGCAGCAGCCCCTCCAGGATCAGCACGAGGCACAGGGCTGCCGCCAGATCAGACATGCGTTTACCGGATCAGTTGTCTACCTGCTGGTCGAAATAGTCAAAGAACTCCGAGCTCGAATCCAGCAGCATCACGTCGCCGCCGTTCCCGAAGGTCTGGCGATAGGCCTGCAAGGACCGGTAAAACGCGTAGAACTCGCGGTTTTGGTCGTACGCCGTGGCGTAGAGATCCGCCGCCTGGGCATCGCCTTCACCGCGGACCTGGGCAGCTTCCCGATCCGCCTCCGCCAGCAGCACCGTCACGCGGCGGTCGGCGTTCGCGGCAATTTTGTTCGCTTCCTCGTTACCCTCGGAGCGAAGCTGATTGGCCACCTCTTTACGCTCGGCGCGCATGCGGTTGAACACCGAGCTGGACACCTGATCCGGCAGATCGATGCGTTTGATCCGCACGTCGACAATTTCAATGCCGAGGGAGCTGGCCACGTCGCTGGCGCGAATCACAAGCGAAGTCATGATTTCTTCCCGCTCGGTGGAAATCACTTCCTGCAGCGTGCGCTTGGCAAACTCCGCCCGCAGGCCGTCAGCGATAATCTGCGCCAGTCGCTGCCGGGCCCGCACTTCGTCCCCGCCACTCGTGGCGGCGTAGAAATTCCGCACGTCGGCAATGCGCCACTTCACGAAGGAGTCCACGATCACGTCTTTTTTCTCCGACGTGATGAAGCGCTCCGGCTGCGCGTCCAGCGACAGGATGCGCCGATCAAACTTGCGCACGTTGTTGACGATGGGAACCTGCCAGTGCAGCCCGGGCTCAAAATCAGTCTTTACCACCTCACCCAGCCGAAACTTGGCGGCGTACTCCACCTCGGAAACGGTGAAAGCGGAGAGATAAAGCAGGATTGCAAGCAGGCCTGCGAGAACCAGAAAAATACCTTTCATGTTTTAGCCTCCGTCCCTCGGCCGACGCGGACTCTGCCGCGGGTCGTAGTTGGATTCGACGGCCGGACTATCGGTATTGAAGTCCCGGCGTCCCTGCTGCTGACGCACCGCGGGCGCGGTGTTGCGGATGATCTCGTCGAGCGGCAGATACATCACGTTATTGCCCTGGTCCACGTCGACGATCACCTTCGACGTATTGCCCAGCACCGACTCCATGGTTTCCAGGTAGAGCCGCTGGCGCGTGACTTCTGGCGCCTTTTCAAACTCTGCCCGCAGCAGGCTGAAGCGCTGCGCCTCACCCTGCGCCCGGGCGGTTACCGCCTCCTTGTACGCTTGCGCCTCTTCCAGAATTCTTGCTGCCGCGCCGCGCGCTTCCGGCACGGTCGAGTTGGCGTAAGCCTGCGCTTCGTTTTGCGACCGCTGCTTGTCCTCCCGGGCTTTGATCGCGTCGTCAAACGCTTCTTTCACCTCGGTGGGCGGACGCACTTCCTGCAGGTTTACCGCCGTGACCTCCATGCCGGTTTCGTAGCGGTCCAGAATTTCCTGCAGCGATTCGCGAATCTGCAGCGAGATTTCGGAGCGGCCTTCCAGCAGCACAAAGTCCATGATGTTGTCGCCGACCACCTGGCGCATGGCCGACTCCGCCGCCTGGCCGAGCGTATCTTCCGGATCCCGGACGTTAAACAGGAACGACTCGGCTTCCTTCACCCGATATTGGGTGGCCAGCTTCATGTCGACGATATTCTCGTCCAGGGTCAGCATGTATCCCTCAGAGACGTCGGAGCGAATCTGCTCCACGTTGACGCGATACACGTAGTCGAACGGCCGCGGCAGGGTGAAATTCAGCCCGGGCTGCATGGTTTTGACGTGCTGCCCGAAGCGGAGCACCACGCCCCGATCCGGCTCGTCGATGGTGTATACCGAGTCCACCAGCAGCCAGATACCCAGAGCGATGGCGCCGAGCACAAACATGCCCGAGTTACCGCCGCCGCTGCTACCGCCCCGCCGGCGACCGCCAAAAATACCGCTGATGCGGTTCTGTAGATTCCTGAACACCTCGTCCAGATCCGGCGGCTCGTTGCCGCCACCTCCTGATTTCCAGGGGTCTTTCCCGTTGCCGGGTTCGTTCCAGGCCATTGGCTTTCCTATCGTGAAGAGTTAGGCGGGGAGCCCGCCGAATCCATCCGTTATTCTATCGCACCCCCGCGAGGGGTGCGCAGATTGGTTGTTGTGTATAGAGCTACATTCTTTTGACGGCCGCGGCCGGAGCCTGCGGTACGTCCTGTTCCGGTGGCGCTGCAAACCGCTCGGGCCACTCTCGGCCCAGCAGGCTGCGCTCCCGGGGCGCAACTTCAATCGACACGGTACAGCTGCCATCGTCCAGATGGCGTTCAGCGATGACCAGTCCCAGCTCATGGAGCCGGGCCCGCAGCCGACCTTCCGCCGGCGCCACCTGGATTTCCATCGGCTGCCGCCGGCCGCTCAGCTGCTCGGTCACGGCTTCGAGCAGCGACTCGACGCCGGCGCCGGTCTGCGCGGAGACAAATACGCTCTCGGCTTCCTTGCGGCGCACGCGGCCCGGGGGCTGCCCCAGCAGATCGATCTTGTTGTTGACCAGAATCTGCGGCACCTGATCGGCACCGATCTCTTTCAGCACGGCACGCACCGCATCGACCCGTTCCGGGCCGACGGGATCCGCCGCGTCAACGACGTGCAACAGCAAGTCGGCTTCGCGGGTTTCCTCCAGCGTGGATTTGAACGCCGCCACCAGCTCGTGCGGCAGGTGACGGATAAACCCCACCGTATCCGCCAGAATCACGTCCGCCCCGTCGCTGCCATTAAGCCGCCGAAGGGTCGGATCAAGCGTGGCAAACAGCTGATCCGCGGCGTAAACCTCGCCCTCGGTCAGCCGGTTGAACAACGTGGATTTGCCGGCGTTGGTATATCCCACCAACGAAACGAGCGGCACCTCGCCCCGGTCCCGGGCGCGACGTCCCTGGCGGCGCTGGCGGCTCAATTTTTCCAGCCGTCGGCTCAGGGTGCGGACCCGCAGCCCCAGCAGGCGTCGGTCCGTCTCGAGCTGCGTTTCGCCCGGACCGCGTAGACCGATCCCGCCCTTTTGCCGCTCCAGGTGAGTCCAGCCCCGGACCAGCCGGGTCGACAGGTGGCGAAGCTGTGCCAGCTCCACCTGCAGCTTACCTTCATGGGATCGGGCGCGCTGGGCGAAAATGTCCAGTATCAGCGTGTTGCGGTCATGGACGCGGCAGCAGACGCGGCGTTCCAGGTTCCGTTCCTGAATCGGGCTCAACGCGGCGTTGAACAGCACCGTCTCAACCCCGTGCTCGGAAACCATCTGCGCAATCTCCTCGACCTTGCCGCCGCCCACGTAGGTCGCCGGGTCCGGGCGGCCCCGCGGCGCGGCCACAGCGGCCGCCACCTCAAGGCCGGCCGAGGTTGCCAGTTCGCTGAACTCAGCCTCGTCCTCGGGCGAGTTGCCGGCAGGCAGTCGGGGGTGCACCAGCAGCACGCGGTCGCCGCCGGCCTGGCGCTGGTCCGGGAGAAAGTCAGTCAAGACGGGTCGTTACGGCAGAACACCCGGTTAATTTGGGGGGTTCACCCTGCGAATACAAGCGGCAAAAGTCAGGCCGGTCAGGAGTCCTCGTCGCTAAATTTCACGTTCCGCGAGGGCACAACAGTCGAGATAGCGTGCTTGTAGATCATCTGACTCACGGCGTTTTTCAGCACAACGACAAACTGATCGAAGGACTCTATCTGGCCCTGGAGCTTGATCCCGTTGACCAGATAGATGGAGACCGGGACCCGCTCGCGGCGGAGCGCGTTGAGAAACGGCTCTTGCAGTGAATGGCCCTTGGACATGGGACTCTCCTTGCTTCGTTATTATGGTTCCGTTCAGCAACAATGAACCGCCGATCATCCTGACCGGGGTTCCAGTGCGCACAATCGCCGGAGGTCTGCCCCGATTTACCGTTTTTGCCGGCACGATCGAGACAGTTCAGGTCAGCCCCCGCGGCGCTATCTACGCCCGTTACCACCCAACTTTAGCACAATGCTGTGTGTAGAAATCGTGCAATATGCCCGGCGGCGTCCTCCCGCCAGCCCGATTCGGTGGGATCGAGCCAGGTGACCTCAGTCAGCCGCCGCAGCCAGGTCAGCTGGCGCTTGGCCAGCTGCCGGGTTGCCGCAACGCCCCGGAGCAGCAATTCCTCCCGGCTGAACTCGCCGTCCAGAAACTGCCACGCCTGCCGGTAGCCCACCGCCCGCATCGCCGGCAGGCCGGCGTGAACCCGCGGATCGCGGCGCAGCGCTTCTACTTCTTCCAGCAGACCTGCTTCGACCATCTGGGCAAACCGCAGTTCAATCCGCTGATGCAGCACCGCCCGGTCCGCCGGCGAAATGGCCAGCTTCAACCATCGCGCCGGCAGGCCGGCTCGGGTCTCGCCGGTCAGCTCGGTCAGCGTTTGGCCGGTGAGCCGGAATACCTCCAGAGCGCGCTGAATGCGCTGCGGATCGTTGCGATGGATCCGCCCGGCGGATACCGGATCCACCTGCCGCAGCTGCTCGTGCAGGGCGGCCCAGCCCTTCGCTTCCGCTTCCCGGGCCAGCTTCGCCCGCACTGCGGTGTCCGCTTCCGGCAGCTCCGACAGGCCCTCCATCAGGGCCCGAAAATAAAGCAGGGTTCCGCCGACCAGCACAGGAGTTCTGCCCTGCTCCCAGGAGCGCTCGATCAAAGCGCCCGCTTCGGCGGCAAAATCCGCCGCTGAGTAGGGCTCCCAGGGTTCGCGGATGTCGATCAGCGCATGCGGGGCCAGCGCAAGCTCCGCGGGCGTCGGCTTGGCGGTGCCAACATCCATGCGCCGATACACCTGAGCCGAATCGGCGCTGATGAAATCAAAGTTGCCCTGCGCGGCCAGATCCAGCGCCAGCGCCGTTTTTCCCGCGGCGGTAGGCCCCATGAGGCATAGCACCGGCCGCTTGAGCGCAGCCATCAGCGGCCCCGGAGAAACAGCCGATCCAGAGACTTGAGGTCAAGCTGGGTCCAGGTTGGGCGGCCATGATTGCACTGACCGCTGCGCTCGGTTCGCTCCATGTCCCGCAGGAGCGCGTTCATTTCGCTGATTTCCAGTCGGCGGTTGGCGCGCACCGACCCGTGGCAGGCCATCGTGGACAACACTTCGTTGTGTGCCTCTCGCAGCCGCTGGCTGCTGCCCAGCTCTACCAGATCAGACAACACGTCCCGCACCAGGGCTTCCGGATCGGCGCTGAGCAGAAGACTGGGTACGCGGCGAATTTTCAGACTTTCCGGCCCCACCCGGTCAACTTCAAAACCCAGCTCCCAGAAGACCTCCGGTGCGGCGGCGGCCCGGTCTGCTTCCCGCTCGCTCACGGCCAGGGTGACGGGCACCAGCAGCGGCTGGGAACGAATCCCTTCGCGCTCCACGCCAGCTTTGAGTCGCTCATAGGTGATCCGCTCGTGCGCCGCGTGCATGTCCACCAGCACGAGGCCCGCCGCGTTCTGCGCCAGGATATAGACGCCGTGCAGCTGGGCCAGCGCGTAGCCCAGCGGGGGCGGCTCCCCATCTTCCGCCGGTGCTGGTGCCAGCGCCGGCGGCGGGACCGGGTTTGCGCCGGCATACAGACCGGACCAGTCCGGCGCCGCCGATTCCCGGACCGCCAGCGGCGCGCTGAACTGCTGCGGCGGCGCCGCTGCGGCGGCGGGAGGAAAAGCTTCAGCGGTCTCGCCGACCGGAATCGCTGCCGGGCGCTCGGCGGCGAGGGCATCTCCCACCGCTTTGAACAGAAAGCTGTGCACCAGCCCGGAGTCGCGAAAACGCACCTCGTGCTTGGCCGGGTGAACGTTGACGTCCACCCGGGTCGGATCCAGCGACAGGTTGAGCACAAACATGGGGTGGCGGCCGTGATAAAGCACGTCGGCGTAGGCCTGACGGATCGCGTGGGTCACGAGCCGGTCTTTCACCGCCCGGCCGTTCACAAAAAAATACTGGCCGTCCGCCTGCGCCCGGGATTGGGTCGGCGCCCCGGCCCAGCCGGTAAGGCGCAGCCCAGCACCGGAAAACTCCACCTCGATGGCGCTGTCGGCAAACGCCTGGCCCAGCGCCGTGGCGGCCCGGCGAAGCCGACCCGCGGGATCGCCGGCGGCGGGATAGCGGCGGCTGGCGCGACCGTTGTGGCTGAGGCGAAACTCTACCTCCGGGCGCGCCAGCGCCAGGCGCCGCACCAACTGGTCGATATGCCGAAACTCCGTATTTTCGGTTTTCAGGAATTTGCGCCGCGCCGGCGTATTGAAAAACAGATCCTGCACGTCCACCACCGTTCCCTCCGCCAGGGAAGCGGGCGCGGGCGGCTCGATCCGACCGGCCGCGCAGCGCACCTGCCAGGCGCGATCGTCCCCCCGCAGTCGGGAAGTGATGCTCAGCCGGGAGACCGACGCGATACTGGGCAGGGCCTCACCGCGAAAACCCAGACTTGCCACACCCTCCAGGTCTTCCAGGGAGACGATCTTGCTGGTGGCGTGGCGCGTGAGCGCCAGCGCCAATTCGTCCCGGGGGATGCCGCGCCCGTTGTCCGCGACCCGCAGCCGCCGGCTGCCGCCCCGCTCCACCTCCACGTCAATGCGGGTGGCGCCGGCGTCGAGACTGTTTTCTGCCAGCTCCTTAACCACGGAGGCCGGGCGTTCAATCACCTCGCCGGCGGCGATCTGGTCAATCAGCTGGGACGGAAGTTCCCGAATAGGCATGGGGCGAATTGTGCCACCTCGTTTGCGCGGGGCACAGCGCGATGGAGCCAGGTCAGTTCAGCTGGCGGGGATTTTCAGAATGTCGCCCACGTGGAGCCGATCGCCTTTGATGGCGTTGGCGGCGCGAAGTCGGGCCAGGCTCACCCGGTGCCGCACCGCGATGCCGCTCAGGGTCTCGCCGCGGGCGACCACGTGCGAGCGATCCGCTTTGTTGTGGGAAAGCCAGGAACCGCGCGGCGGCATGGTGTAGAAGTAGTCCTCGATGCCCACGGCAATCGCCGCGGCAATTTTCTTCTGCTGGCGACTGGACCGCAGGCGTTTTTCTTCCTGCGGGTTACTGATGAACCCGGTCTCGATGAGAATCGAGGGAATATCTGGCGCCGTCAGCACCGCAAAGGAAGCGGCTTCCACGTGATCTTTGTGCGTGGGACCCACGGAGCTCAGCGCGGCAAGCACCTTCTCGCCCACTTCGCGGCTGGCCCCCATGCTTGCGCCGGATGAGAGGTCCAGCAGCACCGCGGCCAGCGTGTCGTCTTTGTCGCTGATGCTGACGCCACCCACCAGATCGGAGCGGTTTTCCCGGTCGGCCAGGTATTTCGCCGTCTCCGAGGTGGCCCGGCGGGGAGAAAGGACAAAAACCGACGCGCCTTTGACCTTGCGGTTTTTAAAGGCGTCGGCGTGAATGGATACAAACAAATCCGCGCGAAACTCCCTCGCTTTGTCGGGCCGGTCAAAATGCGGGAGGTAGTAGTCGCCGGCGCGCACCAGCTCGCCGCGGAAGCCGGGCGCCTGGTCCAGTTCCTCCTTCACCAGCTTGGAGATGGCCATCACCACGTGTTTCTCGTAGGTCCCGCCCGGCCCGATGGCCCCGGGGTCCTCCCCGCCGTGGCCCGCATCAATGGCAACCACCACGTCCCGGTCGCCGGCCGGATCGAGCTGCTTCACCACCTTCACGGGCTCTTTGGGTGCGCCCTCCTTCGGGCGGGGAAACAGGTCCACCACCAGCCGGTGACCATATTGCGCCGCTGGCGGCAGCAGAAAGCTCTTGGGGCGGGCGGCAGATTTGAGATCCAGCACCACCCGCAGGTCCGCCCCGTTGCGCCGCCCGGTGCGCACCGCCGCCACCAGGGCGTCCTCCCCGTCCTTGAGGCTGATGGCTCCCGCTTCCCGGGCGGAACGCAGATCCACCACCACGCGGGGCGGGTTGTCCAGGGTAAACAGCTGATATTCGACGGACCCGCTGAGATCCAGCACCGCCCGGGTTTTGTCCGGTCCGGTCCACAGCCGCAGGTTTTTCACCTCTGCGGCGGTAGCGTTTGAGAGGGTCAAAGCCGCTGTGAGCAGAAGGGCGCTCAGCCCAAGAAACTGACGGCTTAGAAGATCGGTCACAGGGCGCATAACCGCTTATGTTTAGGAGATTATGCCAGATTTTTCAACTGAATTGTCGTGTTGCGCTCTTAATCCACTGATTTGAATGAAAATTCGGTCAAACCCTCTAGTGCCTGCAGGAGCGCCTTTGAGTCTGTTTCCATCTCTACGCTCCGGGCGTCGGCGGCCCGCACCGTCAGCACCAGCCGCAGCTGCGCCGGCGGCAGCATGCCGGAACCGCGCGCCGGCCACTCCACCAGCAGCAGCGCATTTTCCGCCAGCCAGTCGGTCAAGCCAAGAAACTCCAGCTCCTCCGGGTGCCCTACCCGATAAAGATCCAGGTGGTACCAGCGACGGGCCTCCACCTCATAGGGCTCCACCAGCGTGTACGTTGGGCTCTTGACCGCGCCTGTTACGCCTCGGGACCGCAGCATTGCTCGCACCAGCGTGGTTTTTCCCGAACCGAGGTCCCCTTCGAGGTAGACCACAAACGGCTGATCAGCGGGCAGCAGCGCCAGCGCGGCAGCCAGCCGCGCTCCAAATGCCCGCGTCTGCGCTTCGTCCGCGAGCTCAACCCGGGCGGACCCGGTCACGGATTAACCACCGCCCGCAGCTGTTCAACCACGTCGCCGGCCAGCAGCCCGCGCTGCCCCTGCCGGGCAGCCAGGTCCCCCGCCGCCGCGTGCACCACCACGCCCAGCCGCGCCGCGGCACCCGGCGCCGGGGGCTCCACGGCGCCGCCCAGCCGCTGCCCCTTAAGCCCGGCAATCGTGCCGGTCAGCACATCGCCCATGCCGGCGGTGGCCATGCCGGGATTCCCAAGCGGGCAGACGTCGAGACCTGCCGCATCCGCGACGATGGTTCCCGCCCCCTTGAGCACCGCGGTGCCGCCGAGCTCGGCGACCAGCGCGGCGGCGGACGCAAACCGGTCCTGCTGCACGGCACCGGTAGATCGGCGCAGAAGCCGGCCGGCCTCACCCGGATGCGGTGTCAGTATCCAGTTATCCCGCCGCGCGGGCTCCGCAGCGAGCAGATTCAGTGCGTCGGCGTCCACCACCAGCGCCCGATCGGACTGAAGGCAGCAGCGCCATAGCTGCTGACCCCAGTCGCCGGTACCCAACCCGGGCCCGACCGCCACCACGTCGGCCGCATCGAGGTGCGGCGCCAGCGCCGCGGCGTCTGCCACAGCGCTGATCATCAATTCCGGCGGCGCCGCGCGCTGCACGTTCTCCGGATGAACCGCCAGCTTGACCAGGCCGGCACCCACCCGCAGCGCCGCGGTGCCCGCCAGGACCGCCGCGCCGAACATGCCGGGTGCGCCGCCCACGATCAGTACCCGGCCGTGGGTGCCCTTATGGACGTTGCCGGCTCGGGGCTCCAGCAGCTCCCGCACCAGCCGGCCGTTCAGCAGCTGCCCGGTGGCGGCGAACTGATCAAAGACAGCGTCCGGAACTCCCAGCGGGTCGAGCAGGCGCTGGCCGCCATAGTCCGGGCCGTCCGCGGTGTAAAGGCCGCGCTTTCGGGTGATGAAACTCAAGGTGACGTCGGCCCGGACCGCGGTGCCGCGGACGATGCCGGCATCAGCACACAGACCGCTGGGAACATCGACCGCCAGCTTAGGACCCGGGTGGCGATTCGCCAGCTCCACCGCCGCCGCAAACGCCCCGGAGACCTCCCGCGTGAGACCCGTGCCGAGCAGCGCGTCCACCAGCACCTCGCCGGTGATCCCGGTACCATCCCGGTCAAACGCCTCGGCGCTGAGGCCGGCCGCCAGAAAATCGGCAACCGCCTGGCCGGCTTCCCCGGAGAGGCCGGCCGGATCTACCACGTAAATCACCTGCGGGGAGGCTCCCGCGGCGGCCAGCTCCCGGGCCAACACATAGCCGTCACCGGCGTTGTTACCAGCGCCACAAAGAATGGAAACCGGCCGGTCCGGCCAGCGGCGGTGCACCTCCCTTGCCAGCGACCGGCCGGCACGGCACATCAGGCGATAGCCGTCGGGGTCTCCCCCGGCGGTTGCCGCCGCATCGATCTGACGGCTCAGCTCGGCCGTGTACAAACGCGGCCAGCGAAGCGAATTCGGTTCGTCCGGTGATATGAAAGTCATGTTGGGCACAAGCATCTCCGGATGCGTATTATCTCACGCCTGCCCTGGGGGACCGCACCGCAGGGGAAACCGGCGCGCTGATCGTGGACTACGCACAACTTAAATCGGACATTCAGAGCTGGGGAAAGGAGCTGGGCTTCCAGGCCGTCGGCGTGGCCGACACCAACCTTGAGCAGGCCGAAGCGCACCTGCTGCGCTGGCTGCGCAAAGGCCATCACGGCACCATGCACTACATGGCCCGGCACGGCGTGAAGCGCAGCCGGCCGGCGCGCCTCACTCCTGGAACGGTGCGGGTCATCTCCGTGCGGATGGACTACGACCCGCCGGCGCGGCCGCTCCCGGAAGTGCTGGGTGATCCCGAGCGCGCCTGCGTCTCCCGCTATGCCCTGGGGCGGGACTACCACAAGGTGCTGCGCCGGCGGCTGCAGCAGCTGGCCACCCGAATCGAAGCAGCGGTGGGGGCTTTCGGCTATCGCGTGCTGGTCGATTCGGCGCCGGTGCTGGAAAAGGCGTTGGCGGAAAAGGCCGGGCTCGGCTGGATCGGAAAACACAGCAATCTGCTCAACGACCGCGCCGGCTCCTGGTTTTTTCTGGGCGAGCTTTACACGGATCTGCCGCTGCCGGTGGACCAGGCACCGCCTAACCGCTGCGGCAACTGCCGCCGGTGCATCACGGCCTGCCCCACCAACGCCATTGTGGGTCCGTACCAGGTGGACGCGCGGCGCTGCATCTCCTACCTCACCATCGAGCTCAAGGGGTCGATCCCCGAGGCGCTGCGGCCGGCCTTGGGCAACCGCATCTACGGCTGTGACGACTGCCAGCTGGTTTGCCCCTGGAACCGATTTTCGGAAACCACCGAAGAAGCGGACTTCTGGCCGCGGCATCAGCTGGATGACGTCACCCTGGTGGAGCTGTTTGGCTGGACCGAGGCGCAGTTTCTCGAGCGCATGGCGGGCAGCCCGATCCGCCGCATCGGCTATCAGCGCTGGCTGCGCAATATTGCGGTGGCGCTGGGTAATGCACCGTCCACGCAAGCGGTGCGGGCGGCGCTGGAAGCGCGGCGGGACGACCCGTCAGCGCTGGTGCGCGAACACGTGCACTGGGCGCTGGCCCAGCATCAGGAGCGGAGCCAGGCCAGCCAGTGATCGAGGCCGGGTGCCGGGTGCTCCGCGGCTTCACCGGCCAGTTGGGACTCCACGTTGAGGGCCAGCGTCTTGCCGAGCTCCACACCCCACTGATCGAAGGCGTTGTTGTTCCAGAGCACCGACTGGGCATAGACGCGGTGTTCGTAAAGCGCCAGCAGGGCGCCCAGCGCGGCCGGACTCAGCTCATCGAGCATGATGATCGTGCTCGCCCGGTTTCCCGGAAAGGTCATATGAGGCGCCAGCCGGTCAGCTTCCTCCGGGCTTTTGCCGCTGTGCAGCAGCTCGTCCCGGGTTTCCTCAGCGCTGCGGCCAAAGGCCAGGGCGGTGGCCTGCCCCAGCAGATTCGCCAGCAGCTGCTGGTGGTGATCGTGGTAGCCGTGGCCCGGCGCCTTAACGCCAATGAACTCCACCGGCGTCGGGCTGGTGCCTTGGTGCAGCCATTGAAAGTAGGCGTGCTGGCCGTCGGTGCCGACACCGCCCCAGCACAAGGCCCCGCTGTTGCGGTTGAGGGCGCTGCCGCCGATGTCCACCCGTTTGCCGTTGGACTCCATATCCAGCTGCTGGAGCCAGTCCGGCAGCAGGCCGAGCCGGTTCGCATACGGCACCACTGCGTAGCCGGTGGCACCGCCGACCTGTCGCTGCCAGACGCCCGCCAGCGCCAGGCGCATCGGCAGGTTGTGCTCAAGGGGCGTTTCGAAAAAGTGCTCGTCCAGTAGCGCGGCACCGTCCAGCAGCGCGCGGAATCCGTCGGATCCCAGGGCAACGGCGATCGGCAGCCCCACCGCCGACCAGAGGGAATAGCGGCCGCCCACCCAGTCCCACATGGGCAGCACGTTGTCTGGCTGCACGCCAAACTCCGCGGCCCGCTGCACGTTGGCGCTCACGGCAATCAGATGAGCTTCCAGCGCCTCGGTTGCGAGCGCCTGCTTAAGCCAGCTTCGGGCGGTGGTCGCGTTGGTGAGCGTTTCCCGAGTGCCGAAGCTTTTGGAAGTGATGCAGAACGCGGTGGTGGCAGGATTCAGGGATGCCAGCGTATCTGCCATCGCCATGCCGTCGATGTTGGCGACAAAGTGCACCCGCACGCGCTGCTCCGGCGGCGTCGACAGGGCGTTTACCACAAGCCGGGGACCAAGATCGGAGCCGCCGATGCCGATGTTGACCAGATCGGTAATCACTTGGCCCGTGGTCCCGACCCACCGGCCGCCTCGCATCCGGTCCGCAAGGTCGCAGAGCTGCGCGGTGGCCTGCCCAACGGCCTCGGCAACGCCGGCGCCAGCGGCGCAGGGCGGATAGCGCAGCGCGCTGTGGAGCGCGGGGCGCCCTTCCGTCACGTTGATCACCTCGCCGGCGGCCATGCGGCTCGCGGCGCCGGCGAGATCGCAGGCCTCGCCGAGTTCCAGCAGGGTCTCCCAGGCACCTTCGTCCAGCGGATGTCGGGAAAGGTCGACGCGCAGAGGCTTTAGGTCGAAGCTGTAGCGTGGCCCTCGCTCGGGGTCGCGGTCAAATAGATCACGAAGCGTTGCGGCGGGCGTTTCGGTGGCGAGGCGATCCAGCTTGCGCCAGGCCCCCTGCCTTAAATCACGGCGTTCGGTCATGGTTTGGCCGGTGCGGAATAGAAAATTTGGGACCCAGAAAAAACGAGCCCCCTACACTTTCGTGAAGGGGGCAGAATCGGAGTGACGATTACCTTAAAACAAATGCGCCCTGCGCCTTGAGAAGCTTCGTGGGATGAAGAGAGAAGCTCTTATTCCCAAGGACGGTTTGATAGTAGCACCAACGCAACAGAAAAGCCAGCGTGGAAGCAACGTTTTGTCGTTTTTCTCCCACCTGTATCATTTTTGCAACAAATGGGCCTAGATGTCGCCCGCGGACCGCACTTTCAGGGATCGGCGACCCCATTTTCCCGGGTAAAAACCCGGTTGTCGATCAGCCGCGTGCGCCCGAGCCGAGCCGCCGCCAGCAGAATCACCCGCTGATCCTCCGGCGCCGCCGGCGCGAGGTCGGCCTGCCGGCGCAGCTCAAGGTATTCCGGCTCAAACCCGCCCTGCCGCAGCCGCTCGCGGGCGGCGCCGAGCAGCTGCGGCGGCGCGGCTCCGACGTTGGCCAGTGCTGCGGCCAGATCCTTGAGCGTTTGATTAAGCAGCGGCGCGTGTTGTTTTTCTGCCTCAGTCAGATAGTTGTTGCGGGAACTCATGGCCAGCCCGGTGGCCTCCCGGGCAATGGGAACCGCCTTGATTTTTACCGGCCAGAGCAGGTCCTGAACCATGCGTTGGATGGTCAGCAGCTGCTGATAGTCTTTCTCGCCAAAAAAGGCGACATCCGGCGTCACGGCGTTGAGCAGCCGTGCCACCACGGAGGTGACGCCGGCGAAGTGGCTGGGGCGGCTGGCGTCACACAGGCCCTGCCCCACCGGCGGAACAAGCACTTCCGTGTAGTCGCCAAGGCCCCGCGGATACATCTCGCGGGCCGCCGGGGCAAACACGAGATCACACTTGTGGGCCTTGAGCTGTTCGAGGTCCTTTTCTTCGGTGCGGGGATACGCCTCGAAGTCTTCGCCGGGCCCAAACTGCGTGGGATTAACGAAGATGCTGGCCACCACGGTGCCCGCCTCCTGGCGCGCCGCGTCCACCAGGCTTAAGTGCCCGGCATGCAGGTTTCCCATCGTGGGCACCAGGGCTAGCGGCCGTTCCCGGCGGCGGAGCGCGTCGCGCAGTGACGCTAAGGTTCTGTGTACTTTCATGATCCGTTCTCAAGTCGGGTGACGGAGACTGCGTCGGTGCAGGCCCGTAGCAGATCCGCTACCAGCCCCAGGCCCGGCACCTCAAACTCCGGTGCCAGATCCGACCAGGGCTGAAGCACAAACCGGCGCTGGGCAAGGCGGGGATGGGGGACGACCAGGCCCGGCCGCTGGACCACACGGTCTCCATGGGCCAGCAGGTCCAGATCGACAACCCGAGGCCCCCAACGCGTTTCCGCTTGCCGCCGCCGTTTCAGCCGGTACTCCAGGCCCAGCAATTCATCCAGGGCTTCGTGGGGATCCAGCCGGAGCTTAAGCTCAACCACTGCGTTCAAAAAATCCGGCTGCGGGACGCCGCCCCAGGGACTGGTTTCGTACAGCGGCGAGCAATGAAATCCGCGGTTGGTGGGAAGCTTGCGAAGGGCGTTGAGGGCTGCCGCCACCACTCGCCGGCGGCCCGGCTGATTGGCGCCTACGCCAACAAAAACGCGCTCAGCTTTTGCCGGCACCGTCAGGCCGGCGCCGCCGCCGGGGCTTACCGCCGCCGGCGTTCATTCGCTCCCGGCGCTCGTCGATATCAACTTCCTGAAGTTCGGTCCACCACCGGGCATCATCCTTCAGGTTGGCGTCCGCCTCCGTGCGCAGCAGGAGAAAATCATAGGCGGCCCGAAAACGGGGATGGCTGAACAGGCGATGGGCCCGCTTGCCCCGGCGAAACCGAAAGCGGGACTGGAGCGACCAGATTTCCCGCAGCGGAACACTGAAGCGGCGGGGAATCGCGATGCGGCTCACCTGGCGGGAGATGACCTGATCAGCAGCCACCTGGGCCGCCTCGCCGGGCTTCATACCCTCGTCCCGCAGCGCCTTGACCTGGGCCACCTGCCCCGGCCAGAGCAGAACCGCAAACAGAAACGCCGGCGTGGTGGGTCGGCTCTGAGCGATGCGCTCATCGGTATTGCGCATAGCCGCCGCCAGCATCGGCTGCCAGCTGTCGTCGGCGGCCAGGGCGGCGGCGGAATCGACGTACAGGTGAGAAAACAGATCGTAGTGCTGCAGCAGACGATAGCTTTCTGCCGCGTGGCCTTTCATAAGCAGTTTGAGGTTTTCGTCAAACAGGCGGGCTGCGGGCACGTCGCTCAGCAGGTGCCCCATCTCCGTTAGCGGGCCCTCGGTTTCCGGATCGAGCGTGTAGCCGAGTTTGGCGGCGAAGCGCAGCACGCGCAGCAGCCGTACCGGATCCTCGCGGTAGCGGCTGCGGGGGTCACCGATGAGGCGCAGCCGCTTCTCCCGGATGTCTTCGTAGCCGCCGTGATAGTCGTGAATCGTCTCGCTTTCCGGATCGTAGAACATCGCGTTGACCGTCAGGTCGCGGCGCGCTGCGTCTTGATCAATCGGTCCGTAGACGTTTTCGGTCAGCAGCCGGCCGCTGGCGGATTCATGCACCTGGCCGTTGCCACGAAAAGTGGCGACTTCAAAAATCTCCCGCCCATAGCGTACGTGGGCGAGGCGAAAGCGCCGACCGATCAGCCGACAACCTCGCCGGAAACAGGCTTTGATCTCTTCCGGCGTGGCGTCCGTCGCCACATCGAAGTCTTTCGGTTCTATCCCGCTCAGCAGATCTCGAATGCAGCCGCCGACGAGGAACGCGCTGTAGCCTTCGCTCTTCAGCTGAAGCACGATGGACACGGCGCGGCTGTCAAACCGGTCGGCCGAAAGACCATGATCGCTGAGGGGAATGATATGGGCGTTTGAGGCGGTAATTTGCAGGAGCTTAAGGGACGAAAGGCAGCGGCATCGTACCAATCGCGCTGTCCGAGTAGCAACCGGAGAAACGGCCTGCGTAATCGTTCCGGCGGGGGTTTCTAATGGTTATGGCCCATGCCAGAATACCCTCCGCTCCCAACCGCTGCTTTGATATCCATGGCCTTTGTAGTGACCGAAAGCTGTATCAAGTGCAAACACACCGACTGTGTCGAGGTGTGCCCCGTGGACTGTTTCCACGAGGGTCCTAACTTTCTGGTCATCGATCCCGAGGAGTGTATCGACTGCACGCTGTGCGAACCGGAATGCCCGGTGGACGCTATCTACCCCGAGGAAGATCTGCCGGCGGGCCAGGAGCCATTCCTCGAACTCAACGAAGAGCTGGCCCGGGAATGGCCCGTCATTACGGAGCGGAAAGATCCGCCCGAAGATTACGCCGAATGGCAGGAAGTAGAGGAAAAACTCCACCTGCTGGAGCGTTGAAGTCCGCCGGGCGGGATTTACCCCCGCCTGACCTAGCCGAGTCGATCCCGCAGCGGCACCAGCACGTCGTCTTTGACCCGATCCGCGGCCGGCCGACCGTCCGGGGCCACCAGCTTGATCAGCGAAACGTCATTGTTGTGCGGTGTGACGCTCAAAAGGTAGGTGCCGCTGTGGTCCGTGGGGCCCTTTTTGCGCAAAAACCAGCGCGACAGAACGCCGGGGCGCTCGTCTTTGGCCACCTGATCAACGTACGCGATCTCGTAGCTGCTTTCCGTGGGGTCGGAATTCTCCACCGCCACGCCGATTCGATCCAGCGCCAGCCCCAGTCGGCGGAAGGCACTCTCCGGCGAGTCTTTCAGGGCCAGCACCTGCGAGCCTTCAAACTCCACCAGCGCAACCCCTTCCAGGGAGTCCAGCGGGTTTTGTTCCGGCGAGACGTTGGCGCCGCTGACGGCGGAATAGGACGCGTTGGGAATGCGCGGCGCCGTCGACTGGTCTGGCCGATCCAGCTCCGGAGGCACTTCCAGCGATTGACCGGCGTCCACCGTATCATAGTCGGATTGTTTGGGTAGAAGACCGCAGCCGCTCATTACGGCGACGGCCAGCACAACCCCATATCTCGTTATTTTTCTCATACTTATTCCTCTTCCCCCGCAACCAGGTGGGCAAGATCATCGTCCAGCAGCTGGGCCAACGCCTTGCGGGTTGGCTGTGCAGCGGGCACCAGTGGCAGCCGCAGGTGATTGTCCAGTCGGCCCAGGTGATGCAGCGCAGCCTTGACCGGGATCGGATTGGGCTCCGCCATCAGCACTTTGTGCAGACCCCCTAGAGCACCATCCAGTTCCCGGGCTGCTGCATTTTGGCCGCTAAGAGCCAATTTGGCCAGTCGCACCATCGCCGCCGGGGCAACATTGGCTGTGACGGAAATCACGCCCCGGGCACCGGCAAACATGGCCTCGAGACAGGATTCGTCGTCCCCGCTGAGCACCACAAAATCTGAGTTGGACCCGGCGACCAGTTTGGCGACGCGATCCAGGTCCGGCACCGCCTCTTTGATGCCACAGATCCGCTCATGGCGGCACAGCGCCAGCGTCGTCTCGGGTTTGAGATCCACGCCGGTGCGGGATGGGACGTTGTAGAGCACGATGGGCCTGGTCGCCGCTTCCGCCAGCGTCTCAAAATGCGCAATCAGCCCGCTCTGAGTAGTGCGCAGGTAATACGGCGTCACGCACAGCAGCCCCTGGGCGCCGACGTCTTCCGCCCTGGCAATGCGTCCCAGATACTGATGTGTGGCGGTGCCGCCGATGCCGGCGATAACGGGCAAGCGATCACCCAGCTGGTCCACTGCTGTCGCCACGAGCTTCTGAAACTCAATTTCCGTCAGGGCCGCCCCTTCCCCCGTGGTGCCCGCGACAACCACGCCTTGAGTACCGGAGATGAGATGCCAGTCCAGCAGAGCGGTAAACATCGGATAGTCCACCGACCCGTCGCCACTCATGGGAGTCACCACGGCCACGATGCTGCCTTCAAATGGGGCGGAGCTAGCCATCCAGCTGGTTATTACCTGACGATTCTTGCGGCCCGCCATGGTACTTGAGCGGTAACCGGCGTCTCAAGCCGGCGGTCCCGGAGGGGGCCAATCCCTCAATTGGGGCAACGGGCCGGGCTGCCTCTTGCCAGCGCGCGCCAGCCCGATACACTGGCGCTGCCGTTATGTGAAGGGGAAAGAACAACCGATGGTCGAAGTGGGAAAAGTGGTTGCAGACTTCAAAGCTGAAGCGACGGGCGACCAGACGATTCAGCTGAAGAAACTGCGCGGCAAGAACGTGGTGCTGTACTTTTATCCCAAGGACAACACGCCGGGGTGCACCCGGGAAGGCCAGGACTTCCGGGATCACATGGCAAAGTTCGATAAGGCCAACACGGTGATTTTTGGCATCTCCCGCGACAGCATCAAATCCCACGAGCGGTTCAAGGAAAAGCAGGCGTTCCCCTTCGACCTCCTGTCAGACCCGGACGAGGCCCTGTGCAAGGCCTTTGACGTGATCAAAGAAAAGAACATGTATGGCCGCAAGGTCCTGGGCATCGAACGCAGCACCTTCCTGATCGATGCCAAAGGCAAGCTGGCGGCCGAGTGGCGTAAGGTCCGGGTGCCGGGCCATGTGGACACCGTTCTCGAAGCTGCCCAACAGCTCTCCTGATTCCTCCGTCAACTTAAGATACTGCGAGGCATAGCGGCTTATGAGCCGAGAGAAGCGCCTGTACGTGCTCGACACCAACGTCCTGATGCACGATCCCACGGCCCTGTTTCGTTTCCAGGAACACGACATCTTCCTGCCCATGATGGTGCTGGAAGAGCTGGACGCGGCCAAAAAGGGCATGTCCGAGGTGGCCCGAAACGTGCGCCAGGTCAGCCGGTTCCTGAACGAGCTGGTGGAGAACCACGCCGCCGACATCGAGCAGGGTGTGTCGCTGCGTCAGCCCAACTCGCTGGATCTCGGCCAGGCTACCGCCAGCGGCACCCTGCACTTTCAGATTCCCAACGGAGATGGCAACGGCCGGCGGCCGGACAACCTCATTCTGGCCGCCGCGCTGGAAAAGAAAAACTCCAGTCACCCCAACACCGTGCTGGTGTCAAAGGACATCAATCTCCGGATCAAAGCTTCCATTGCCGGCCTGCCGGCGGAGGACTATCAGAACGACCGGGCGCTGGACGATCTGGCGCTGCTCTACAGCGGTGCCACGGAGGTGAGCAGTAACCTGTGGGGC
The DNA here is from genome assembly GCA_039195135.1 of Pseudomonadota bacterium. Taxonomy (GTDB): domain Bacteria; phylum Pseudomonadota; class Gammaproteobacteria; order Xanthomonadales; family SZUA-38; genus JANQOZ01. Next base: position 875 of record JBCCVP010000075.1, on the reverse strand, counting down.
ACGGGAGAGCAGCTGAAATCCTGGACTGAAGGACCGGAGACGTTTTACGAAGTCCAGATCGCTGAGGGCTCCGACTGGTACCCCAACCAGTTTCTCTACACCGGCGGCGAGGCCGGTACCGAGGCGGTAGTGGAACATGTGGGTGACGATGGCACCGCAAAGCTGCGCATCGCGTCCGACTACCGCAATGACAACCACAGCGTCTGGGGCATCACCGCCCGCAACCGGGAGCAGAACTTTGCTCTCAACCTGCTGCTGGACGATGAGATCGATTTTGTCACCCTGATGGGCACCGCCGGCACCGGCAAAACCCTGCTCTCGCTGGCCGCGGCCCTGACCCAGACGCTGGAACACAAGCGCTACACGGAGATCATCATGACCCGGGCCACGGTGCCCGTGGGGGAGGATATCGGCTTCCTCCCCGGCACCGAGGAGGAGAAGATGACTCCCTGGATGGGCGCCCTCACGGACAATCTGGAGGTGCTCACCGGCAGCGGGGAGTCCGGCGACTGGGGCCGGGCCGCCACCAACGATCTGCTGTCGAGCCGCATCAAGATCCGGTCTTTGAACTTTATGCGCGGACGCACCTTCCTCAACCGCTACGTGATCATCGACGAGGCACAGAATCTGACCTCAAAGCAGATGAAAACGCTGCTGACCCGTGCCGGCCCGGGCACCAAGATGGTCTGCCTTGGCAACGTGGAGCAGATCGATACGCCGTATCTAACAGAAACGACGTCGGGTTTGACCTTTGCGGTAGACCGGTTCAAACACTGGGCCCACAGCGGTCACGTGACGCTGCGCCGGGGTGAGCGGTCGCGGCTGGCAGACTTTGCTTCCGGTAACCTGTAAGCGCAGGGCTAGCGCCGACTAGG
>JBCCVP010000074.1:0-22947 GCA_039195135.1 Pseudomonadota bacterium | reverse complement strand
GCACCCACGGTGGTGATCGTGTTGTCCAGCTCAATGTTGTAGTAGTCAACCGTCACGTCCAGGCCGTCTGCCCAGCTCGGGCTGTAGACGAAACCGAAGGTGATCGACTCAGACGTTTCCGGCGTCAGGTTCGGGTTGGACCCCGTGGTAATCCGAATCTGCGGGTTGGCCTGGATGTACCCGTTGGGTACGCCAGCGCAGCCCGGCAGGTTGGGAACGGTGTCGAACGCGCCGTCACCGTCGGTGTCGACGGAGTTACACGGGTCGCTGATGGTCGGGAAGCTATCGCCCTGACCAGCAAACAGTTCGTTGATGGACGGAGCGCGGAAACCTTCGGAGAAGGTCGCCCGAACCAGCAGGTCATCGATCGGCTGCCACTCAATACCGAACTTGGTATTGATCGTGTCACCAAACGTGTCGTAGTCCGAGTAGCGGGTGGCGACAGACAGATCCAGCCGCTCGGCGCCGGTCACACCAGACAGCAGCGGCACGGCGAATTCCAGATAGAACTCGTCAACGCTGAAGTTACCGCGGGTGGGCTGACGGGCGTTACCGGAGGTAATGCCTGCAGACACCAGCGCGTCCGGCGAATCGAAGCCTTCCTCTTCGCGGTGCTCCCAGCCGAGAGCGAAGCCCAGCGGGCCTGCAGGCATCTCGAACAGCTCGCCGGTCAGGTTGGCGGTGTAGTCGCGGATCTGGTTACCAAAGATTTCGTTCTCGGTGTAGAGAACGTAATTCAGCATGTCTGGCGTGATCGTGCCTTCACCGTTGGGGCCCTGGCCACCGAAAGCGTTGAACTCCACACAACCGTCGCCGTTGACGTCGTTCCGGCAGGGCGCACCCGACAGGGCGGTCTGCAGACGCTGCAGGTTCACCCGACCGGTGTTCCGGTCTGCCTGGTCGATATCACCGTAGACGTAGTTCACATCCCAGTCGAAGTACCGATCGAAGGCTTCAAAGCTGCCTTCCAGACCAACGCCGAAACGGAAGCTGTCAACGTCCTGACGGAAAATCCGCGGACCGGCTTCGATCAGACGACGGCCGAGCAGCCAGCTGGAGGGCTGCAGGTCGATGCCAAACGGGTTGAACGAGTTGTCCGCGGCTACGCCGATGTTGGCGGCGAGGTTGGCGCCGAACAGTCCCAGGAACAGGGGCGTCGGAGCCAAAAGCTGATCGGACTTACGGTTGTTGAACGATGCTTCGACGAAAAGGCGCACGTCGTCTGTCACATCATACGTTCCCTGGGTGAAGACGTTGGTCCGCTCCTGCGGCGTCAGCAGGTAGTTGTCAGGCGCAAAATTGAAACGGTCAGCGCCGGAACCCGGAGCACCAAACGAGAAGTCCGCCGGACGGAACGCAGCAGCGCCCAGGCCGCCGGGACCGGTCACGTTGGTACCCGGATCGGTGGTCAGCGAGAAGCTACCCAGAGCAGCGGCGCCGAAGCGACCCTGCGGGGTACCGGAAGAACCGAAAGAGTTCTGGGTACCGAACTGGGGCTCAGCGGAGATCCGACGATCGCCGGCCAGCACGTCTTCCGCAGACACGAAGGAGGCGTTGAAGAACACCGAGCCGCGGTCTGAGGTGGCACCAACCGAGAAGTCGTAGGCCTGGATCTCGCCGTCATTCTCCGACTCGAACTGGCCGATGTAGGCGTTTGCCTGCATGCCTTCAAAGTCGTCCCGGGTGATGATGTTCACCACGCCGGAGATGGCGTCAGAACCGTAGATTGCGGAAGCGCCGTCTTTCAGCACTTCGATCCGCTTGATGATCGCGACCGGGAAGTTGTTCAGGTCAACGATACCACCGAGATTGGAGGTGAATCGGCGGCCGTTCAACAGCACCAGCAGTCGGTTGGAACCCAGGTTCCGCAGGTCGAGACGGGTCTCACCGTTACCACCGTTGTTGAACTGCGTGTTCAGAGCAGCACCGGCAATCGGCAGATCCTGAAGCAGATCACCGACAGAGGTCAGACCGGAGCGCTCGATTTCCTCACGCTGGATGACGAAGACCGGGGATGCGCTTTCGATATCGGCACGCTTAATGCGCGAACCGGTAATCTCTACGCGATCAAGGACTGCTGCATCCTCGTCCTGATCCTGGTCCTGCGCAAGGGCAGTACCGGTCAGTCCGACAGCCATCCCGGTGGCCACGCCGCCCAGAAGGGCATAACGCACGGCACTATACAAAGGATTGCGTCTGTTACTCATGTTTTAAGACTCTCCCAGCTTTTCGATTGGCACTCGAAAACAGTTTCGGGGCTATGCCAGAAGGAAACGGACATGTGGCATAGGTCATGTACGCATTTTCAGCGATGCGGCATGGTAGCACTAAGTGCAACTATGTAAAACCCTACGCTTCGTAGACCCGCAACGGTGAAAAATGGCGCTAGATCAGGCGTTTTTTGCGTCCATTAACTGCAAAACCATGACTTTTGGGACGGTTTCGCTCCGGCGGGCAAAAAGGGGTGGGATGTGACAAAACCTTGTTAATGTTGCGTTAATTGCGAAAATTCCTGCTCATCGGTGTGCCGGCAGCTCACAGCCTAGGGAAAGCGTTTTCAAAACCGTCTCAGCGGCGATCGGCGGCAGTCAGCCGACGGGGCAAAAGAACCTGCTCGTTGAGGATAAAAGGCTGATCCGCGGGCAGACCCTCAAGATATCGGCTGCCCAGTTGCGCGAGCCTCTGGCGGGATGCCTCCGGCAGTGACGTCAGCTGCGCCAGCGCTGCCTCGTGCTGCGCCTGGGCGGCCGCATAATTTCCCACCGCCGCTTCCGCCATCGCCCGATTCAAAGCCATCTCCGGGGAATCGGCCAGCCGCTGCAGATTGCGCGACGCATTGAGCGCATTTTGCCGGGCTTCCAGGCCCGCCGCCGGACAAGTGGCGGCGAGCCTGATATACAAGGTGAGAGCGGCGGGGTCTTCCGGTCGCCGGCGCACCAGCTTCAGCGCCGTCTGAACTGCGGTGGCGCACTCCACCATCCACTGGGCCACGGCCAGCTGCACCAGCAGCCCATCGCGTTCGGGCCGCAGCGCGCTCGCCGCGCCGTAATGCCTCGCCGCCGCCGGGTAACGTTTCAGCCGCAGCGCCGCCGCCGCGGCCAGCAGCTCCGCCTGAAACAGCCGCGGGTCGTGCTCCAGCGCTTTTTCATAATGGGTCAGCGCCGCGGCATCGTCCTGCGCCAGCTCATGGAGGACCCCGCGATTGAACCAGCCCGGCGCATGGGTGGGCTGGGTCTGAATCAGCGTTTCCAGCAGCGCCTCCGCCTCGGACAGCTCCCCGGCAGATTCCAGCACCCGCGCCAGGTTCACCATCACCTCCGGCGAGTCCGGATTGGCGTCGTAGGCACGCTGCAGCAGCGACCGGGCCGCCTTCAGGTCACCGGACCGGGCCGCGAGCAGCCCCTGACTCATATAAAAGGAGTAGCTCTGGGACCAGCGGCGCATTTCATCCACCAGCGGATCGGCAAAACGCGCCGCGCCCGCGCCGGCCTGGCGCAGGGCTTCCCGCGCACCGGCCACATCACCGGCCTGGCGCCGGGCCGCGGCCAGCGCATGGTAAAGACGGCTGGCCGCCGGCTGCGCCGCGAGGGCCTGCTCCAGCTGCTGCCGGGCGGCCTGCGCCTGCCCCGCCGCCAGCAGCAGCAAACCCAGCTCGCCGGCCGCCGCTGTGCCCACCCCCGGATCATCTCGCAGCTGCTCAAGCAGCCGCCGGGCCGCCGCCGCGTCGCCGGCCACCGCCTGGGCCCGGGCCAGCCGTAGGCCGGCCGCAGCTACTTCGCCGCCGCTGCGGGCAAAGGCCTGGTCATAGTTGGGGATTGCCGCGGCGAGCTGGCCCGACTCTTCCAGCGCCACCGCTTTGAGATAGGGCCAGCGGGGTTCCGCGGGCTCAAGCTCCGCGCCCCGGGTGTAGAGCTTAATGGCTTCCGCCAGACGCTCGTGGGCATGCTGGTACATCGCAAGGTCCGCGACGCGCCGGGCATCAGCCGGGCTGGCCGCCAGGGCCTGGCGAAGCGCCGCCAGCTGGTCCGGGGCAGATTGCGCCGCGGCCAAACCGGTGGCCAAACCGGCGGCCAGACCCACCGCAAGCAGCGCCAGTGCGCGCAGCGTCACGGCGCGGGCGGGGTCAGCTCGTGATATTGGTTGATCGCCAACCCCTCAATCCGCTGGGTGCGGCCATCGGGCCAGCGCAGCTCCGCCGCCACCGGCCCGCGATGCGAGCCCAGGCCAATCAGGATGCGCGGATCATGGGCCGATACATAGCTGCCGTCGGTGCGACTGCGCCGCACCAGGGTCCGCCCGTCCACCTGCAACCGCACCTGGGTGCCCAGAGCAACGGCGCCGCCGGCGGTGCGGGGCACCAGACCGATCCAGCTGTTCTTGTTTGACGACTCATTGATCAGCAGCTCGGCGGGACCTGCGTTGTTGGTGAGCACCACGTCGACGTCCCCGTCGTTATCCACGTCCCCAAAGGCAGCGCCTCGGCTGACCCGGGCGCGCCGAAACGGCTCCCCGGCGGTGCCGCTTAGGTCTTCGTAACGCCCGTCCCCCCGGTTGCGCCACAGCTGGTTGCGCTGGCGCAGCGGCAGCACCACGCCGGCAGCCTTCTGCTCGGCAATGTCGACGACGGCGCCGTTAGCGCTGATCAGGTCCAGCCAGCCGTCGTTATCCAGGTCAAACCAGCCGGTGCCGAAGCCGGTGTACGCGAAGCTGGTCGAGCCGAGGACGGTGCCCAGCGTCTTGTCCAGAAACCAGCCCTGGCCGTCGTTCTCGTAAAGCGTATTGGTCTGCCGGTCCAGGTGGGTCATGAACAGATCCAGGTCGCCGTCACCATCAAAGTCGCCGGCGTCCACGCCCATGCTGGCTTCCGCCATCCCCGCCATGTTGACCGCAACACCGGCCAGCAGCGCATCGTCGATAAATCGGCCATCGCGCTGGTTGAGCCAGAGAAAGTTGGCGGCTCCGTCGTTGGCCACGTAAAGGTCCGGCCAACCGTCGCCGTTGAAATCGCCGGCCACGGCGCCCAGCCCCGGACCGGCGGCGCTCATGCCGGCGCGGCCGGTGACCTGCTGAAATTTGGCGCCAGCCTGGTTGCGCAGCAGCCGATCGGAAGAGGGTTTGTACGACTGGGGTGAGCAGTAGTCCGGCAGGTCGCTGTGGGACCGGCAGACCTTGGCGCCTTTGATCGCGTAGTCCACGTAGTTGACCAGGTACAAGTCCTGCCACCCGTCCCGGTCGTAGTCGAACGCCACGGCGGTGACGGTCCAGCGATCGTCGCCGGCGCCCCACTCGGAGGTGGCGTCCGTGAAGGTGCCATCCCCCTGGTTGAGCCACAGCTGATTCGGTCCGAAGTTGCTCAGGTACAGGTCCGGCCAGCCATCGTTATTCAGATCCGCCACGCTGACGCCCATGCCGTAGCCCGTCCCGGCAATTTTGGCCTCATCGGTCACGTCGACAAACTTGAGGTTCCCCTCGTTGCGATAGAGGCGGTCGAGCAGCGGACCCTCCGGTTTGATCAGCACGTCCTCTAACTGGTGGGCCGGATCCAGCAGCGCGCCCTGCACCAGGTAAAGATCCAGATCGCCATCCCGATCATAGTCGAGCAGTCCCACGCCGGCGCCCATCATCTCGGGAAAATGGTGTTTGCCGATCATGCCGTTGAAGTGCGAGAAGCGGATGCCTGCCTCGGCGGTCCGGTCGGTCAGGGGGGCCGCGGCAAGCGCCGCGGAAAATAAAATTGGAAGCGTTTCAAACATGGCTGATATTGTACCGGGATGTGTCTTGTGGGTATGCGCTTCGAACCGGATCGGTCCAGGCTTCAGATCGCCGCCAACCGCGATGAGTTCCATCAGCGGCCGGCCCAGGCGGCCGGCTGGTGGGCCGACGAGCCGACCGTCTACGGCGGCCGCGACCTTGAGGCGGGCGGCACCTGGCTGGCGGTGGATCGCGGCGGCCGGATGGCGGCCGTCACCAACGTGCGTAAACCTGGCGCGCAGGTGGCCGGTGCGCAATCCCGGGGAGACCTGCCGCTTGCGTTTCTGCGCGGTGATCAATCAGCCGAAGCATTCACCCGGAGCCTGGACGGCCGGGCCTACGGACCGTTTAACCTGCTCCTTTTCGACGGGCGCAGCCTCTGGTGGACCAGCAATCAGGCAGGCCCGGCCCGGGCTGTGGGCAGCGGCATCACCGGCCTGAGCAACGCGGCGCTGGACACCCCGTGGCCGAAGGTGGCGGCGCTCAAAAACGCCATGGCGGCCAGTAGCGACGCGGAGCCTTTGTTTGAGGTGCTGGCGCGGCGGGAAATTCCTCCCGGCACGCTACCGGATACGGGCGTGGGCCTTGAGCTCGAGCGCCTGCTGGCGCCGTCGTTTATCGTGTCCGACCGCTACGGGACCCGCTGTTCCACCGTGCTGACGATCACTCCCGCCGGTGTCGTCTTTGAGGAACGCCTGTTCGGCCCGTCCGGTTTGGAAACAAAAAGGGGTCAGACAACTTTTTCGACGGAAAAAGTTGTCTGACCCCTTTTTCCTTTTTCTTCCTTTTCCTTAGTGGTTACGGATGCGCACGTCGCCGCTGAAGCTCTCGATGCGCAGTCGCCCGGAGCCGGACCCCTGCACGAAACGCAGGGTTTTGTGCGGACCATATTTGGCCTTCTGCACCTCGCCGTGCGCGCTGCGGATGCTGCCGGAGAAACTCTCCGCCTCGCAGGTGGCGGACAGGTCGTCGGGCAGGATCACATCCACGTCGCCGCTTAAGGATGCGATGGTCACAGAGCCCGATTCGGCCACGCCCAGATCCAGCTCCATGTCGCCGGACACGCTTTCAATGTGAGAGCGCGCGAGTTCGCGGCTGATAAACAGCACTTCGCCGGACACCGTGTTGACGTCAGCTTCTTCCGCGTTGGCCCGGGCGTCCACGTCGCCGCTCACGGTGTTGATGTCCACCCGCCGGGAAGTTGATTCCATCTCGATATCACCGCTCACTGTGTGGGCAAACAGGCGTTCGCCGCCGGCCTCCACCTCGATATCTCCACTTACCGCTTTGAGTTCCACCAGCGTGCCGGCCAGGCCATCGACAAAGATGTCGGCGCTGGTGGTTTCCACTGCGATACTGGCGCCCGAGGGCACCCGGAGCTCAAGCTCCGTGCCTTCCACATCCCGGGACCTGCGGGGAATTCGCACCTCAATTTCCCGCCGCTGGCTGTTGCCTTCCACCAGCAGCCGGTCGCTGCCTTCTCCCAGGTCGCCGCGAATCTGAATTTCGTTACGGTCCCAGCCGGTCACCCGGACCTCACCCTTGACGACCTTGATGACCGCCATGCCGTCCGCGTTCAGCGGCACAACCTGGTCGATGGTTTCGGCCTGCGCCAGCAACGGCAGCAGCGCCAGCGACGCGAGCGGCAATAAATGTCGGTTAAGTCCGTGGTTCACGATGTACTCCCGGTTGAGGGCTCACCTGATACGCGGGCAATCGAGCGCAGCACGTCGATCTGCCGCCGCTTCAGGTCGGTCAGCATGTTGTTCAGATAGCGTGATTCGGGGTCCTGCTCCAGCGCCTGGCGCACCGCCTTCTCGGCGCCTTGCACCACGCTCAGCGACTGCTCGTAAACGGCGAGCGGTGTGCCGGGGATCGGTTTACCCAGATCCACGGTGATGGGCAGCAGGTCCTGCAGCGCGCCGGAAAACTCCCGCTCGGTGGAGGCCGACAGCAGCGGCAGATGGCTGGCCGGCGCCGCGCTGATCGCTGCGTCTGGCACCGGGCCGCCCTGCGTTTCAAGGCGAAAACCCACGCTGGCCAGCAGCACGATGCAGGCCGCGGTTGCCAACGCGGCCCAGGGGCCCTGGGCCGGTGGGGCCGCCGCGGGTGCCGGCGTCACCTTCGCCTCCAGGCGGGCGGCGATCTGCGGCCAGGCGTCCTGCGACAGCTCGCGTTCCCGCGGGAGGCGGCGCAGCCGCTGAATCAGGTCGTTGTCATTCATTCAACCACTTCCTCAGCATCTGCCGGGCACGGTGCAGCTGGGCCTTCGAGGTGCCCACCGCCATGTCTGCCAGCTCTGCAATTTCCATGTGCTTCAAACCTTCCACATCATGTAAGACCAATACCGTGCGTGCGCGTTCCGGAAGCCGCGCAATGGCAGATTCCAGATCCGCATCCAGCCCCAGGGGCATTACCCGGCCCGGCTCCGGCGCCTGTTCCAGCGGCATCTCCCGAGCCGCGACACGCATCCGGATTCGCCGGTCGCTGAGCACCACGTTGACCGTCAGCCGGTGCAACCAGGTGCCAAACTGGGCATCTCCGCGGAACGTATCCAGCTTCTGCCAGGCCCGCACAAACGCGTCCTGCACCAGCTGCGAGGTCAAATCCTCGTTGGCTCCGCACATGCGCCAGCACAACGCGGTTACCCGCCCCTGGTGTCGCCGGTACAGCTGCTCGAACGCCTGCTGGCTGCCGGCCTGAGCCTGGGCTACCAGTGCAACGTCCTCGTCCGCTTCCCCGGGCGCCCCGGTTTGATCCAGCTCCGCCACGGCGCTCATGTTAAGTCAGACGGCGCTACGGCGAAAAACGTTTATAGTGTGGCCCAACTTTTGACACATACCCCCGGATTCCCGGGTCGGGCGGTCGCGTACCAGGGAAAAGCGCGCGGCGACTCACAGAAAAGTACGTTAGGACACCTTACTAATGAGTGATCGGTTCCTGGAAGTGGGCTGGGTGATGGACCCCGTGAAGGCGTCCACGATCTGGTACAGCCCGGAGGCGCTGGACCTCCCGGTGCTGGACGACCCGTCCGCCAAAGCAGTGACAGCCTGCCCCGCGGTGCTGCAGCACGAGGCCCGGGTCTATCAGATCCGCTGCCCGATCGACGCCCAGTTTTCGGCAGGAATCCGTCCCGATGGGACCCTACAGTTCAACAACGAGCTGGGGCACGACAGCCCCATCGATGTGAATTTTCTGGATGAACTCATCGTGCCGATGCCGCCGGACCAGTGGCGGGACCCGAAGCGGCCCATCTTTCAGATCGTTACGCCATACCGGTTTGTCTGCGATGACTACTGCTTTATCGAGGAGACCCCGCCGTTCCACGACTACAAAGGTGATCGTTGGCCGGGCCTGATCATCAGTGGCCGGTTTCAGGCCAACGTCTGGCCGCGGCGCCTCATGTGGGCGTTCGAGTGGCACGACATGAAAAAGCCGCTGGTGCTCAAACGCGGCGAGCCCTGGTTCTACGTGCGCTTTGAGGGACGCGATCCGGCCATGAGCAACCGGCTGGTGGAGGCGCAGTGGACGCCGGAGCTTAAGGAATACGTCGACGGCATCGACACGGTGACGAACTACGTCAAGAAAACCTTCTCCCTGTTCAAGACCGCCGAGGAACGGCGACCCGAGACCCTGCTGAAGCGACGCCAGCGCTAGTTCCGGGGAACCTTAAAACGGGGTCGCCAGATTGCGAGGATCATGTTGGCCGCCGACAGCGCCAGGATCATCCACCAGGCGCCCCACTCGTTGTGAATCAGTTCGTTCAGCCGGTCCTGATCGATGGTGCCGTCCAGGGCCTTCTGGGCGGCCACCGCCGCCCGCTGCGCCGGCGCGTCCAGGCTGCCCAGCGTTGCCTCAAACACCAAGATTCCCGATACCGCTTTCACCCAGACCCAGGGCGCTTCCATATACGGATAGTGGGCTGCCATCGCTAGCAGGCCCGACACCAGCACGACTACCATGGACGGTGTGAGCAGCCAGTTGGCGACGGTGTTTAGCGATTCGCGCAGCGCCGCGTAGGCCTCCAGCGACTCCGGCGGCGGCCCGTAGGCAAGGGTCATCATGTAGGCCGCCAGGCCGCCCGTGAGCCCCAGCGCACTGGCGGTGTGCAGGAATTTGAGCGAACGACGCAGAAACATCGCCGGAGCGTAGCCGACGAATCGTCAAAACAGCGTCAGATCCGGCGCAGGATTCCACGCCGGAGCCGGGTCCGTGCATCGGGACCCGGCAGGTGAAGCGTCAGACCGCCCCCTAGTCGGTGACGGTCACACCTTTCCAGAACGCCACGCGCCCGCGAATGTTGTTTGCCGCTTCTTTGGTATCCGGGTAGTACCAGGCCGCATCAGCGTTCACCTGGCCGTCCACCTTCACCGAATAGTAGCTGGCGGTGCCTTTCCAGGGACACACGCTGGTGGTATCGGAGGCTTCAAAATGCGACATCACCAGCGACTCCGGCGGAAAATAGTGGTTACCTTCCACCACCACCGTGTCGTCCGACTCGGCAATCACGGTGCCGTTCCACAACGCCTTCATGCGGCCTCCCGTTTGCTGCCGCTGGCTTCTTTCTTGCGCGGATCAAGGCCCATGGACCGGGAGATAATTTCCCGCATCACTTCCGAAGACCCGGCGTAGATGCGGGCGATGCGCGCGTCGCGATAGAGCCGGGAAACCCGATACTCGTCCATGAAGCCGGCGCCACCGTGCAGCTGCACACACTCATCCACCACCCGGCCGAGCACTTCGCTCGACTTCAGCTTGGCCTGCGCCGCGACCTCGGGCCGGAGCGCCCCGTCGTTGTGCAGCATCACGCAGTGGTCAACGAAGATCTGCGACACGTCCAGCTCGGTGCGCATGTCGGCAAACTTGAACCGGTTCACCTGGTAGTCCGCGACGGGCTTGCCGAAAATGACCCGGTCCCGCGCAAAGTCCAGCGTCAGGTCCATGGCGGCCTCGCCAATGGCCAGATTGCTGACGGCATTCATCAGCCGTTCCTCGGCGAGGAATCGCATCAGGTTGTAAAAGCCGCGGCCGGGATCGCCCAGCACGTTGGCTTTTGGCACGACCACGTTATCGAAGAAAATTTCCGCCGTGTCCTGCGACTTAAGACCCATTTTTTCCAGGTTGCGCCCGCGCTTGAAGCCCTCCATATCGCCTTCCACCAGAAACAGACCCAGCTCCCGGGCACCGTCACCGGTGCGCGCCGCCACCATGAACAGGTTGCCGATCATGCCGTTGGAAATGTAGGTCTTCGACCCGTTCAGCACGTAGTGATCGCCGTGATCCACGGCGCGGGTTTTCATGCCCGCCACGTCGCTGCCGGCGCCTGGTTCGGTCATGGCAATCGCCAGGATGGTCTCGCCGGTCACGCAGCCCGGCAGAAAGCGCTTTTTCTGCTCTTCCGTGCCAAGGGCGCCGATGTAGGGAGCCACAATCCGATTGTGCAGGGAAACAAAAAAACCGGTGTCCCCGTAGCGCGCGTTTTCTTCGTCAAAAATCTGGTCGTAGCGGAAGTCGTTGATCCCCAGGCCGCCGTAGGCTTCATCCACCCACATGCATAGGAGACCCTGCTCGCCAGCCTTCAGATAGGCTTCCGGATCAACGTAGCCCTGCTCGTACCACTTTTCCCGGTGCGGCTCGATCTCCGCCTGAAGAAAACGCCGCGTGGCGTCCCGGAACATCTCGTGTTCCTCTTCAAAAATTGTTCGGTCTGCTCCACTCATCGTTACTTCCCTTTGAAGTCCGCTTCACGCTTTTCCAAAAACGCCGCGACGCCTTCTGCGGCGTCATCGCTCACCATGCAGGTCTGCTGCAGAAGCGCTTCCATTCGGTAGACGTCCTCATAGCTGCCGTGCATGGCCAGCCGCATGGCCCGTTTGGTGGCAGCGAGGCTGAGCGGAGCTTTCTTCGACAGCTCCGCCGCCCAGGCCTGGGTTTTATTCAGGAGCTCATCAGCCGGCTCCACCCGGTTCACGAGGCCCATGTCGCGAGCATCTTCAGCCTTGATCCGCTCCCCCTCAATGGACATCTGATAGGCCCGTTTGTAGCCGAGCTGGCGCACCAGAAACCAGGTAGCGCCGCCGTCCGGCACGAGCGAGATGGCGGTGAAGGGAGACAGCAGAAAGGCGTTGTCCGCCATCACCACCAGATCACAGGCCATGGCGACGGACAGCCCCACGCCCGCGGCGAATCCATTCAGAGCCGCGATCACCGGCTTCTGCGCGGAGGTGATCGCGTCAAAGATGGGCCGATATTGAAAGTTGAGCTGCCGCTCCACGGAGGGTGATATTCCCTCCTTAAGATCGGCCCCCGGGCTGAAGGCGCGCCCGGCGCCGGTCAATACAATAGCCCGGATATCGTCATCGTAGGCCGCGTCTACCAGCGTGTCGCGAAGAGCAAAACGCAGTTTTTCGTTAAACGCGTTCATGGATCCAGGCAGGTTCATGGTGACCGTGGCCACCGGGCCATCCCGGGAAATCAGTACCGTTTCATCACTCATGATCTGTCCTCAAGCGGCAGAGCGCTGCGAACGCTCGGCGGTGCTTTCGTAAAACTGCTCACCCTTGTCAGCCATCTGCCGCAGCATATCGGGTACCTTGAACCGATCGCCGTGGGCCGCCGCCAGCTCGTCAGCCCGGGCTACAAACTCGGCAACCCCTACCGTATCAATATAGGACAAGGTGCCGCCGGTCCAAGGGGGGAAACCCCAGCCGAGGATTGAACCCAGGTCCGCGTCCGCCGCCTCGGTCACCACGCCCTCGTCGACGCAGCGAACGGTCTCGATGGCCTGCATGTAGAGCAGGCGGTCGATCACGTCCTGAAGCTCCGGCTGCGTAGCGGCGACCGGAAAGTGCTCTGAAAGGCCCGGCCACAGATGCTTTTTGCCACCTTCGGGATAATCGTAAAACCCTTTGCCGAAGCGCTTACCGGAGCGGCCCAGTTCCTCAACCATCTTAAGCGCCACAGGCAGCGCCGACAGAGGCTTGTAGTCGTCCCCCAGGTCCGCCTGGGTCTGCTTGTGCACCTTCAGACTCAGGTCCAGCGTAACCTCGTCGTGCACCGCAAGGGGACCGACGGGCATGCCCGCCATTTTGGCGGCATTCTCAATCAGCGGGGCGCCGACGCCGTCCTGCAGTAGCGCCATGCCCTCGTTGCAGTAGGTTCCAAACACCCGGGAGGTGTAGAAGCCCCGGCTGTCGTTCACCACGATGGGCGTTTTGCGAATCTGCTGCACGTAGTCCATAGCGTGGGCCAGGGCCTGGTCTGAGGTTTTCTCGCCCATGATGATTTCCACCAGCGGCATTTTGTCCACCGGAGAGAAAAAGTGCAGGCCGATAAACTTGTCCGGCCGCTTGGACGCCTCCGCCAGCCCGGAAATAGGCAGCGTGGAGGTGTTTGAGGCAAACACCTTGTCTTCCGCCAGCACCGCTTCGGCCTTCGCCGTCACGTCCGCTTTGATGCCCCGGTCTTCGAAGACGGCCTCGATGATGAGGTCGCAGCCGTCGAGGTCCGCATAGTCGGTGGTGGGATGAATCCGCGCCAGCAGCTGATCCATTTTGGCCTGCGTGGTGCGGCCCTTTTCCAGTCGCTTGGTCATCAGCATGCGCGAGTAATCTTTGCCCTTCTCCGCCGCTTCCTGTGCGGTATCCAGCAGCACCACGTCAATGCCCGCTCGGGCACTGACAAACGCGATGCCGGCGCCCATCATGCCGGCGCCCAGCATGCCGATTTTTTTCGCCGGCGCAGGTTCTATCCCTTTCGGGCGACGCGCTCCTTTCTCCGCCGCCCCTTTGTTGATGAACAGCGTGCGCACCATGTTGCGGTAGACCGGGTTTTGAAACAGCGACGTGAAGTAGCGGGCTTCAATTTTCAGCCCCGTATCGATCGGCACGATCGTGCCCTCGTACACGCAGGACAGGATCGCGATCGGCGCGGGATAGTTGTGCTGGGTTTCCCGCGCGATCAGGGCGCTGCCGCCCATGAAAGTCTGCACGGTTTTGGGGTGAAACGCGCCGGAGCCGCCGGGCACCCGAAACCCTTTCTTGTCCCAGGGTTGTTCCGCGGACGGGTTGGACTCGAGCCACTCCTTCGCCGCCGTCAGCAGATGTTCCGCCGGCACCACCTGATCGATAAAGCCAAGGTCCCGGGCCTTCTCCGCCGACACGTGGCGACCCTGGGTAATCAGCTCCAGCGCCGGCTGGATGCCGATCAGCCGCGGCAGCCGCTGGGTGCCGCCAGCGCCCGGCAGCAGGCCCACCTGCACTTCCGGCAGGCCAAAAACCGCTCTCGGCTTGTCCGTGGCGATGCGGTGATGGCAGGCCAGGGCAATCTCAAGTCCACCGCCAAGGGCGGTGCCGTTCAGCGCCGCCACCACGGGCTTGCCGCAGGTTTCCAGCTTGCGCAGGGCCTGGGTGAACTTCTGATTTTCTTTGAGCAGCTCCGCCGGCGGCAGTTTCATATCGTAGATATTGACCAGCCACATCAGGTCTGCGCCGGCCACAAAGGCATCTTTGGCCGACGTAACGATGACTCCGGTTACCGCATCGTCAGCGACCACCTGGTCAATAAGCTGGGTCAGCTCATCCAGAAACTGGCTGGTGACCACATTCATGCTGCGGCCGGGCACGTCGATGGTGAGGGTGGCGATACCGCCGTCGGTTGTCAGGTTGAAGTTGTCGGCCATGATTACACTCGCTCAATAATGGTGGCGGTGCCCATGCCGGCACCAATACACAGGTTGCACAGCGCGGTGTTCAGGTCGCGCCGCTCCAGTTCGTCCAGCACCGTCCCCAGCACCATGGCGCCGGTGGCTCCCAGCGGGTGCCCCATGGCAATAGCGCCGCCGTTGACGTTGATCTGGTCATGGTCGATTTCCATTTCCTGCATGAAGCGCAGCACCACCGAGGCGAACGCCTCGTTGAGCTCAAACAGATCAATGTCGTCTTTGGTCATGCCGGTGCGCTTCAGCACCTTGCGGGCCGACGGGCCGGGGCCGGTGAGCATGATCGTGGGTTCGCTGCCGATGGACGCAAAACCCCGAATTCGCGCCCGGGGCTTCAGGCCCAGTTCTTCGCCAATGGCTTTGCTGCCGACGAGCACGCCGGCGGCGCCGTCCACAATGCCGGAACTGTTGCCGCCGGTGTGCACGTGGTTGATGCGCTCCACCTCCGGGTAGCGCTGCAGCGCTACCGAATCAAAACCGAACTGCTCGCCGGGAATGACAAAGGCGGCCTTGAGGCTGGCCAGGTCTTCCAGCGTGGTGCCGGGACGCAGATGCTCGTCCCGATCCAGTAGCACCATGCCCAGCTGGTCCTTGATCGGGATCACCGAGTTACCGAAGTAGCCATTTTCCCAGGCGTGGGCGGCCCGAGACTGGCTCTCCACCGCGTAGGCGTCGACGTCTTCGCGGCTGAAGCCGTACTTGGAGGCGATCAGATCGGCGCCGATTCCCTGGGGCGCAAAATACGTGTTGTAGGCCACCTGCGGGTCCGAGGCCATGGCGCCGCCGTCGGAGCCCATGGGCACCCGGGACATGGACTCGACGCCCCCGCCAATGGCGAGATCGGCCTGCCCGGACATCACCTGGGCGGCGGCCGTATTGACAGCCTCAAGCCCGGAGGCGCAAAAACGATTCAGCTGCTTACCCGGCACCTCCTGGTGATAACCGGCCATCAGCGCACCAACGCGGGCGACATTGGCGCCCTGCTCGCCCACCGGCGAAACACAGCCCATCACCACGTCGTCGAGACGGGAGGTATCGAGTTCGTTGCGGTCGCGCAGCGCCTCCAGCACCTGGCTGACCAGTTCAATCGGAGTCACCTCATGCAGCGAGCCGGAAGGTTTGCCGCGGCCGCGGGGGGTTCGCACGTGGTCGTAGATATATGCATCGGTCATGATTTTTCCTTGTCCGGACCAGCGTCCGGCTCGAGTTGAAGACGAATCTGTTGTTCAAACGCCGCGTGGGCGGCGACAAAGTCGATATCGGTGGTTCCCAGCATCCAGGCCCAGGTCATGCCGGACATGAAGGCGCAGAAGCTGGCGGCGAATACGTCGGGGTCTACCCGCTGATTGATCACGCCCTGGGCCTGCCCTTCCTGCACCCACTCCGCCAGCTGGCCGCGCTGCGCGCGGAACACCTTGCGCACGATGTCGACATGGGCGCAGCCCGGTTCCACCGCCTGGTGACTCAGAATCTGCAGGGCCCGGATGTCTTTCGGAGACCGGCGCACGAAACGAAAGTAGGCGCGGGCGGTGCGCAGCAGCGCATCGATACCGCGGCGGCTGCCCACGGCGCGTTCAAAGGCGCTGAGCCAGCGTTCGGAAACCGTCTTGATGACAGCTTTGAAAAGACCCGATTTGCTCCCAAAGCGGTAGGTCACCAGGCCCCGGCTGTAGCCCGAGGTTTCCCCGAGGGCCTTGAGCGTGGTTTTTTCGGTGCCGCAATTCACAATGAGATCAATGGCCGCATCGATCATGGCGGTGTCGGACAAGGCCGTGCGTTCGGCCTGGGTCAGCGCGGGCTGAGGCATGCGCTAAAGATACTTGCTATCAACCAGCAAGTAAATAATCTCGCTACTAATACGGAGGCTTTCCAGCACTCAGCGGGGGACCGACGCTGCGGCGCCGAAACGATCCAGGTGACCTGCGTTGCGGCGCCGCCAGCTGGCGTGCGCGGCCAGCACCGTGGCGGCGTGGATATCGACGATGTCCTCCACGTCGTTGGCATAGCCGCCGGCCATGACCACCACCACCGGTACGCCAGCCTCTTCCAGCACCTCAAACACCAGCCGGTCCCGGGCCTGAAGCCCCGCCTTGCTCAGCGCCAGCCGGCCCAGCCGATCGCCCTCAAATGGGTCAGCGCCGGCAAGGAAAAACACCAGCTCCGGCTGATGCGTGGCCAGGAGCGCCGGCAGGTGCTGCTGCAGCGCGGCGAGATAGTCGGTGTCGCCGCAACCATCCGGGAGCGGTACATCGAGGTCACTGACCTGCTTGCGGGTGGGGTAGTTGCGTTCGCCGTGCATGGAAAAGGTGACGATGGCCGAGTCGCCGGCACACAGGGCCGCGGTGCCGTCCCCCTGATGCACGTCGAGGTCCACCACGAGGACCTGGCCGAGCGCCGCGTCGGCCTGCTGCTGCCGGGCGGCGACCACCACGTCGTTCAAAACGCAGTAGCCGGCGCCGGTGTCAGCAAAGGCGTGGTGGGTGCCTCCGGCCAGGTTGACGGCCACCCCCCCGCGGCGGGCCGCGGCGGCGGCCGCCAGCGTTCCGCCCACCGATCTGCGGGATCGCTCAACCATCTGCGGGCTGTAGGGGAATCCGATGCGCCGTTCGATATCTCGCGGCAGGTCGCCGGTCTTCAACGCGGCAAGATAGTCCCGGCCATGCACCCGAGCCAAGGCGTCCCAGGAGGCGGGCTCAGGGATCACAAAGCTGGCCGGCGTCAGGTCCTGGTGACCGTCCAGGCGCTCCCGCAGGCGCGCGTACTTGGCCATGGGGAAGCGGTGCTGCGGCGGAAGCGGCAGCACAAACTCATCGCAGTAGTAGAGGTTCAGCGCGGTGCGCCTTCAGCCGCGGATCAGGCCACCGATTTTGCCAGCGACCGGGCATCCAGAAGCGCCGCCGCTACGCGCTGCTGCTCGGCCTTGAGCGCCGCCGGCAGACGATCACCGTAGCTCTCAAGGTACTCGCCAATTTCCTCGAGCTCCCGCTGCCAGCCTGCCTCGTCCACCGAGACCAGCTCGGCCAGCGTTGCCGGATCCAGCTTGAGATCGGTCACGTCGAGGTCGCCAGCATCGGGTAGCAGCCCGATGGGCGTTTCCTGAGCACCCACCTCATTGCGGCAGCGCGCGATGATCCACCGCAGCACCCGCATGTTCTCGCCGAAACCCGGCCACATGAATTTGCCCGCTTCGTTTTTGCGGAACCAGTTGACGTGGAAAATTTTCGGCGCGTTGCTCGCCTTGTCACCCATGGCGAGCCAGTGGGTGAAGTAGTCGGCGAAGTTGTAGCCGCAGAACGGCTTCATGGCCATCGGGTCCCGTCGCACCACGCCGACGGCGCCGGTGGCGGCAGCAGTGGTTTCCGAAGCCATGGACGCGCCGACCAGCACGCCGTGTTGCCAGTCGCGGGATTCAAACACCAACGGCACCAGCCGTTCGCGGCGGCCGCCGAAGATGATGGC
This sequence comes from Pseudomonadota bacterium, assembly GCA_039195135.1. Classification (GTDB taxonomy): domain Bacteria; phylum Pseudomonadota; class Gammaproteobacteria; order Xanthomonadales; family SZUA-38; genus JANQOZ01. The sequence continues at coordinate 5,018 of JBCCVP010000074.1, read as the reverse complement.
CGAGATCGGCACGCCCTGGGGCGCTTCGGCCTGATCCGAGTAGCTCGGGCAGCGGTCGATGGACACGGTGAAACGGGAATTGGGGTGCGCCGCCGGGCCGTTTTCCGGCGCGTAGGGCTGCCCCTTCCAGTCGAGGGCCGGCACTTCATCGGACTTGCCTTCCCACCAGGGCTGGTCGTCCGCGGTGGTGGCCACGTTGGTAAAGATGGTCTCCCGATCCAGCATCGCCAGCGCGCTCGGATTCGTGTCGGCGCCGGTGCCCGGTGCCACACCAAAGAATCCTGCCTCGGGGTTGATGGCCCAGAGCTGGCCGTCCTCGCCCACGTGCATCCAGCAGATGTCGTCGCCGACGGTCCAGACTTTCCAGCCTTCCTGAGAGGCCGGCGGGATCAGCATGGCGAGGTTGGTTTTTCCGCAGGCTGAGGGGAACGCGCCGGCGATGTAGGTCACGTTGCCCTGAGGATCCTGAATGCCCACGATGAGCATGTGCTCCGCGAGCCAGCCCTCCTGCCGGGCCTGAAAGCTGGCGATGCGCAGCGCGTGGCATTTTTTACCCAGCAGCGCGTTGCCGCCGTAGCCCGAACCGTAGCTCATGATGGTGAGCGAATCGGGGAAGTGCATGATGAAGCGTCGCTCCGGGTCAAGCTCACCGGTGCTGTGCAAACCTTTTACGAAAGTGCCCTCCCGCTCGATCCGCGCCAGCGCCGCCTGGCCCATGCGGGTCATATGCCGCATGTTGGCCACTACGTAGGGGCTGTCGGTGATTTCCACGCCGCAGCGCGCCAGCGGCGAGTCCACCGGGCCCATGCAGTAGGGAATCACGTAGAGCGTGCGGCCGGCCATGCAGCCGGCAAACAGGGCGTCCATTTTGTCCCGCGCCTGCGCCGGATCCATCCAGTTGTTGTTGGGGCCCGCGTCTGCTTCGCGCTCGGTGCAGACAAACGTGAGATGCTCCACCCGGGCCACGTCGCTCGGGTCTGAGCGATGCAGAAAACAGTCCGGATGGGTGTCTTGGTTGAGGCCGACGAGATCGCCGGATTCCTTCATCAGGTCGATCAGGGAGCGGTACTCGGCTTCTGAGCCGTCGCACCAGTGAATCTGGTCTGCTTGGGTGTGGGCGGCTACCTGTTCCACCCATTGAGTCAGGCCGGGAAGACTCGTGGACATGAAAACCTCGGCAAGCGGTAAGACGTTGTGAGGCCGGGGACGATAACGCGCTGGAATCGCGAATTCAACGGCGCAGGGGTGAGTTGACGATGGTTTACTTCGCGCCGCTTCAGTGGCGGCCCCGGCGGCCGATTTAACAGCAGGATTCCACCCCCTCCTGAGTTATATGTAAGATACTGATTTATATAGGTAAAAATCGATCTTTGGCCACCGCCGGCGAGGCCCCGTCCAACCCGGCCCGAAAGATGGGCGAAAAGTCCTTGTCATTGACAAGTCGATTAATTCGGCCAATACTTAAGGCATGCAATCAAACAGTCGTTTGAATTTTGTCGAGCGACGGATTGTCGGCAGCGAGAACGTTCCGCTGCACGTCTTAACCTACGGCGATTCGACGCATCGACCTGTGCTCCTGCTGCACGGGGGCGGTCAGACCTGCTGGTCCTGGAGCGAGACGGCGAAAGCCCTCGCCAAGCAGGGCTTTTATTGCCTGACACCCGATGCCCGGGGCCACGGCCGCAGCGGCCGCAGCGAAAATTACCGCCTGGCCGACTTTGCCGCCGACGTCAGCGCCATCACGCAGACCCTGTGCGCTCAGCCGCCGGTGACCGTGGGGGCATCCATGGGCGGCGTAGCGTCGGTAATGACCCAGGCCGAGGCCCAGCTGTTCCGCGCCCTGGTGCTGGTCGACGTGGTGCCGGACTGGGACCCGGAAGGCATCAGCCGCATCATCGGGTTTCTGAGCGCGCATCCTGACGGCTTTGATTCCCTGGATGCTGCCGCCACGGCGGTTGCCAGCTACCTGTCCCACCGCCGCCGGCCTCCCTCCAGCGACGGGCTTAAACGCAACCTGACCCAGCGGGACGATGGCCGCTGGGTATGGCACTGGGATCCCCGCATGCTTGAGGCAGCGGACGAACACGTGACGCAGTGGCCCGGGCTCATGCGCACCGCCTGCACCCGGATCGACATTCCCACCCTGCTGATCAGCGGCGCCCGCAGCGAGGTGGTGAGCCAGGAAGGCGCCGACCGACTACTTAAACTCATCCCCCACGCCCAGCATCGGCGTATCGAAAACGCCCACCACATGGTGGCGGGGGATTCCAACCAGACTTTCACCGAAACCGTTCTTACCTTTCTCCACGGGCTCGACAACCGCCCAACTGACACTGAGGATCCGCTATGCCTGGTTTCCTGATGCTCCTGACTTTACTCGGGGTTACCCTCGCCGCTGGCTTTCTGCGCGTCAGCATCCGTACCTGGACGCTGGCCGCCGGCGCCACGCTGCTTGCCTTTACGCTGTTTTCCAGCGCGTCCTGGCTTGTGCTGGCCCCAACCTGGCTCATACTGGGAGCCGCCGCCGCGGCGCTGAATCACCAGCCCTGGCGTCGCCGCTACCTCACCGCGCCGGTGCTGGACGTTTACCAGAAGCTGGCGCCGCGCCTGTCGGATACCGAAGCGGTGGCGCTGGAAGCCGGCACCGTAGGTTGGGAAGGTGAGCTGTTTGCCGGCCGCCCCCGTTTTTCCCAGCTGCTCAGCCAGCCAAAACCTGAGCTCAGCGCCGAAGAACGGGAGTTTCTGGATGGCCCGGTGGAAACGCTCTGTGCCATGGTGGACGACTGGGAAGTCAATCACGAACTGGCAGACCTGAACCCGGAAACCTGGCAATACATCAAGGACAACCGGTTTTTTGGCATGATCATTCCGAAGGCCTATGGCGGGCTCGAGTTTTCCGCCTATGCGCATTCGGCGGTTATTCAGAAACTGTCCACCAAGAGTGCGGTGCTGTCCTCCACCGTCTCCGTCCCCAACTCCCTCGGGCCCGCCGAGCTGCTGCTCCACTACGGCACCGAGGAGCAGAAAAACTACTACCTGCCGCGCCTGGCGAAAGGTGAAGAGATTCCGTGCTTCGGCCTGACCGGCCCCACTGCCGGCTCCGACGCCACGTCGATCCCCGACGAGGGCATCGTCTGCCGCGGCGAGTACGAGGGCCGCGAGGTGCTCGGCATGCGGCTCAATTTTGACAAGCGCTACATCACGCTGGCCCCGGTAGCCACGCTGATTGGCCTCGCGTTTCGCCTGAGAGATCCGGACGGCCTGCTCGGCGAGCAGGAAGACCTGGGTATCAGCCTGGCGCTGCTGCCGCGGGAAACCGAAGGCATGGAAATCGGCCGCCGCCACCTGCCCCTCAACGTGGCGTTTCACAACGGCCCAATTCGTGGGGAAAACGTCTTTGTGCCGCTTGAGTTTCTGATCGGCGGACCCGCCATGGCCGGCCAGGGCTGGCGCATGCTCGTGGAATGCCTGAGCGTGGGCCGGGCCATCTCCCTGCCCTCCAGCGGCGCCGGCGGAAGCCGCGTTGCGGCCCTGGCCACCGGCGCCTATGCCCGCATCCGCCGCCAGTTCAACATGCCGATTGGCCGCTTTGAGGGCATCGAAGAGGCGCTGGCGCGTATCGGCGGCAACGCCTACACCGCTTCGGCGCTGGCCGAAGCCACGGCCCAGGCTGTGGACCGGGGTGAAAAGCCGGCGGTTTCCTCCGCCATTGCCAAGTATCACGCCACCGAGCTGGCGCGCCGCGTGGCCGCCGACACGATGGACGTACACGGCGGCAAAGCAATCATTCTCGGGCCGAGCAACTATGCCGGCCGGGGCTGGCAGGGGGCACCCATCGCCATCACGGTGGAAGGCGCCAACATCATGACCCGCAGCCTGATGATCTTTGGCCAGGGGGCCATTCGCTGTCATCCCTATGTGCTCAAAGAGATTGAAGCGCTTAAGATCGAAGATCGACGCGAGCGGCTCAAGGCCTTCGACAGTGCCCTGTTCGGGCACGTGGGGGTGGCGCTCTCCAACGCCTGCCGCTCCCTGCTGCTCGGTCTCACCGGCGGTCGGCTTGCCCGAACCCCGGGGAGCAAGTATACGCGCCGCTACTACCGCGCCGTAGCCCGCTACAGCGCCGGCCTGGGGCTGGCGGCGGACCTGGCCATGCTCACGCTGGGCGGCAAGCTCAAGTTCAAGGAGCGCCTTTCGTCCCGCCTTGGCGACGTGCTGAGCCAGCTCTACATGCTGTCGGCCGTGCTGAAGCGCTATGAAGACCAGGGCCAGCCGGCGGTGGATGCACCGCTGCTGAACTGGTCCTGCCAGAACGCCATTTATGAGCTGGAGCGGGCCTTTGCCGAGGTGTTCCGCAACTTCCCGAACCGCCCCGTCGCCTGGCTGATGCGGGGCCTGATCTTCCCCGTCGGGCGCTGGGCGAAGCGGCCCTCGGACCGCCTCGACCACAAGGTGGCGGCGCTTCTGCAGTACCCCAACGAGGCCCGCAGTCGCCTCACGGACAAAGTCTACGCCGCAGCCGGCCCGAACAATCCGGTCGGACGCATGGAGGCGGCACTGCCGCGGATCATCCAGGCCGAACCGCTGGAGCGGAAGATCCGCAAGGCGTTTCAGGCGGGCGATCTGACAGAAGAAGTGCCGGCGGCGCAGCTTAGCGAAGCGCTGAAAGCCGGCCTGATCAATCAGGCGGACTATGAGCTGCTGACGGAGACGCGGGAACTCGTGGCGGAAATTATTGCCGTCGACGACTTCGATCCCGCCGATCTGGCCCGGGGCCAGCGGGCGGAGGAGCCCGCCGTGGAGCAGGCCGCTTAGGTTAGGCCATCCGGGTCAGATCCATATGATCTGGCCCGGGCCCCCAGGACAGGGCCAGACCCGGTGGGTCTGGCCTTTTTTTCAGTGATCCGTGGGGGGGGTGGTTAAATGGGCACTGAAGAGCGTTTAAGAGGGACGTTTAAATTGACACCCCCCCATAAATTTGGGGGGGGCCGCGAACGGGGGGGGGGGCCCCCCGTTTT
>JBCCVP010000073.1:0-22975 GCA_039195135.1 Pseudomonadota bacterium | reverse complement strand
TAGCTCGGCGGGAACGACCTTGAGTGACGACCTGCGTCAGTCTTCGAATCCGTCTAAGAACAAGCGATTTTGATCGCGTGTTGAGATGATCAAAGTGGCGCTACGCCCGGGCAGCTCCAGCGGTTTGGAGGTGACGACGCTGCTCAGGGCGCTTAGCCCCTCGGAGGCCAGACGGAATGCACGCGGTTGACCCGCGGCGGGCCAGTTAATCGCCGCTGGCCTTAGCGCGGTATCTTTGTTGATGAGGATGACGGCGAGCTGCTGATCGCTACCCTCGATGGCGTAGGCCGTTACCGCGCTCTCATCCGACGAGGTTGCCATGACGGAGGTGCCGACCAGCGCGCTGTTGCTGCCGTCATAGTTGAGAAACAGGCGAAACGCGTCCTCCACCAATGTGCCGGGCTCCGGCGCCACCCAGCGGGTGGCGAGGTCGACGCCTTCCCGGCCCAGCAGCGCCAGCACCTCAACCTGCGCCAGCGCGCTGGACACGCCGTCGTCGGCGCCCCAGCGGTATTCGGTGAGCGCCAGGCCGGTCCCCGGGCAGCGCTGATCGATCCATTCGCGCATCCGCGGAATCAGCCTCACGGGTTGGTTAATCCAGGTTTCCGACACGTAACCCGGATCCCACAGTTCCCGGGTGGAACGCAGTCGGTGCGCGGCATTGGCGGGATCCTCGCCGTCGCCGTCGATACCCGACAATATCCCCTGGGGATAGTAGTGAATGTCGAGGTAATCCACCGCCCGGAATCCGGTATCGGCTTCGTGGCTGCAGACCTGATCGAGATACCATTCGATCAACGGCAGATTGTCGTGGGCCGCGCGATCCGGGCCGGTCAGGCAGTCGCTGCCAGCCCTTTCCGTGTCCGCGGCCGACGTGAAGTAGGCACACCAACCCCACACCACGGGCCCCAAAATCTGGGCGTCCGGGTCAACCGCCTTGATCGCCCGCGCGTAGGCCAGCGTTCGATCCCACAGGCCGTCATAGTCAAGCCCGTCCGGCCGAATATCCCGGTGGGTGGAGTTCCACAACATGGGTTCGTTATCCATCGCCCACAGGCGCGGGCCGCCCTGCGCCGCCGTGCCGAACTGGTCGGTGAGGTGCGACACCCAGTCGGCCACCCACGGCGGGCCGATCTGCTGGGAGGTGTCGGCCGGGTTGTTGCCCACAATCTGACCGGCGGCGGAACAGAATGCCGTGTTGTTTTGCGAGGGATCACAAAGGCCATTACCCGAATCCTCGGTGCACCAGAATGGGAATCCCTGCAGGATGCACTCGTTGTTGGTCTGCGGACCATAGACCTGTTGGGAGAAGCCCCAGCGCTTTTCCCTCACATCCAGCGCAGTCCAGCCGATGGTGGGCACGGTGAGGATGGGCGCCGCGCCAGCAGCGAGGGTCTCGCGCACAAACGTATCCGTGCTGGATCCCACCGGTAGCGCCCCTTCGTCGGCCACTTCGTTGACGATGTTCTGATAAAAGTAATCGCTGGCGGTGTTGAACACATCCCGGCGCCAGTTGTGCCGGGTGGTGGAGTTACCGCCCCAGCGCCGCACGGGCCACCTGAGGTCCTCCAGCTGGGCCTGCGTCCCAAAGTTGACGCCGTAGATTCGCGGGTCAATCGCTCGCCGGTTGCTTTCGGGGTTGACGGTAATCGAGACCGCTTCGCCGGCCGGCGGCGCGCTGCCGCCGGTTAGCTCGATGCTGTCCAGAAACACTGTGGACTGGTCACCACCGCTGGTGTCCTGAAAAATGATGCCGTCAAAGCTGCCGGTTACACCCAGGGCCGCAAAGTCCACCACCACCGCCTGCCAATCGCCCGCCGGGGCGGGATCGACGGCGGCCTCGGCGAGAAACGATTCGCCAAGCTGCAGATAGACGCGGACCGCCTGGCCGCCGCTGGGCCCACCGTGATAGTGAAAACGCAGAGCACCCCACTGGTTGGCGGCCAGCGGCTGCTCTGATCTCAGATAAAGACCCTCAAAGTTGTCCGGTTCCATGGAGATCGAACGATTGCCCGAGTGAACCGGACTTGAATTTTCCAGGCTGTTATCCGCCCAGCTCCAGTTTTGAAACGAAGCGGCCAGCGCGTCGTCGAATACGGTGAGCGAGGAGCCAGCGTGGGAGATATTGGCCAGCCCAAGGGTCAGACACAGGGCGAGGCGATGGATCAGGCCTAAACGGGTGAACACGGGCATTGACGTGCTCCTGGAAGCATTTTGGCGGGCCTACCGTGACCTATCACGGGGACCGGATACCGTGAACCGGTTCCCTGTTCTGTCGATTGCCGGGCCTGTCCAGGATTTTCTGCTCCGCAAACAAGATTCTGGCCTGCCCACGGAGCCAACCGGCCAGCACCCAATAACCAGGCCTCGAAAATTCGGGGTACTGCGGCCGGTACCGTATCAGTTGATCCATTTCAAAGAGGCGAACGACGGCATGCTGACATTGTCCAGGCGACACGGCATGGGCGATCCCAGATGACCGACAGCGATCGGCCACTAACGGACAAGCAACACACTACTGACGCCCGGCACGGCCTGGTCCAGTGGGTTCCAGGTGTGCCCGGCATCAGACGAACAAAACACCTGCCCTTGCGCTGAGATCAGCGCCATTTCCTCACCATTGCAGGCAATACACGACGTGTCTGATATCCCCGCAAGCCATTTAGGCAAGCCACCTTCAACTTTTTCCAATCGATCGTCGGATGGTTTGACGCTGCGGCGGTAGATCGCGCCTTCGGTTGAGAAGTGATGCTCTGAAGCGGCTACAAATATGTCGTCCGCTGTGACAGCCACCGCCGAGCAGTAGGTTGCGTGCAGCTCGTCCGATTGCATCGACCAGGTTTCACCCCCATCCCAGCTGATGCATAACCCCATGGCCGTTGCGACGGCGACAAGATCATCGTTGACCGGACTCACCCTGACTTCGTGGGCATCCAGTTCCACCCCGATAGTTGGTTCCCACGTTGCGCCACCGTCTAAGGACCGGGGTACCCCGCCGACATGGACGTTTGCGAACACCCGTCCCTTCGGCGCACCACTCAGAGACCTGATGCCCAGCGGCGGCCCAACCTCTTTTCCATCGATGATGGCGGTGCCAGCAAACCAGGAGGCTCGGCCCTCGATCGAATCGAAGGAGTCAATCCTGATCAGCTCTCCCCGGTCATCAAGAACCAGAACGCGTGCGTCGTCAGTCCCAACGTAGACCCTGTCGCCGACAGCAAAAGTCACCGACAGGATGTGTTCGCTGGAGGCAACTCGGCTCCAATGCCCGGAAGGTCTGCGCTGAAACAGGTGGCGGTCATCCACGGCGGCGAATGCCCCGCCGGTCAAATCATCAGATAGGCCACGGACGGTGCGCCCGGGGAGCTCATGAGCGATACCGTCGGCACTGAGCACAAAAAGCCCGTCGTTCCAGGTTGACGCCAGAATGGTTGCATGGGCGGACATGGTTCAAGGTTATCACTGTCAGATTTGATCGAGACTGATACCGCAGTCGGTCTCATAGCTTCGACGATTCAGCCTGATGGTCATTTCAAAACGGCCGGCGTGGGTAGGCCGGAAATCCACGGATACGGAAGTAGGAATTTCTTCGCCAAGCGGTACTCGCGCTAGCGTTTAGCCCTCGGCCTGCGGAAATCGAATCTCAGAGATGTCGGCCCGTAGAAACGGGAAGTATTCCGCGGTCCCAAAGTGGTTTCCAACTGCGATCCGCGTCGGGAGGCGATAACCCTCGAATCGCCGGAATTCCGAGAGTTCACCGCCAAAAGGTTGCAGTCGAAACTCCTTCTGGGAATTCCCGTCCGACCATCGCTGGATGACTACGCGGCGGGGTGCACCCTCGTCATCAACAGTAATGTCCACCGCCTGCACAAACCTGCCAAAGCTGACAATGGCCCGCGCACTGCTGTCATTCAAAGGTTCCCAGCGCACCGTTTCGCTGGGCAGCAGACTGGCTGGCACCCACACGGCCGCCTCTATCACCACGCGCCCGAAGGCAGCTCGGTGATGATCCGGATTGCTGACGCGGACCACCGGAATCAGGCCCGCGAGCCAGAACCGGGTCCACGACTCGGTCTCCAGCGCAGCGTCTGAACCGCTGACCAGGCCGTAGCTCAGCCGCCACAGCAGGCCGTGCGGCGGACTGAGAATCTGGCGCGCGGTCATAGCGTCGTATCTGGGCGTCTCTCTGCTGCCGAGTCCAAGCTTGCCACTCATAGCGAGCTCCACGCTCGTGAAGAGCGGAGTGCCGGGTTCGATCATGAAGTTGAAATAGCGCTGAGCCGGCTCCGGCAAGCTCAGAACCAGCGACGGCCGGTAATGGCCCGTCTCCCCAGCCCCAACGGTTCGCAGCTGGTCCCAGGCTCGGGCGTCAGCGCGGTGATCAAGGTAACGAGTGCCAACGAGCGCCGCCGTAGGAACCAGCAGGCAGACAAGCGGAATGAGAATCCAGAGTTTCATCACCTCTTCCGTTAGTACCGGAGCTGTCTGTTTAGCAACCGCTGTCGCTGTGGTCTATCCGGAATGGCCACACCCTGTGCTCAAAAAAGTGCCCGGCAGGAACCCGACGAGGACCTTCAGTTCCCCAACACGTTTCATCGACAGGCCTTACCGGAGCATGCGCCGTTTCCTCAGCCAGCGCTATCCATGTCCTCATTGGTTCACTCCCAACTGCCTCCTGGGCGGAGCGCCGCTCTGCGTCGCCTCGAGGCCTTTCTGCCCCACGCTGGCCGCCGTTATGCGGCGCGTCGCAATTACGATCTGGGGCCGGAGCGCCACGGTGGTGTGTCCGGACTTTCGCCTTATCTCACGCACCGCGTCCTGGGAGAGTGGGAAGTTGCCCTGGCAGCGGCGCACCAGCACGGTCAGCGCAACGCCGAGAAGTTCATTCAGGAGGTGTGCTGGCGCACCTATTGGAAAGGCTGGCTGGAGCACCGGCCGCAGGTGTGGACCGACTACCTCAGGTCTGTCCAGGCGGCTTATGACCGGCTCAACAGCGGTGGCAGCCTCGGGCTGGCCAAGGCCCGGGAGGGCAATACCGGCATCGCTTGCTTTGATGCCTGGGCCAACGAGCTGGTGGCAACGGGCTATCTGCACAACCACGCGCGCATGTGGTTCGCCAGCATCTGGGTTTTTACGCTGAAACTCCCCTGGGAGCTGGGGGCTGATTTTTTTATGCAGCACCTGCTGGACGGAGACGCGGCTTCCAATACCCTCTCCTGGCGCTGGGTTGGTGGACTGCAGACGGTGGGCAAACACTATCTGGCGCGACCGGACAATATCGCGAGGTTCACCGAAAACCGGTTTCCTGACACGCCTGGCCTCGTGCTTGACGCGACACCCCTCAAAGGCAAGCCGGCACCGGCGCCGCGTCCGCTACAGCTTGCCGACGACGTGACTCCCGAGGGGCGCTGGGGACTGCTGCTGCTGGAGCACGATCTGATGCCGGAGACGCTGGTCGGCGGCGCTCCCAGCGCCCTGGCGGGGGCTCTGTGTTCGGCGTTTCGCTCGCCCCGGCCGGTGGCAGAGCCGGTAGTTGATTTTTCGTTGGGCGCGCTTAAGGACGGTCTTACGCGGGGCGCCGAAGCCTTCAACCTTACGCCCGAGGCGTGCCCGGTCCTGGACGATGCCCGCAGCATCCTGGCCTGGGCGGAAGAAAACGCTCTGGATACGCTCGTTGTCAGCCACCCAACTGCCGGGCCCGCTGCCGACTTTGTGGCGCCGCTGGCGAAAGATCTGGCGGTCGCCGGGCGGCGACTACAGCCCGTGGTACGTCCCTGGGACCGCGCAGCCTGGCCCCACGCCCAGAAGGGATTCTTCAAGTTCAAGAGCCAGATTCCGGCGCTGCTTTCTGTCATTGGCTGACGGTCAGGAAAACTTACCGAAAAAGCTTCACTATCGTTTTCTTGAGCGACATGGCACCGGCGGTCAGCATGAGGCCATGAAGCTGCCCCTGGCCGCCATTGCTGTTCTGCTGCCTCTGCTGAGCTGGGCACAGTCCGACCCGCTGGAGCCGGATGACGGTTTTGCGCTGTTCGGTCATTCCATGGACGGTGGGCAACCCGACTTTACCGAGCCGTCGAACAACCCGATTGGCCGCATCGAAGGCTGGCGGCTTAGCGGGCGCCGGCTGGATGGCAGTAGTGACCTGGACTGGTTTATCTTCAACGGATCGGACTATCCCTACTGCCAGGTCGAGGGGGAGATGCGGATCATTCCCGAAGGGGGTGGCAGCCTGCGCGTTGAGGTGTTGGGCTATCCGCGGGATTACCTGCTCAATTCCGGCATCGCACCGCTCACGCTGCAGTCGTGCTCGCAGTCACCAACCGGGACCACAACTATCACGCTTCTGAACGACTCTTCGCAGAACCGCAGCGACTTTCGCACGTTCTACCGGCTGCGCTCCTGCACCAGCCAGACTGGCGTGCGCTACCGGTTTGAGTACCGCATCACCAATCCGGGCTTCTGCTATGCCCCGGGTACTGTCCTTGGCACGGTGCGCGACGTGCGCAGCGGGCAACCCATTCCCGGCGCCTACATTTTCAGCAATCTGAACGACGTGACGTTTTCCAGCCCGGCCAACGGGGAGTTTGAGATGTTCGTCACCAGTACCAGCAGCATTTTTCTCAACTTTCTTGCCGCCGACTACTCGTCGCTGGGCTCCACCAACGTAGGGCCCGTGGAACCATTCGACTACATCGAAAACATCACGCTCTGGGGCCAGCCCGCTGGCCTGATTTTCTTTTCCGGTTTTGAGTAATCACCGGGCGCTCCACTGCGTCCAGACAAACTGACCTCCGCTGAAAGTTAAGACCAGTTCCTGACGCTGACAGGCCTCCAGGACCAGCCCCAGCAAAGACGCCTTGAGGCTGCCCCGGGGATACCGGTGAGGGCCGCACCACGGGACCCACTGCACCGGATCCTCGACCAGTTCTGAACCCCAGCGGCGCAGCACCAGCAGCCCCCGACGGGTCGCCTGGCCTGCCTGCGGCTCCGGGAGCGTGGCATCCGGCGGATAGGTCAGGAACAGCACCGTGAGCTCCTCCACCCCATCGTTGTCCAGATCATGCCAGCGGTGGCTGGCTACGTGCGTTGCCACCCGAAAGCTGCCAAAACGCTGCTTCACCAGTGCAGCCAGATAGTCCGTCACGTTCTGCTCGCCGGGCACCCGCCGGGCGCCCAGGCGTTCGCGGTGCTGCAGCAGGTACGCAACTTCGTCGGACCGCGGGTGATCCGTGAGCGGGAAGGCTGAACAAACGCCGGACCGAAGGCCATAGCCGGTCTGGCGGGCGTAGATCAGATAGGGACCGGCCTGCAATCGATGTAGATCGCAGCTGCTATTCAGCGGGCTGACCAGCTCCACCGTTTGACCGGAAACGCCGTAGATAGGCTCCACCAGCTCCAGCTGAAAGGTCCGCACAAATTCGGAGCAGTTGAAGCGCTGATCACAGGCGTTGCCCCAGCCAGGGCGGCCCCCGCGGGCAAATCCCACGAAGACGGCATCTGCGGTCTGCGTGCGACGCTCAACCTGGGCAGCGACGTCACCGCTGCTGCGGCAGGAACAGGCAAACGCGAGCGGGCCGGCAAGCGCCGCTACCAACAAAGTGAGTAGTTTGATCATGCCCCAGAGAACGCCGCAGCACACCTCCTGGGGTTAGCGCGCCGGGCCGCGTCAGATTAACGCGGCCCGGCAATCGAAGGCCTGGGATTACCGGCAGGCGTTGCCTTTGAGGCCCGTGAGGCGAATCACGTCCAGGTTGCCGTCGGCATAGCCACTGGTGGTGCTGTCCCAGCTGATGTTTGCCGAATCCGGGCCCGAGAAGTTGACCGTAATCTCGCCCCAGGGCACCGAATCCACGGTTGACGGATTGAAGTTGGGCGGAAAATCAGCGCCGCTGAAGGCGGCCATGGGCACCGTGGCCGTACTGCTGTCGAGCGGTCCCTGGCCAAACAGCCAGACCTGCTCACCGTTCTGGTAGACATACCAGGCCAGAATGACCTGATCCTGACCGCCGGTGTTGACCACCTCCATCACAAACCCGTGGCCGTTCTGGTCGGGGTTGTAGTAACTGCCGCTGCGGCAGCTGTTGGCGCTGGTGCTGATCGGCGCAAGTTGGGTCATGGCCATGCTGCCGCTGCCAAATCCGCTGACGCTGCTGTCCCAGGTTGCCGTCCCCTCGGTGTTGCTGTCGAAGTTGAACGTCAGGGTGCCCCAGGGCGTCAGGTTGACCGCGTCCGGATTGAAGCCGGGCAGAAAGTCAGCGCCGTCGGTGATGAATACGTTCAGCTCCGCCTGCTGGCCCTCGGCCGGGCCGGTGCCGATAAGCCACACCGGGTTCCCGTCCTGATAGACATACCAGTACGCGTTGACCAAGTCCGGTTCGCCGGCGCCACCTTCCAGCAGCTCGATCAGCCAGCCGTGGCCGGACTGGTCAGCGTTAAACCAGGGGCCGCTGATGTTTGAACTCAGCCCGGAGGCAGAGCAGGACGCCGGCGTACTGGCGTCGGTCACCTGGATGTTGTCCAGGTAAAACCCTTCGAACTCCAGGCCCGGGTCCGACGAAAAGGCCCAGCGAATCTGCACCGTCTGGCCCGCGTAGGCGCTCAGACTGCTGCGATACTCGGTGAACTGCTCCTGCACGCCGTTAAAGGCGCCCTGGCTGGCCGGATAGCCGCACTGGTTGATCGGCACGCCGTCCCCGTTGGGCTCGGTTTCGGAAAAGTCTGAGGGATAGCCCCCCTCCGGCGGCAGGTCATCCCAGGTCTGGCCTCCGTCGCTGGAGATCTCCACGACAACGCCGTCCCAGTTCACTTCCAGGTTGTACCAGGCGTCGTAGGAAAGCCGGGGAGAACCCCCGGCAGCCAGGTCAATGGGCGGCGTGGTTACGTATGCACAAGTAAGGTTGGGATGGTTCTCCCCGTCCGGGGCGTTGTGAAAGCTGAACGAACCGGTGGAGGCGCGCTGTTCCGTCACCTGCCAGGGCGCGCCGGTGCTAACAAACGTCAGCGAATCGATGTCGTCCAGGTAGGTGCCCGGCTCATTGGACTCGGAGCGGGTTGTAGCTCGCACCCGCAGCACGTCACCGGTCTCGTTGCCGCCGTCGGGGCCCTCACCGCGGCCGGCCGTATCTTCCGCCCGCACCACGTAGTAGTAGGTAGTGAGCGGCTCCACATCGAGGTCCTGGAAGCCGGTGGCGCCCACGCTGGCAATGCGGTTTGCCGGGTCGGGGACAAAAAACGGGTCGATCGATCGGTAGACGTTGTACTTAAGATCCACGCCTGGGCATACGGCTTTGCCCGCCGCCCAGCTGAGAGTGATGCCGCACTCATCACCGCCGACAACGTCGATAGACGTGCTGGCCGAATTAAACTCCGGGAGCAGCGTACAGGCCGCCTCGGAGACCACCGATTTGCACGTGCTCACCGGGCCTTCGCCGCAGGCGTCGACACCCCGGAACTGGTAGGCATACTCAAAACCGCCCTGCGTGCCGCTGTCGGCAAACAGCCCGCTGGAGCTCTGCCCTACGTACTTGAAGCGATCCTCAGCCTCAGCGCAGCTGCCCAGAGCACGATAGACCTGATAGCCGGCGGCGCCGCTCACGCTGTTCAGCGTCAGATTGACGTCGTCGGCGCCGGCTTCCACCTGAAAATCGCCGGCAGCACCGACAGCGCTGTCGCACTGGGCGGCGGAGACCGCCAGCGCAAAGCCCTGCCGGTCGGTGTTCTGAATGCCGTTGCCGGGAACGCTGGTTCCGGCCACGGTCACGGTGTATTCGCCCGCCTGCGGCGCCGTCAGGCGCACCTGTTCTACCGTGTTAAGCGCGTCGCGGCTGCCGCCGGTGCTGGACTCAGCGCCGTTGATCACGTTGCCAAGCCAGGTCTGTCCGGCCCCTTCCACCCGCAGATCCAGGTCGTTGACCAGCGCTCGGCCCACCGCGCTCAGCGCCGGCGGATCGGTCCAGGTGAGCGTGGCGCGGAACTCTTCGCCGGCTCCTACCGAAACGGTGAAACTCTCACTCTCTCCCTGCTTCAGCCCGACGCCGTTGGGCCGGTCCCAGACCCGCAGGTCCCGGTTGTCGCCGGCGAAGTACAGGTTATTGTCCAGATACATGCGGCCCCAGCCCGTCTCGTTGGAAGGGGTGTCGGCGTAGGGGCTGGCGCCGTTGATGATGACCGACTTCATCAGCGCGCCGGACGGCACCACCTGGTCTTCGGCGCTGCGCACGCCGCTGGGGTAGAACCCGTCCATGAAGTACTGCCGGAGCAGCGCTGCTCCGCCCGACACGGTGGGGGCTGACATGGAAGTCCCCTGGCGGGCCGCAGTGGGATTGTTGTTGAACTGAGGTGGCGGATTGTCATTCCCGGTGTTGCCCAGCACCGAGCGGATGCGTACCCCCGGCGCCATCACATCGGGCTTGATGCGGCCGTCGTGGGCCGGGCCACGGCTGGAAAAGCCGGCCGGGTCCCGATTGTCACCGTGTTCCGTCGCTCCCGCTGATACCGGCGACTTGGCCTGCGCCGGATGGCCCGCCGTATTTGGCCCGGGCCCCTCGTTGCCAGCGGAAAACACCAGCAGCAGATCTTCCCGGGCATACGCCGCGGCGTCAGCCTGGAAATCATTGCCAAAGTAGCCATTGTCCGGCGGCGCTGGCGCATCCGACCCGTAGCTGCCGTTGGAAACGCCAGCACCGGAATCCGCCGCCTGCAGAAACATCGGGTAGCCCCCGCGGCCGGTCAGGCAGCCCTCATCGGCGTTGCCCAGCTGCTGAAACAGGAGCTGCGCGTTGGGCGCCATGCCATCTCCGCCGTCGGAGTTGGGTTCGGTGGGCGTGGACAGTTCGCCCCCGTCACCGGCAAGTGTGCCCACCACGTGGGTGCCGTGAAAGCCGGCCCGGGTGCCACCACAATCCTGATTGTGGTCGTAGGGCACCGCGCCGGGCTGAACGAAGTAGCCCACCACTTTGCGTTCCGGGAAAAGCACACCCACCTCGTCCGCCTCAAGAAACTCAGCGTCGGTAACCTCGGTGTTGACCGTGCTGCCGTTGTTGTAGCGATGGAAATGCTCAGCGTTGCGGTCCAGCCCGGAATCGGCCACGGCGATAATCTGCCCGGTGCCGATGATGTCCTGGTCCCACAGGGGCGCGTTGTCCGGCGGCGGGCCGCCGGAAGGGCCGTTGGCCTGAATCACGCCAACCGAATCCTGGTTGTCGATCGTTTCCGGGTAGTGTCGATCCAGCCACATCACCTGATCGGCTGCTGCCATGCGCCGGGCAAACGCGGCCGGGGCAACCCCGCTGGCCAGCACTACCCGGGCCACCGGCACGCCCAGCACCGCGTCGGCGAACTTCACCTCGCTTCCGGGCGCCAGCTTCGTCACCAGGGCCGCCAGGGCCTCCGGGGATTGACCGGGATAGCCCAGCACTTCAACCGGCAGCGGTTGGGCAGACTTGCGGGTTTCCCGCGCCAGGGCCGGGCTGAGTTTGTATTCGGGCCGCCAGGCGCCGACAAAACGCAGCGTTGGATCGTCGGACAGGGCCTTTCGGCTGGCCTCATCCCAGCGCACCAGGTAGGCGTGCTGCGGCACGTAGGCGAGGATCTGCGCGCCGGCATTCTCGATAAGCTGCCGGTCTATCGCTTCGGCATCAGCGAACTGGACGAGGCCGTGACGGGACCTGAGATCCGCCTGGGAGTCAGCCTTGGCACTTTCGAGAGTTGGGTCAAATGACCCGACGCGGAGCAGCAGTTCTGCGGCGGTGGTCTGGGAAGAGGAGGTGGCGAGAAAAACAGAAAAAACCGCAAGTGCGGCCAGCGTCGTCCGTGTCATCAAAACTCCATTTCCGTTGCGAAAATGATCAGGATTTTCGCCAGCATACCGCGAACGATGGTCCTGGCAAACACCCCCAGCCGGGTGCACGAATCCGGGTCAGACCCACTTGGCGTCTGACCCTCGAATGTGCCGCGCTAGTGGCCAAGCTCAGCCGCCAGGATTCCGACGGATTTTGTTCGTGAAAACTCGAACGACACCCGTCGGAAACTCCACATTCGCGCTCGGTGACCTCGCCTGCCACTTTCGGGGGGCAGACCCCAAGCGGATCTGACCCGGCGGCTTCCCTACCCGGTGGGGGGCTATTCGAAGCTGTCGCGGAAGAGGGTTTCGGAGGCGAGTTTTTCGATTTGGCAACGGGCGACCAGCTCGCCGGCGGAGATGGCGTACTCCTGCCGGTTGCCTGCGCTGTCGATGGCTTCTACCACCACCGAATCATCTGCCGCCATGGGTCGTACCGGCTGATTGAAACTCCCGTTATCCGGGGCGTTCAGAGCACGGACCGATCGGCCGTCCACGGCGAGTGTCACGCTTGCCAGGGAACCGGTATCGTCCCAGTAGCCAACCCGCAGCGCCTCCGCCGAGCAGTCTGCTGTGCTAAGCGCCACGTCCACGCTGGGGTGATACCAATCGAACTGAAACGGGTAGTTGGCACCGGTATCTCGCGGCATGTGGTGGTCGATCCACTGGCCGAAGCGGTACACCCAGCGGGCTGCGTCCGCGTCGTGGCCGCTGCACAGGCCGGGATCGGCGCTGTGGCCTGCGTGATGCCTGTAGCCCCAATCCTGGCTGGCATAGTTCGGCTGGTATTTTGTCAGCGTGTTGTCCCGGCCGTCCGCGCGCTCTCCCCGGGCCGCCCAGAAGGCGGGGCTACCCAGTGCTCCGAGCTTGACGTCGGCGTAGTTGCGGGCGCGCAGGCGATTCCAGGCCTGGCTCTCGCCGTTGAAAGAAAGCGCCGCCAGGGCCGCCGCGTTGCCGGCTCCCTCGCGATGGCAGTCGCCGCAGTAGCTGTCGAAGCCCGGCCAGATATCCGCCTTCCATTCCGGCAGGCTACGGGCCGCCTCGCCGCTGTTAAACAGCTGCGGCGTGCAGCTCGCGTCATAGTCCACGTGGGGCGTTGCGCCGGTCATATCCAGTGCCGGCTGCGTATCGGCCACGGTGCCGGCGAAGGGGATCGCCTGGCCCGGCACGTGGTTGTGACAGCCACCGCAGTCGCTGCGGGTTTCCCGGGGCTGCAGGCTGTGCCAGCTGCGTACGTCGGTCATCTTCAGCCCGTAGCGGGCGTCCAGCAGGTGCAGCTCAAAGGGGGAGCGGGCCGGAATGCGGGCCAGAAACGAGGTGTCTCCCTGCCCCCGCACGTCGTACACGCCAAGCAGCGCCGACGCTTCATTGCGTCCGCTGCCGTCGGTTTCGTAGCCGGCGTTGAAGCCCGCGGACAGGTTGGATTTGTTGCTGGTGAGATTCACCGCCACGCCGAGCACCGAAGCCGGATCCACGGGGGCGCAGAAGTCCGCCTGGTTCTGCACCACCGTCAGCGGTGCCGTGTTGTTCAAAATCAGGTCGTTTTCCTGGTTGCTATTCACGTAGGCATCGTTTGGGCTGAATGGCGTCTGGCCCGGCCCCAGCCAGCAGTCGAAGGGGCGGCGGTCGGTGTTGTAAAGTGCCGACGTGCCCACCAGCGCGTGGGGCACGCCCGCCGCCACCGGCGTATCGGCGGCCACGATAGTCTGACTGAAAGACTGCTGCCCCGCCCCGCCCAGCCGCTCGGACCAGGGAATCACCGGCGTGGGCCAGACCAGCGTGTAGGCGTTGGAGGTATCGTCCACCACCACCTGCAGGCCGGACTGGGTGCTGAGGTTGACCGGGTCCAGCGGGTGGAAGGTCTCGAGATTGGGCCGATAGGCGATATGCGAGTGGTAGATGTGTTTGTTGCCCTCATCGTCCGGCAGGCGGCCGTTGGCGCTGGTCGGCGTGTAGGCCAGATACAGCTCATCCGGCCGGCCGCAGCGGGGCGAGGTGATCTTGCCGATGTACAGACCGTTTTGCTTTGGCGAAGGATTGTCCTGGGAGATCACCGGCGTGGAGATTTCGTAGGACCCCACCTGCCGCGGCAGCGTGCCCCAGAAGGTGCTGACGTCATACTCGTTGGTCCCGGCATCGCGCATATCCAGCGCCCAGAGAGATCCAAACCCCTCGTTGTTGAAGTTGTAGTAGCGCGTGGCGACCAGATAATCACCGGGGTTGGCGCCCTGCGTTTTCACGCAGAGGGAAGCCAGATGAAACAGCTCCGGGTTGATGCCATAGCCAAGCACCGGAAACCAGCGCCCGGCAGAATCGATGCCCTGAATGTGCCAGGTGCGGGCGTCGGCGGTGGTGGCCTGGTAGGAAAAGGCGATGCCGTTGCGCAGCCGGTTCGGGCTGAGCGCCGAGGTGGTGGTGTAGTACTGCCACTGGCGGGGATTGCTGATGCTGCCGTCGGCGTTGATGTCGGCAAGGTACAGATTGAAGTTGTGGTTGGCGTCACCCAGGCTCATGGACTGGTTGGCATTCAGCAGGCGTTTTTCATCCGTCACGTACACGAGCTTCAGGCCCGTTGCCGTGCGCATCTCGACCGCGTGCATGTAAACGTTGCCCCAGCCGTTGGGCCCGGTGCTGGCCACCACCTGCGGGTTCATCGCGTTTTTGTTTTTGTCCGCATCGCTCTGGCCGCCGGAACCGTTGTACTCACGAAAGGTCAGCCGCTGCACCGCCAGCGTGGCGGGATCGGTAGCCGGGTTATCGAGAAGCGGCCCAAGGTCCAGCGCGTAAAGATCGGCGCCCTTGGTGGGCAGCCGGTGAATGGAAAAGCTATTGGAGGTTTCCAGCGTGGCGTCGTGGAAATAGGAAAAATACAGGCGTCGACCGTCTTCGGAGATATTTGGCTCCACCACCGACGCCACGTCGAGCTGCCCCGGGGGCGAATCGATCAGCGTATGTCCGGACGGCAGATTGACATTCTCGTGCTGCGGCAGCGGAAACAGCTTCTTTACCTGGCCGTCGGGGAGCACAATCCAGAGATGGTGTCCGCCGTCAGGATTGTTGGCCGACAGCACATCCGTACCGATGTGATACAGGCCGTTGATGGCGCCGTTGTCCGGCACCTCGTTCACCCGAGCTGCGACGAAAGCCAGTGGATAGTCCGGCAGGAAGTACTTCGCGTCGCCGGGATGATCTGCAGCGGTTTCGAAGGTCTGGGCCGAAGCCAGACCCGCCAGGCACGCCGCCAGCCCGGCCAGCATCAATCCCCGTCGCATGGTCTCCTCCCGAAACCAACAGCAGTTTTCAGGCTAGCACCGGCCGGGGGAAATCACTCAGGTTTGCGCAGCTCTTCCGACCAGCGGCCAGCTGCGCGGACTGAGCGGAGTCAAAGTGGGATAAACGATCGCCGCCGACGACTAATGGCGGGTTTTGTTGGCGGGCTCGGAGGAAATTGTCGACCGCGGCACTGAGGACGCGGGATCTGGGCGGTCGAGCACTTTGCGCAGGATGCCGCCCATGGTGTCCAGGCTGAACGGTTTGGGTAACGCGGCCGCAAAGCCAGCCAGCTTGTACTCCGACATCACCGGGTCATTGGAATAGCCGCTCGCCACGATCGCGACCACGTTGGGATCTATTTCCCGCAGTTCATCAATTGCTTCCCGGCCTCCCATGCCACCGGGCACCGTCAGATCCATGATCACCGCGTGGTAAGGAGACCCTTGCTGCATGGACTCACGGTAGCTGGCCACCGCGGCCGTGCCGTCGTCGACCACGTCCACAGCGTAGCCAAGCTGGGTCAGCGCGCGCTGATACATCAGCTGAATGGCCTCGTCGTCGTCCATCACCAGGATACGCTCGCTGCCAGGCTCTGCCTGCGCTCGCTGCTCCGCCGCTTCCTCCACTGCCACCGCGTGGCCGGGTATGAACACGCGAAACGTCGTGCCGCGACCTTCCTGGCTGGAAAATTCCAGCCAGCCGTGGTGCCGCACGGCGATAGCAAACGCGCTGGCAAGTCCCAGGCCGGTGCCGCCGGCCTTGGTCGTGAAATAGGGATCCAGCACCTGGTGCCGGATAGCCTCGGGAATGCCGGATCCCTGATCCAAAATCTCTACCAGCACGTAGTTGCCCGGACCCGCTTCCGGGCTGATCGCCTCCCGCGCCGTGTGATTGGACGCTTTGACCCGAAGTTTCCCATCCCCCTTCATGGCCTGCATGCCGTTGATCACCAGATTGCTGATCAGCTGCTTGAACTGATCCGCGTCCACCTCCGCGGTCCACAGGTCTTCGTCGATCTCGGTGACGACATGAATGCCGGAACCTGACGTGGACAGCTGCACCGTGTCGGCCACCAGCACGGCCAGATTATGCAGTTCCTTGCGCGGCTCCCCACCTTTGGCAAACGCCATCAGGTTGGAGGTGAGCTTGGCGCAGTGATCTACCGACTTTTCTGTGTCGGCGAGAACTTCGGCAATTTCCGAGTTCCGGTCCGCGCGGGACCGTGCGAGGCTTACAAACCCCATAATCGCGCCCAGGGCGTTATTGAAATCGTGAGCAATGCCCCCCGCCACCACGCCTAGCGATTCCAGCTTGCCAATCCGAATCCGGTCTGCTTCCTCCCGCCGGTCGGCCGTGGTGTCGCGCACGGTAACCAGCGCGCCGGCCCGTCCGCGCTGGGCCACCGGCGCCAGCCAGATATCGGCGTGGCAGATGTTCCCCCGGGCGTTCTGCCACTGCTCCGGTACGCAGATCTCCGTGTCGGTCAGCGCGGTCGCTTTACCCATCGCCCGCCGCAGCCACTTCGGGCGGATCTGGCCAACGTAAGCTTCGCTCATGCCGGCAGGAGACAGGCCGCTGAGAATCAGCGCGGGCGTATTTGCCTCGAGAACCTGGCCGGATTCAACGTCGATCAAAAAAATTGGCGCCAGCGCGTCGTCAAACAGGCTGCGGTACTTGCGTTCCGACTCACGCAGTTCCTGCGTTCGTTCTACCAGTTCACCATGGCTGGCCTGAACCTGGCGCAGCAGCTGGGATCGCGAACGGCCGTAGATAAACAACCCGCCGACCAGCAGCGCCAGAAACGCGCTGATCAGCAGCAGAAGTGTTTGCCGCTGCGCCTGGCGGTTCAGCGCCAGTTCGCTCTCGGCAAAGCGCCGGGCGTCCTCAAGCTCCTCCAGCTCCGTCGCCACCGCCTCCAGGTTGATCTGCTCCTCAAGGGCCTGGTTGCGGCGAAGCGCCCCCAGCGCTTCCTGCGGACGCATCTGCTGCTCATAGATTTCCGAGAGAGACGCGTTGAACTCAGCCTGCTGGCTCAGCGAGTTGGCCTGCCGGGCATGGACCAATGCCTGCAGGTAGAGCTTTTCCGCTTCGGCCGCGTCTCCCAACTGCCTGTGGTTGTCACCCATCATTCCAAGCGTGGCAGCGGTGCCCAGATGATCCTTGGCTTCAAGCCGCAGCGCCAGCACCTGTTTGTGGTAGCCAAGCGCCCGGCTGTATTCGCCGAGCTTTTCGTAGGCAAACCCCAGGTTGCTCAGCAAAAGCGCCCGGTTCCGCGGCGAAGGATAGGTCTGCTCAAGCGCAAGGCCCTCGGACAGGTGCTCGATTGCAATCTCCGGCTCATCAAGTTCAACCGATATCAGCCCGAGGTTGTTGTACGAGGTAACCAGCCGCGCTTCGTCTCCCGCTTCCCGGTAATACCCAAGCGCCGTCGTGATGTATTTGCGCGCCAGCTGGTGCTGGTCCGTTTCCCAGTACAGCAGACCAATGTTGTTTTCAGCCCGGGCAATGCCATTGTGATCGTCCAGCGATTCCGCAAGCGCCCGGGCCGACAGCTGGTGACGAAGCGCCGGTCCGTATTCGCTTAGAGCCCGGTGCACCGCACCTAGAAGGGCATGGGCATCAGCCAGCTTCTTGTTGTTTTTTGACCGCGTGAAAAGGTTCAGCGCCCGATGCGCCGACTCCGCCGCGTCCCGACCCCGGGACAGATAGAGGAGCGCCACACCGCGCATATAGTGAGCGTTGGCGTTCAGTAACAGGTCCGTCGGCTCCGCCAGCGTCAGTCCCAGGTCCGCGTGCTCCAGCCCCTTGGCGGCGTTCCCCGCTCGGGAATAGGTCCAGCTGATGTAGGAATGAACGTGAGACCGAAGCTGCGTGTTCGGATGGTCATCGACCAGCAGCTCGGCCGTCGCCACCAGCTCCGCTGCGTTTGTGAGCGCGCTATCCCGGTTGCGGCGCAGCAGTTCGCCCAGCAGCGGTAGCCGTCCATCGCCCTCCGCCTCCGCCAGCTGCTGATTCAGTGTCTGAAGGTCCATGCCGCGCAGCTGATCGGTTGCCTGAGTAAAACCGGGTTGGCTGGCGGAAGCCAGAAAGACCATGGTGATCAGGAATGTGATACGCAGAAGCATGGAGCCAGAGCCTAGCGGAATACGCGATTGAGAGTCGCTGAATAGCGGTCTCGGGTGCGGCGAAATGGCACGGTCCGCCACCGAACCGACCCGGAATGATTCACGCTCATGGTTCCCCCGTTGAGCGGACGCTGGAGGAGCATTATTCCACCGTTTCCGGGCCCGGTTACAGTCGTTTACATTTCGCTACAAAAAGCCCATTTCGGCAAACCGGGGGGTCTGAATCGACATCACATCGGTTCATGTTCAGTTTTTCGTCACCAGATCCTTCGCATGCAGCATGGCCGCCTCGCGGTCCTCAGGAGAGACATACATTTCCAGGAATGTGACGAGGCCAAAAGCCCGCTCTATCGATGGACTGTTTGTGAGGATTGCCGCGTGGGCATAGGCGTAGGCCTCCTGAAAATCGGTGTGGAATGCAATACCGTTGGTCATGACCTGCGCCATCAGATAAAACCTGTCGGGATGCTCCATCGCAAAGATCAGGTCGACGTAGGATTGTGTCCGGTTCCGATAGTTTTCGAGGACGTGGGGCTCGGGAAACCCAAAACCTTTTTTGAGGTTGGTAATCAGTCCCCCGGCAAGCTGGTAGTACCCGAATCTCGCTGGCACGTGTCCAGCGTCCGCCGCGGCTTCAAGCCAGGCCAGTGCCTGTGCCGAGATATTGGTGTCCGGCGGAATGCTCCCGCACATGCGGTACCTCTGCTCAATGGTATCGATTCGATTAGAGATCCAGGTTGGTATTTCCTCGTCTGGGTTTTTGCTGACCCAGTCATCTAGTGATTGCTGTGCCCTTGCTAAGTGGGCATCCAGCTGCCAATCCGTAGTCGGCCCCGGCTGGCAGTATGCGTAGTAGAGATACATCCAGAAGGCTGCCTCCGGGTCTCCTTCCTCTGCGGACTCCCGCTTACCTGCAATGTCTGTCGGGGCGGCATCCTGCATCCATTTGCGGGATTCGTTTAGCCACTTACTTGGCGCCCCTTCCGGATTGAAAACAGCATGACCTTCTTCCAGCATTGGGGCGGACAACGTCATGTCATCTTCGTTATTGATCTCAGGCAGCTGAACGCTTGCTGTGCTGGTAGCCCCCTTCCCTGTTGCACTAATGCCGTGCGGAGTGAGCTCAGCCGCTTGCTGCCCCCTGGCCGTCTCTTCCTCACCGAAGGACCTGGCCTGCCTGTCATCGACGGTCTCGTGCCAGAGCACACCTGCCGCGATGGCCACCAAGACGATGACCAGAGCCAAAATACCGAAGCGCATACTCTGAATCATAGACAGCGTTTCCTAGAGGCGGGTTTCAAGCTGACTGATCCCGAGACCATTCATCCCTACGGACACGCACCAGACGAAAAAACACTGTGTGGGTTCTCCCTTAGTTTCCCAAAGACACTGATGGAAGACTCTCCGCTTTTGCTGTGGCCATTGAGGTGCGAGTAACGTCTGTTCCATAGCAAAGTGGAATCCTCGCGGGTGAGTCTGGCCGGCGTCGCGGGACCGCCAGCCGTCCCACCTATGACGTCAAGCACAATAGGTCTGAAAAACACGCTCCCGCCGCTCCTCTCGTCCAGGCGGTGCGCGAATCGGAAAGACACCTGATTTTGGTCTGTCTTTACAAGAACGATCAGTCTCGATTTCCCAGGGCCGGAACACAGGCAGCCGTCTCCGTTTTCTTCACTAGTCTTATCGGGCCTGGTTACCTTGACTTGAAGCTCCATGCACGTGGCTTCGGCGTACTCCACATCGAACGCCTCGTACTCAACTCCCAGGAAAGAAAAAGCAGGCCGCAGATCTTGGAGATCCAGTGACTCGGCCCGAGACACGTCCACGGCCTCTTTGCCGTCAACGGCGGCAATTAACAGGAGACAAAGGGCGCAAATGGTTTTGTTCATGGTTGGGCCTCCCCAATAGAAGCAGCGAGACATGCTATATCTACTGATGCGACGGCGGCGAGATGGTTCCCGCTCTTAGTGCAGTCGCTGCAGGCGGGGTTGAGGACCCCGCCGTCATGTTTTGACTATTGGAGAGTAGCCAATGAGAGCACTTGCCGCGCTAGTCCTGCTTCCCGGCATCGCGTTTGCCGAACCTGGAGAGGTCACCGCTGAACACGCGGGCCAGACGGCACTACCTTTTTAACGGAACTTGAAGGCGTTTTTTAGCATCAACGAGAGTCTCGCGTCTCTTGAATCCTGGCCCGTATCTCGGCTGCGGTTTTTCTTTCGCCATGATATGCCAACAAGTCGGCCAGACCTTCTCCGTACTTTGCTCTATCGGAGTCATCAGCAATTGCCGCCGCGAGTTTCAGACTTTCAATTCCGGCATCAACGTCTTGATTCTCTCCAGCCAAGAGCAAATTGCCCTTGCTCCAAGCTGCCCAAAAAACAGCACTGCGCATTTCAAGGATTGAGTCTAAAGCCGCCTCCTGTTGCTCGAGGTTGGGAGCAGTTATTGCGTATTGATACGCCACAGCGGGATCGAAGCAAGAAGATTCAACCAGAGACTGATAGGTGTCTGACCTTTTCTGAATGAGTGCGGCTTGCTCGGCTGTGCCATCTTGCACGAAAGCAAAGGCGAACTGTCCATAGGCATCTGCCAGGGTGGCTTTCCCGCTCCTACTCAGCCGGCCCTGCTCTGCGAGCTCCTCGAGTTGCTCTATGCCTTTGCGAAGGCCTTCTTCCTTCGCGCCGTAGCATTCAGCGCAGTTTCTCTCCACCAGTCGGATAGCGTCTGACTCTTCGGCGTAAACACCAGCACCAAGATTCGATACCAAAATCGCGGTCACAACAAAAAGTGTCATCACGGCGCCTCCATCAGGTGTTGATATGGACATCGGTAGATAGAGTAACTTGAATAAACCGCATAAAACGAAGCCCTCCGAAGAGGGCTAGGTTTCTTTGAATGGAGGCTGGGGTCGGAATCGAACCGGCGTCCACGGCTTTGCAGGCCGCTGCATAACCACTCTGCCACCCAGCCAGAGGTGAAGCTGAAGACCGCGTATTGTACGGATTTTCCCGGCAGGCGCTATATGGACAGAAACAGGCCAGCCAGGCTGGCGCTCATCAGATTGGACAACGTGCCGGCCAGCACCGCCCTCAGACCGAGCTGGGCCACCTCTGATTTACGCTCCGGCAACAGCGTGGCCATACCGCCCATCAGGATGGCCAGGGCGCTAAGGTTGGCAAACCCACACAGGGCAAACGTTAGGACGGCCTGCGTGTGGTCGCTCAACGTATCCGCAAGCTGCGAAAAATTCAGGTAGGCGATGAACTCGTTCAGGATAGTCTTCTGGCCAATCAGGTTGCCGGCGGTCACCGCCTCCTGCCACGGTATCCCCATCAGCCAAGCCAGCGGCGCCACCACCCAGCCCAGCAGCAGGTCGAGGCTCAGACCGTCGTAGCCAACCAGCTTCCCGGCCCCGGCGGTTAACCCATTGGCCAGGGCCAGCAGCGCCACGAAGGCGACCAGCATCGCGCCCACCGCGAGGGCAATTTTGAGCCCCGCCGCGGCCCCGTCAGCCGCCGCTTCCACAACGTTCGCCGCCGGCTGCCGCTGGATATCCGGATCTGCACCCGGATCATTACCCCGTTCTGCTGCCGGCTCCGGCACCAGAATTTTCGCCATGACGATACCGCCGGGGGCCGCCATAAACGCCGCCGCAACCAGATACTGGATCTCGATACCGAGACCGGCGTAGGCCAGCAGCATGGCCCCGGTGACCGACGACAGGCCGCCGGCCAGCACGCAGAAAAACTGTGCCCGGTTCAGTTTTGTTAGGTAAGGCTTCACCGCAAGCGGCGCTTCGACCATGCCGACAAATATGTTGGCCGCCGCCGCCAGCCCCTCCACCCGGCTGACGCCAAGCAGCCGGTGCAGCGCGCCACCGATAAGTCGTACCACTACGGGCATGACTTGCAGGTGATAGAGCACAGCGACGAGCGAGGAAACAAATACGATGACCGGCAGCACCCGAATCGCCACCACAAAGCCAATTTCGTCGCCGGCCAGCGGCCCAAACATGAAACGGGTCCCTTCGTCGGCGTAAGCCACGAGCTGGCCCACGCCGGCCGATAAGGCCTGCAGCAGCTGCTGACCCACCGGCAGGAACAGGACGAGAAGCCCGAGACCGGCCTGCAGCGCAAACGCGCTCGCCACGATGCGCCACTGGATTTCCCGCCGCGACTCCGACAGCGCCAGGGCGATGGCCAGCAGCATCGCAATGCCGAGCAGGGCCCGCATCGGCCTAGATCAGCTCAGCCAAGGGCTTTGGCGTGGTGGCGCAGATGGTCGTCAATCAGGGTCGCAATGAAGTAGTAGGAGTGGTCGTAACCCGGATGCTGGCGCAGCGTGAGCGTCTGACCGGTCTCGTCGCAGGCTTTCTGAAACAGATGCGGGCGCAGCTGCTCGTCAAGAAACTGATCGTCTTTCCCCTGATCAATCAGGATATGCGCGTGGCTGGGGCGCGTGGTGACCAGGCTGCAGGCGTCATAGCGCCGCCACAGATCCGCATCGTCGCCGAGGTAGTTACCAAAGGCCTTGCGGCCCCAGGGCACCTGCAGCGGCGCCACAATCGGAGCAAAGGCGGAGACGCTCTTGAACCGGTTTGGATTGCGCAGGTGGAGGGTCAGCGCACCGTGTCCGCCCATGGAGTGACCGCTGATGCCAACCCGCTTGGGGTCGAGGGGAAACTCGGATACCACCAGCTTGAACAGCTCGTCCGCCACGTACTTGGCCATCTGGT
>JBCCVP010000072.1:0-22977 GCA_039195135.1 Pseudomonadota bacterium | reverse complement strand
GCGTCTTCGGAGAAGTCCAGCAGGCCGCGCGGAATAGATACGTCGCCAAGCACGTTCAGACCCCGGCCGGACGTGGTGTCGATCACCGAGCCGCCGCTGAAGTCCTGATGGGTGTAGTTGGCTACAACGCCAAACCCCGAGGCCCAGCCCAGCTGATCTTCGAAGTTGGACAGGTCGTACTGGAAGGCAAACTCGAATCCTTTCTGGGTGGTAGTTTCCGGGTCGTTGCCGGGAATCGTGAAATCCACGCAGAGGCCAAGCCGCTCCGGATCACCCAGGATGTTGGGAATAACGGTCGGGTTGAAGATGCCACCACCCGGGCAGCTCGGGTCCGTTTCGCGGGCGAAGCCGCCGGGAACGGTCGGGTCCGGGATCAGGGCCGCGCCTTCAAAGTCGATGCCAAAGATATTGGTGCGGTCTTTTTCGAAATAGCCGAGGCTCACGACCGCTGCCGGCGCAAAATACCACTCCACGGAGAGGTCGATGGAGTCGACCTCTTCTGGCTCAAGGCCCGGATTGCCCAGCGCCACCACTGAGTTCTCCTGATTGTCGAAGGTAAAGCCGGTGTTGAGAACGTTGAAGTTGGGGCGTCGAATATCCGAGCCATAGCCAAAGCGGATCAGTACGTCTTCCCGGACCTCGGCAATGACGTTGAAGCGCGGCAGGACAAAGTCGTAGCTGCCTTTTGTCGACTGGAGCTGGCGAACGCCATTGGCGTCTGCCGGACCGAAGGCCACGGAGTCAATTTCCGTATCGATGTAGCGCACGCCGATGTTGCCGCGGAAAATTCCGGCTTCAAAGTTTGCCTGGGCATAGAAGGCGTTGGTCTCCTCACCGACGTCGTAGAAGGAGTTTTCGTCTGACTGAGGGTTGAGGATGTCCGGGCTTTCCGGGTCGTGGGTGATCACCGCCTGCTGCAGAATGGCGAGCGTGCCCTCAGGATCAGAAAACGCCCGATCCGGATCGACCAGCAGGAAGTTGCCGATGAACAGGGACCGGCCGTCGCCGTCGCCGTAGTTGTTGGGGCCCGGAACCAGCAGCTCCTGGAAAAGTGCTCCATTGGGGCTGTCTACCATGCGGCTGAAGCCACCGATGCGATCTTCCACGTCGTTGAAGCGGCTCGAGGAATCGTTGAAGCGATATCCGAACTCGACGTCGTTGATACCTTTCCAGTCCAGATCGTAGGCAAAATCAACGCGGAAGGCGTCTTCTTTGTTTTCGGTGGTGTTGCGGCCAAAAATCACCTGGTCCAGTACCACGTTCGACGGATCCGTGAGCGATGCAACGGTAGGAGCAAAGGGCGAGTCAAAGTTAATGCCCCACGCCAGCGAGCCGCCGGAAAGGTCATAGACGAACGGCACGCAGTTGTCGTTGCTGGTCGCGTCCAGCGGGCAGTTCGGGTTGATGAAATTCAGCGTGGTGCTGAGGTTCGGGTTGACCGTGTCGGAGGAGGTTGTTGCGAACTCAAAACCCGCGGTCCACCGCTCACCCTGCCAATCGCCGCCGATAGCAAAAATTTCGCTGTCGGTCACGCGGGATCCGGTATCACTGGAAAAGCGCAGGTTGGGGTCGTCGTCGTCGTTTTCCAGATCCGGCTCGAGAAAACCCCGCAGGGCGGCCGGGAAACGTCCTGGCCCAACGCCGAAGTCAACGGTTTCAAAGGCTGTTGGGATGCTGATGTTTCTCAGCGTGCTGACGCCGGAAGCCTGCAGTCGGTAGCTGTCCTG
Organism: Pseudomonadota bacterium; assembly: GCA_039195135.1. Lineage (GTDB taxonomy): Bacteria > Pseudomonadota > Gammaproteobacteria > Xanthomonadales > SZUA-38 > JANQOZ01. The sequence goes on along the minus strand of JBCCVP010000072.1, from coordinate 21,250 downwards.
GCTGCGCTCCTGGTTGTTCAAGATAGCGTCGAAGTGAAACGAAAGGTTGTCATTGGGCGCCCACTCAAAGGTCGTCACCAGGTTTTCCGTCTCGTAATCGAAGTTCTCCTGCTCCTGCACCAGGAACTGAATGCCAAGAAACTCTGCCGGATCGGCACCCGGCGGCGACGCGACGTTGTCGCGGTCGGTGCGGGGGCGGAAGGAAACGGATTCCTGTTCTGTATAGCTGCCGCTGATCACAAAGCCGAAGTCGCCGATATCGGTTTCCCAGTTTTTGCCAAAGGCGCCGGAAATACGAGGCTGAATGCTCTCCGAGCTCAGGCTGCTGTCCTCACCTTGCAGCCGGATGGCGCCCAGCGTTTCCCGCAGCTGCAGCGGCCGGATGGTCTTCAGATTGATCGTGCCGCCCACCGATCCTTCGATGGTTGCCGCATCGGGTGACTTGATCACCTCTACCGACGAGATGATGGCAGGGTTGACGTCTTCAAAGTTGATACCGCTGCGGCCGGAACCCGAGCCGACCGTCGACACGCCGTTGATCTCGACGCGGTTGGCGTTGGTGCCCCGGATCTGTACGCCGGTGCCAACGCCCGCGGTGCGGGTAATCTGGATGCCGGTGACGTTTTCGAGAACCTCCGCCAGGTTCTGGTCCGGCAGCTTGCCGATGTCTTCGGCCACAATGACTTCAACCAGTTTGTCAGCGCTGCGCTTCTGGTCGATGGCGGACGTCAGCGAGCCGCGGATACCTTTGACAACAACTTCCTCGAGTGTTTCTTCCTGGCCAATTTCGTCCTGCGCCAGGGTCGCGGATGAAAAGACCGGCGCTGTTGCGGCCAGCGCGAGCGCGGAGATTCTGCGTAGATGTTTCACTGATATTGCCCCTCGACAACGGATGTATGGATTGGATCGAGCGTAAGCATACTCCTGTTGTCACCGGTGTCAATAGGTGTCAATTTGTTGTGAAATGCGATATGAAAGAGTACCAGTTGCTGCTGCGAACGCGGCACGTTATCGTCGGAAGATCAGCAGAGAATTGCTGATCTCAACCGTAATTTAAGATAAGCATCTGTTTTTAATGAGAATAAATAGAATACCTGAGGCGCTCAGCCTGTCCCTTTTGTCCCTGGCGTGCTTCGCCGGTCCTTCCCCGGAGTCTCTTCCGGCCTTATTGTCCATAGAGACAATAAGGCAAGACAACTACCTCCCTGACTTTTCCTTTGCGGGGTTTCGGAACGGATCTCAGGTGGTACCGGCGGCCCGCGGGAAGGTTGTGCGGGTGGACGATTTTGGCGCAGTCGCGGACGACGACATCGACGATACCAAGGCGGTTCTTGCCGCCATAAGCGCGGCCGAGGAAACGTCCGGCCCGGTTATTGTTCGTTTTTCTGCCGGGCGCTACCGCATCTCACAAGTGCTGCGCATCGAGCGGTCGGACTTTGTGCTGCAGGGCGCCGGTCCCGGGAGCGGCGGCACCCAGCTTTTCTTTCCCCGTCCCCTGGTTCAGGTAGACAAGAGCCAGTCGTTGGACGAACTCCGCGAATACCTGCGAAAACTCGACAAACGCCAGATAGAGCCGGCCAGAAACCTGAACGATTACTTTTCGGAGTATTCCTGGAGCGGTGGATTTATATGGATTCAAAAGCCGGGAACCCGGCCGGCGCCCTATCTGGTGGACTACGACCCGCCAATCAAAAAGCTGGCGGATGTCGCCAGCGGAAAGCGGGGCAGTCAGGACCTCACGCTGGCGGAGCCTGGCGCCATCGCGGCGGGGGACATTGTTCAGATCCAGTGGATTAATCGCAGCGGCCCCGATGCGGCGATTATCCGTTCGCTCTACGCGAGAGATTTCCGCCTCGCCGGCTCGCACCACTGGTCTTTTCCCGGGCGTCCGCTGGTCCGGCAGACTTCCCGGGTGTTGTCGGTTGACGGCCGAGCGGTCCGGCTGGCCGATCCCCTGCTTCACGATGCGGGCGAAGAGATACCCGCGCAGGTTGCCCCGTGGGAAGGCCTGCAGCACGTGGGCGTTGAGGATCTGCGCCTCGAGTTCCCGGAGTCACCGTATTTTGGCCATCATCTGGAGCGGGGTTACAACGGCATCTATTTCACCAGCGCTTTCGATTCCTGGGCGAGAAACCTTCGCATCACCAATGCCGACAGCGGCATACTCAGCTACAACAGCGCCAACCTGACCTATCGGGATATCCTCTCCGATGGCACCCGCCGCGCGCACTACGCGGTGCACATGGGAAACGTCCATAACGTACTGGCGGAGCACGTTACGGTCATGAATCCGGTACTCCATTCGCTGACGTTTAATACGCAGTCCACCAAATGTGTTTATCGCAACTCCGAGGTTTTTGTCACACCGACGCTCGATCAGCATGCCGGTGCCAATCATCAGAATCTGTTCGACAACGTTACGCTCCACATGGAAGCGCGGCGCACGCCGGAGGGTCCGGTGACGCCGGTTTTTGACGGCAGCGGTGCGGGCTACTGGCAGCCCGGCCATGGCGGTTTCAATACCACGTGGAACCTGCGGGTGCTGATCACCGGCGGTGCCTACGCAGACGAGGTGGTCACGGTGCAGGGCCTCGATGAGGGTCCGATGGCGCGCATCATTGGCCTGCATGGTAATCGCACCTTTGAGCTCGATTATCGCCCGACACCCTACGTGGAAATGCTGAATGTTGAACTTGAAGCAGCGCCTTCCCTTTATGAGTACCAGAAGAAACAGCGCCTGAAGACAGTGGAGTGAGACCGGCCATGAAGCACACGAAAACCAAACCAGCCATGACCGCCGGCCGGGGCATCCTGCTGCTGGCGCTGGCGCTCGCCGGGCAGGTTCATGCCGATCAACTGGTGCGGACGCAGGACGAATACTGGCAGGCCATTGCCGCGGCACGGCCTGGAGACACGATTACGCTGGCCAACGGCGTCTGGCGGGATTTTGAGATCGTGTTCACCGGCGTTGGGACGGCCGAAAAGCCGATTACGCTCGCCGCCGAGGCCAAAGGTGAGGTGATCATCTCCGGTGTGTCCAACCTTCGCCTTGCCGGCGAGCACCTGGTGGTCCGGGGGCTTGTCTTTCGCGACGGCTATACGCCGACGAACGAGGTGGTTTCCTTTCGACGCTCCAAGGAAAACGTGGCCAACCATTCCCGGGTCACCGAGGTGGTGATCGATCACTTCAACAATCCGGAGCGTTTCGAGCGGGACTTCTGGGTCATGATCTACGGTAAGCGGAACCGCTTCGATCACAACCACCTCGAGGGAAAAAGCAACGCCGGCGTGACCATGGCGGTGCGGCTGGACAGCGAAGCGAGCCAGCAGAACTATCACCGCATCGATCACAACTATTTCGGCCCGCGGCAAGTGCTGGGTTCAAACGGCGGGGAAACGCTGCGCATCGGGACCAGCAAGTACTCGTTGACGGATTCGTTTACAACGGTCGAGAACAACTATTTCGACCGCTGCAATGGTGAGGTGGAGATCATCTCCAGCAAATCCGGCAGCAATACGTTTCGGGGCAACGTCTTCTACGAGTCCCAGGGCACCCTGACGCTCCGCCATGGCAACGACAACCTGGTGGAGAACAACGTCTTTTTCGGCAATGGCGTGGCGCATACCGGCGGCATCCGCCTGATCAACAAGCGCCAGACGATCCGTAGCAATTACCTTTATGGGCTTAAGGGCTACCGCTTTGGTGGCGCCCTGGTGATCATGAACGGTGTACCCAACTCGCCGATCAACCGCTACCACCAGGTTGAAGACTCGGTGGTGGAAAACAATTCGATTATTGACAGTGATCACGTTGAGTTTGCCGCTGGCAGCGATGCGGAACGCTCAGCCGTTCCCATCACCACCTCCTTTAAGAACAACCTGATTGTCCATCGGCAGCCGACGGATGTGATCACCGTTCACGACGACATCAGCGGCATCACCTTCGGGGGCAACACGGTCTGGGGAGCGACCGAGGTCCCGGCAATTGAAGGGGTCGATCAGGCGAAGGTCTCGCTCAAAGAGGCCGCTGACGGGCTTTTTTATCCGACAGAGCGGATGGCTGCCGGCGTTCAGCCTGGCCTTACGGTGCTGCCGCGGGACCGCACTGGCGTTTCCTGGTATCCAAAGCCGGGCTATGGCGGGCGGTTCGATACGGGAAAGGGGCACGCCATCCAGCCCGGCCAGGACACGCTCGCAGCAGCGGTTTCGCAAGCCGGGCCCGGCGACATCATTGAGCTAGCGCCGGGAGACTACGTCTCTACCCGGCTGATCACGGTCAATCGCCCTCTTACGCTTCGGGGAAAAGCCGGGGCCGGGCCACGCCCGGTGCTTCGTTTTGAGCGCACGACGCTGCTGGAAATTGTTGACGGTGGGAGCCTGAAGCTGGAACACGTTGCCATCGATGGTTCCGCGGCTCCTGATGCCTATGACAACTCGGCCATCCGCACCAGCCGCTATTCGATGCTCTCAAACTACGAGCTGCTGCTCAACGATGTTCACGTGGCGAACCTAAATACCAACCACTCATTCAACTTCCTCAAGGTATCCAAGCACACGTTTGCATCGCGCATCGAAATTCGTGACTCCCGCTTTTCTGATGTGTCCGGGAATATCGTTGCCCTTGACCGGGAGATTGACGACCTTGGCATTTACAACGGTGAGTACGTCACGATCGTCAACTCCGAGTTTGAAAACGTCGAGAAAGCGCTCGCCAACATCTATCGCGGCGGAACCGACGAAAGCACCTTTGGCCCCCACGTCCTCCTTTCCGGTAACCGGCTAAAAAACGTGGGGACGGGCAAGCGTAACAAGGTGCAGGCCTCGGTCTTTCTGCTCGGCGTTCAGGTGGGCACTTTAGAGAACAACCGGTTTGAGAACAGCCGGCCCGTCCGCATTGTGGAAACCGTAGGCGATCCGATTACCCGCCTCACGGCTAACCAGTTTATTCAGACCGAAGCACCGGTGGTGGGCCCGATTGGCGTGCCGCGGATGCCCTAGGAAAACCAAAATCCAGAACAGGAAAAATCCAAAAATGAGCCTTAACGACAAAGTTGCCATTGTGACCGGCGGATCCCGGGATATCGGAAAAGCGGTGTCCCAGAAGCTGGCGGGAGCCGGTGCCAAGGTGGTGGTGAACTACTACAACAACGAAGCCCACGGCGCGGAAACGGTCAGCAGCATTCAGCAGGCCGGGGGAACCGCGATCGCCGTCGCGGGCGACATGACCAAGGCGGCGGACGCGGACAACCTGGTCGCCGAAACCGTCAAGGCGTTCGGCGATCGGGTGGACGTGCTCGTCAACGTCGTCGGCGGCATGGTGGCCCGAAAACCGCTCGCGGAAATGGACGAGGACTTTTTCAACTACGTCCTGCAGCTGAACGTGACCAGCACTTTCCTGACCACCAAAGCGGTTGTGCCGCTGATGACCGACGGTGGTGCCATCGTCAATCTGTCGTCGCAGGCCGGTCGTGACGGTGGTGGCCCGGGGGCCGCGGCCTATGCCACGTCGAAAGGCGCGGTGATGACCTTTACCCGGAGCATGGCCAAAGAGCTCGGTCCAAAAAACATTCGCGTAAACTGTGTCTGCCCAGGCATGATCAGCACCACCTTCCATGATGAGTTCACCAAAGATGAAGTGCGTAAGAACGTCGCCGCCGCAACCCCGCTGCGGCGCGAAGGACGCGCTCCGGAAGTGGCGGAGCTGGTCACCTACCTCGCTTCGGCCGATTCGAGTTTTATCACCGGCGCGAGCGTCGACATCAACGGCGGGATGTTTTTTTCCTGACGTCGTTTCCGCAGCGGTGAGCGTCTCACCGCTGCGGGATACTTATTCCAGGCCCACCGTCTGTGACAGGATCGAGCTGCCATGCGCCTGACCGGCGGCTGCCACTGCGGTGCAGTGCGGTTTGAAGTTAAGGCGCCCGAGCCGCTGCTGGCGCAGGAGTGCAACTGTTCCATCTGTGCCAAATCCGGATTCCTTCACCTGATTGTGCCCAAGACGTCTTTCCGGCTGGTTTCGGGGGAAGGCTCCCTGACAACCTATACCTTCAATACCGGCGTAGCTCAGCACCTGTTTTGTAAAGTCTGCGGGGTCAAGTCGTTCTACGTGCCGCGATCCAACCCCGATGGTGTGGACGTCAACCTGCGCTGCGTCGACGACGTACCGGATAACGTGACCATCGAGTCGTTTGATGGGCGTAACTGGGAGCAACATGCCCATACGCTTAAGCACCTGAGCCAGCAGCCCGAGTCCTGAGGTCACGCCGGTCCTAGAGTTTGTTGATCGGTACCTTCAGCATCAGGTTTCCGGCACCGTCCATCGGCACTTCGCCAGCGCGCATGTTGACCTGCAGCGAGGGGATGATCAGTTCCGGCACCGCAAGCTGGGCATCGCGGGCGGTGCGCAGGCGAACAAACTCGTCCCGGGTTATGCCGCCGCCCACGTGAATATTGTGGGCTTTTTCTTCCGCGACGGTGCTTTGCCAGCGAATCTCCCGCCCGCCGGGCGCATAGTCGTGACACATAAAAAGGCGCATCTCACCCGGCAGCGCCAGCACCTTTTGGATGCTGTCGAACAGCTGGCCGGCATCACCCCCGGGAAAGTCGGCGCGGGCTGATCCGCCATCGGGCATAAACAGCGTGTCGCCGACAAACGCTGCATTGCCGATCACGTGCACCATGCAGGCTGGCGTGTGGCCCGGTGTCTCCATGGCGAAACCCCTGAGGGTTCCGATCACGTAGGTGTCCCCGTCGCTGAACAGACGGTCAAACTGTGTTCCGTCGCGACAAAAGCGGTTGTCTTCGGCAAAAAGCTCGCCGAACGTCTCCTGCACGACGGTAATGTTCTCGCCAATGCCCACGCTGCCACCCAGGTGCTTCTTGAGATGGGGTGCGGCGCTCAGGTGATCGGCATGCACGTGAGTCTCGATGATCCAGTCCAGGTGTAAACCTCGGGCCCGGATGTGGTCAACGAGACGGTCTGCCTGCGCGGTGGTTATCCGCCCTGCGGGATAGTCGAGGGTCAGCACGCTATCGATCACCGCACAATGCCCCGTGGCCGGGTCGCTGACGACGTAGCTGATCGTATGCGTGGCCGGATCAAAAAAACCAATGACCTCCGGCTCGACGGTCATGTCGACCGGATAGGTCACAGCGGTAAGCCCCAATCGCTCATGGAGAAACCCCTTTGTCGGTCTGCTGCGCGGCGCGGCCAACGCGATCTTGAAAGGTTTTTGCAGTGAGGATGCCGGCAGCTAGGGCAAGAACAAAAACTACCACCTGCATCTGGCCGGTACCAAGCGCCGGCAGCGCGGCGCCGGGACAGAAGCCGGCAATACCCCAGCCCACGCCAAACAGTGCAGATCCGCCGATCAGGCGGCGGTCTATAATTTTCCTGCCGGGGATCTGAAAGGCATCCGCCAGCAGCGGCCGGCGGCGCTTCAGCACGATGCGGTACCCGATAAACGTCACGGCAAGGGCGCCGCCCATTACAAAGGCGAGGCTTGGGTCCCAGGAGCCGGCAACGTCAAAGAAGTTGATCACCTTGGCCGGGTTGATCATGCCGGAAATACTGATACCGGCACCAAACACCAGACCGATAAGAAACAGGGCGGCCAGCGTCATGGTCAGCTGCCCGTCAGGTGCCGCAGCACAAAAACCGTCAGCGCCGCGCTGGCCATGAACGTCAGGGTCGCCGCGATGGATCGCGGCGAGAGCCGGGCGATGCCGCAGACACCGTGGCCGGAGGTGCACCCCGAGCCGACAGTGACACCGACGCCTACCAGGAATCCGCCGATGAGCAGCAGGGGCATGCCTACCGGGATCTGCAAGTTGGGCATCTGCCCGTCTGCGGCGAGGTAAGCCGGGGGCGCGCAGGCGGCACCGGCGATGAATGCGGCGCGCCACCAGAAATCGGTTCGATCCGCAGGCTTCAGAAAGCCGGCCAGAATTCCCGTAGCGCCGAGGATGCGGCCGACCACAACCATCAGCAGCACCGCGGCCAGTCCGATGAGGGCGCCGCCAGCCAGCGACTGCCAGGGGGTGAATGCCGTTTCCATTTAGATTCCGGTGGTTGAGAACCCTATCAGGCTAGCGCCCCAGCGCGAACGCGTCGGTGACTTTGTCACCGTACTCTGGGGCGTTCAGGCCTTTTGGCTGGCCAGGCGCGCCAGCTGCCTTCGATCCACCAGCTCGATTCGGCCCCGGGACTGCTCGATCCAGCCCCGGCGCTGAAACTCCCGCAGCTGGCGGGAGATCACTTCCCGGGCAGTGCCCAGTTCGCCCGCCAGGGTCTGATGTGTGGTGGCCACCGAGTCCTGGTGCTCGGAGAGCTCAATCAGTCGATCGGCAAGGCGTACGTCGGTGCGCTGGAAGGCCACCTCATCGATCATTTGAAATAGGTCCGTGATGCGCTTGGAAAAAGCGGCAAATACGAAACCGCGAAACGAACTGGACGTGGCTACAAGATCGTCAAACTCCACTCGAGGCACCAGGGCGGCGCGGACGTTGCTTTCTGCAATGCCCTCGGCCGCGTAGTCTTTGAAAGCAAGCAGGCAGGCGGTGGTCAAAACGCAGCTTTCGCCGGCATGAATCCGATACAGCACAATTTCATGACCGGTGTCGGAGACCTGCTGCACCCGCACCTTGCCCTCAAGCAGAAACAGCATGTGTTCCGGCGAAACTCCGGGTCCGAAGATGACGGTACCCTCGGGGATTTCCCGGATCGTGCTGCGCGTAAGCAGCCGTTTTTTGGTGTCGCCCTCCAGCCTTGCCAGGCCAGGAAAGCGTTCGACCCAGGGCTCAGCCATGGCGCACCGCCTTCGCTGCGAGTCGGCTGGCGCGGCAGATTGCCGGCCGCCGCAGCTTGGGTGTATTTTCATGGAGGGCCACGCGGGGGCTCAGCCACCGTCGTGCCGCGAACACCGGGTCCAAAGCTGCGGAGGGGTAGAAGCCATGATAGATCTGAGTAACCGGATTACCGTCGTGCCGATCGATTTTTCCGATGCCTGCTCCGCGGCGCTGGATGCCCCGCTTGCCGAAGCACCGGCGGACAAGGTTCATCTCGTGCACGTCATCTACTCCACCGTCTACGCCGCGGGCGGTGAGGTTATTGTGTCTTCCATTGCCAACGAAGAACAGATCGAGAAAACCCGTGAGCAGTTTGCGGCGTTTCTCAAAAAGCGCGGGCTGCCGGATTTCTCCACCGAGGTGCTCGTGGGTGATCCGGGCAAAGAGATTGTCGAATACGCTGATCGCATCGCGGCGGATCTGATTGTGGTTCCATCCCACGGCTTCCACGGCTGGCGCCGACTGATGCTTGGATCGGTCACTGAACGCATTGTGCGGCTGGCTCACTGTCCGGTGCTGGTGCTGCGCCGCGCTGACGCCCAGTAATTCCGCTGTTTGGGTAGGCAACACTCTGCTAACTTGTCCGTGCCCTCAGCCCATCGTGAGTTATTTGTGCTTAAGAAAATTCTACTGCTTCTGCTGTGCCTGATCGTCGCTGCCGCCGCCTATCTGTATTCGTCCATGCTGGCCAACATTCCCGCTGAACGTCTTGACCTTGCGCCGGCGGCCGCGGTCGCCTCGGACCAGGCGCCAGTGCTGCTCTTTGGCGCCACCCGTAACACGGGGTTGGAGCTGGCGAAAAAACTACACGCCCGCGGCGAACGGGTTGTGGCTTTTGTTCGTCCGTCTTCCGACCGTACGGCGCTGGAGGCCCTGGATGCCCAGATTCTGGTGGGTGATGCGATGGACGCCGCCTCGGTGCTTAAGGCAGCACAATCGCAGCCGTTTCGGGCGGTGGTCACCACGGTGGGCTGTCTTAAGTGTGACCCGCCGGTCGATTTCACCGGTAACCGCAACATTATCGATGGGGCAAAGGCAGCCGGCATTAATCGGGTGATGCTGATCACCACCATCGGCGCCGGCGCCAGCGCGCAGGTGCTGCCGCTTCCCAGCAAACAGATCCTGAAAGCGATCCTGCCGCTGAAAACCCAGGCTGAGGAGCACCTGCGCGGGAGCGGGCTGACCTACACCATCCTTCGCCCGGGTGGACTGCTCAGCGATCAGGCTTCTGGCCAGGGCATGCTGACCGAGGCTCCGGAGGCCTTCGGCTACATCGACCGCGCAGACCTGGCGGATCTGATGCTGGCCTGTCTGGACTCGTCCGCCTGTGACGGCAAAACGCTCGCCGCTATCGACGCGCAGAGAACCACCTATTGGTAACGGTCTTGCCCGCGTCGAGAGCGGATGCTGCCGCGCCAGACCCGCATCTGCCCTCGGCTTAATCGCGTTCGATTCGCATTCGCATTTATTTGCTACACTCTCGCGTTGCACTGATTGGCGAGTTCCTTGTCCAGCAACGTCCCCGTACTGAGCCTTCTCCTCGCCGACCGGCAACTCCTGGATTCCGTTGGCCGGGCAACCGGCGCGCACCAGGCGGAGGACGCACTGCAAATGCTGGCGGAGCGGCTCATGAAGGCCGGATCTGCCGCGCCTGTTGCCAGGCCCTATCTGCACCGGGCAGTGCGCAACGCAGCCATTGATCTGTGGCGTTCGGAGCAGGCTCGGGCCGAATACGAGCATCGGTTTTCCTCCGAACAACCCCAATTCGAAGCCCGCACGCCGGAGCGAACCGTCCTTGCTCAGGAAAAGCTTGCTGCGCTGCTGGCCGCACTTGAATCGCTGCCTGCATTGACCCATGAGATTTTTCTACGTCACCACGCCAAAGGCCAAACGCAGCAGGACATTGCAGCGCATTTCAAACTGCATGTTTCCACTGTGGAAAAGCGTCTTGCCAAAGCGCGGCGCCACTGCCTCGACTGTCTTTCCGCCTACCTGTAGCAACCCGCGCTGCGGCTCGACGTTACGGTCCGCGGGCGCGGAGGACGTGTCTATAATGAGGCCCGGCGCGCCAGGCAGAGTTTTTCACGATGGCATCAGACAAATCGGCAGACGGCCGGGCCGCCTCCGAGATTGAGCAGGCAGCGCTTGACTACGTGCAGCGGGTGGCCAGCGGCGGTTCGAGGAAGGATCGGGATACCCTGGTCCGCTTTCGTGAGCAAAGCAAAGCGCACGCCGCGGCCGTAGCGCGCGCTGAACAGCTGCAATCGCTGGCCGAGGCGCTGCCCGATCTGCCGCCGTCTCTCGGTCGGCGCCTGACTTCGCGCCTGGATTTGTGGTGGACCCGCCTGACGGAACGGCCACCGTTGCTTCCCGTGGCCGCCACACTGGTAGCGGTAGCCATCGCCTCGGTGTTGTCTATCACCCTTGGGCACCAGCCATCTGAGACCGCCGGCCCACCCGTCGTAGCGGGTCCGTCTGAGCCATCAACGCCGCAGCGCCATCGTACCCGTTGGGGCGAGCGACGCATGGTCGAATTACCGGACGGTTCGCGGGTCTGGCTGGATTGGGAAACAGCCATTTCGGTGACCTACGGTGCCGAGCGTCGAGAGGTCACGCTGGCCAGCGGCAATGCGGTTTTTGAAGTGGTCGCGAGGGTTGATCAACCGTTTATCGTGTCCGCCGGCAGCAGCCAGACCCGCGTAACGGGTACCCAGTTCGCGGTCAGCAGACGCACACCTGATCGCGTTGAGGTGTCGGTGCTGGAGGGCTCTGTGGAAGTGGGAACAGTCGCTGAACGGCGCCAGCGGCTTGTTTCTGGTCAGCTCATTGTGGCTGACGAAACGCGGCTGGGTCCCGTGACGGTCCGCTCCGTGGAGGAGCTCGGTCGCTGGCGGGAAGGCATGCTGGTCTTCGACAACCGGCCGCTGCTCGATGCCCTCGAAGCAATCGCGGACTACAGCCGGGTCGAACTGGACACGACACAGGTAGTCGATCTGGGAGAACGCGTGACGGGGGTGTTTTTTACTGATCGGGCGGATGACGCGCTCCAGACGCTCATCCTGGCCCATCGGCTCGATCAGCAGTTTGACCGTGGCCGGTTGAAGATTCGTACACCGCGACCCACTCGACCTTCGCGTCCCTGAATCTCAGCCATGTCCCGCTGCGATCCCCGGGTGCCTCCTCCGGCGCCGGTGTAAATTTTTTTTGACGCAGATATTACGGGTAGAGCGTTTGTGATCCGTAACTCCAGTGAGCGGCGCGCAGAAGCGTCGGCACCAGGAGAAATCTGTGGTCAGATCCGTCAAATCAACAGCTTTTGCCTTCGCGGTGGCCGTCGCTACGCTGCTCGGCGATCAGGCTCGAGCGCAAGACCCCCATACGTTTGAATTTTCAATCCCAGCCCAGCCCTTGAAACAGGCGTTGATCGAGTTCGGCGCGGTGACCCGCATGCAGGTGGCTATCGACGCTGCCTTGCTGCGCGACCGGGTTAGCCCGGGCGTCGCAGGCGTCCTCACCGCGGAGGCTGCGCTGCGACAGCTGATCCGTGGCACCGAGATGCAGCTTGTCGAAGTCAACGGGACTGGTTTTGCCCTGCGTTCCGACGCGGCGACTCCAAGCTCTGCTGTGCCTGAGATCGCACAGCCCCTTGAGGAACTCACCGTTTACGGCACCAAGCAAAACCTCTCTCTGCAGGATACGCAGACTTCCGTGGCGCTTTACACCGCGGAAAGTTTCGACAGGCAGGTTGCGTTCGATCTGGATGACCTGGTTAATCGAACGCCGAATGTCTCGTCGTCGGGAAGCCCGTTTGATCTGACGATCCGCGGCGTGGGGCGGCGCGGAGCGACCAATTCCGGTGGCGTTACGTCCAACGTTTACGCAGATGGAGCCCCGTTGGTCAATCGGAGTATCGGCGGCCTGGACAGCCTCTGGGATATCGATCAGGTCGAGATTTTGCGTGGGCCCCAGTCAACGACGCAGGGCCGAAATGCCCTGTCGGGCGCGCTGCTGATCCGCAGCAAAGACCCCACCTACGAGTGGGAGGTGGCTGGCCGGATCCGAGGGGCAGAACTCGGCCAGCGCCAGTATTCCATCATGGTCAACGCGCCGCTGCTTGACGAGCAGCTGGCATTACGCGTGGCGTTGGACCGGCAGGAGTATGAAGGCGACATTCGATTCCAGAGCACCGGGACCCTCTCGTCGGAAACCACCGGCGACACGCTCCGCGCCAAGCTGCTGATTGAGCCCGATGCGTTGCCAAAGCTACGCCTGGATTTGCAGGCCGAGTTTGTCGATACGGAGCAAAAGAGCAGCCAGAGTCTGGGAACTCAGGTGCCCGTAACGGACCCGGCATTCCAGGCGTTTGATCCTTTCGGCGGCGTAAATTTACTGGATCCAGGCCTGACCGACACGGAGTCAAAACGCTACATCTTGGATGCCGGCTACGAATTGTCGGAGCGCTGGCGCCTCGTGGCCCTCGCGACCCACGAAGCCTCTGAGAGTCGGGACATCGCCGGCAGCTCGCTGTTTCCCGACGCCTTTGTGACCGACCGCAACACGGTGATCGACAACGACGCCAGCTCGCTGGAGTTACGCGCCAACTTCGCCAGCGATCGGGTTAGAGGTTGGATCGGGGGTTATTTCTACGATGAGGATTCTGTGGGTTCTGGCTTTTTCAAATTTCCGCTTGCCGCAATCGGCATTCCGGCCGATCCGCCGGATTCCCTGGCCAACCTGGCGGTTGATTTCGCTACCTTTACCGAAAACCGGGCGCTGTTTGGCGAGGTTACCTTCGACTTGAGTGATCGCTGGGCCTTTTCGCTGGGACTGCGCTACGACCGCGAGACCATTGAAGACACCGGCGTCAGAACCACGCCCACCATCACGCCCCCTACCTGCACCGTACCGGCCTTCGGCGGCGCTCCCTGCGCATTTTTGTTTCCTCCGTCTGACGAGCCGCTGCGGGAAACAACCTTCGACGCGTATCTTCCGCGGGGTGCTGCGGTTTATACGATCGACGATGACCAATCCGTTTCGTTTTCGATCGCCAGAGGCTACCGGGCCGGCCGATCCTTCCTGTTTATCAGGCCTGATGGGCCACGGCTTGGCGAGGTAGGACCCGAGTACATCACCAATTATGAAATTGCCTATCGGTCCCAATGGCTGGATCGACGCCTGACGCTCAATGCCAACGTGTTCTATACGGACTGGGAAGACCAGCAGGTGTCCCTGCCTACGGTTACGGCGGGCTTTGCCTCAGCCGAACTGGTGAACGCCGGGGAATCGGAGCTGTACGGCCTTGAGCTGGATCTTAATGCCGAGCTGACCGACGAGTGGTCCGTATTCGCCAGCCTCGGGCTGCTCAGCACCGAATATACGTCTTTTCCCTTTGCGGTGGACGCAGACGGCAATCCGGTCAACGCCGGAGACCCAAGCCTGGCGGATTTTGCCGGCAATGAGTTTCCTTTCGCTCCTTCCTACCAGTTTTCCATGGGGTTCAGCTACGAAAACGCTCGGGGCTTTTTTGCCGCAGCCAACGTCAACCTGACGCCAGAGCAGTTTTCTGAGGTGGCCAATCTGGAACTCAACAAAAGTGACGAAGTGACGCTCGCCAATCTCCGCTTCGGCTATCGGTCGGACCGATTCACGGTTGCGGCCTACGTGACCAACGTGTTCGATGAAGAAGCGATCCAAAGCCGGTCCCTGCTCAACGCCGACGCTGCCAGCGGAACGGCCCTGCCGATCGGGACGCCGAGTTTTCGCCTGCTGCGGCCACGCTTGGCCGGGATTCAGGTGGATGTCGCGTTTTAGATCTGGCGGGCCCGGCCTCACTTACCGCGGCTCTGATGATCGGTCTTTTTCATGCGCCGGCGCACCGCCCTTGAGTGCCAGGCGGATGGAATGATCACGAGCGCTGCAATGGCGCCCATCAGCCAGAGGAACGCTGCATCGGCGCTGGCGAGGCGGGCAATTTCGTAGGCGCGCTCGTTGTTGACCTGCTCGGCAAAGGCGATGGGGCCGATAGCTGCTTCTTTGGCGATGGAAAACCCATTGCTGAAGGCGCTCTCCCAGCCCAGCGCTGATAATGAGGCATAAGCCCGGTAGGCCACGGTGGCAGCCCCAAATCCGATGAGGCCAATGCCCACGGTGCCGACGCCGAGGACCCCGACGCCGACGGCGCCGACGGTGAACAGGCCGCAGGACACGATGCCCACGCTGATCGGCGCGACCGCAAGACCGCCCCAGGCAAACAGCAAACCGAAGGCCTTGTCTCCACCGGCGAGCCAGCCGATAACCGGCGTGTCGTCTTGTTCCGGCATGCCAAAGCGAAAGTGGAGCAGCGGGACCCCCGCCAGGCGCAGGCGGCTCTTGTACTCCCGGGCTTTCGCGCCCGGCTGGTCCACCTCGTCCTGGAACGCTTCGGGAAACAGCTCCCGCTGCTGCGATCGAAAGGTCCTGAGCCCATTCAGTATGTGTACGGTGACAAAGGTGTAGCTCACAACAAATGCCAGGACCAGCAGCTGGGAGCCGATCGCAATCTGAGGGCTGGGCATGCCGGGAATCAGCGCCAGCTGGCGCAGGCCAAACACGGCCGCGACAAACAGTATGGGATAGAAAAACAGGACCCCGACGATCCGAAAAACCCGGCGCCGCTCCTGCCTGGTCCGCGACTGGTCGAGACTTGCCCGCAAACCAAAGAAGGTGCTGATCAATCCTGAACAGGTCGCCAGCAGCGTCAGCACAGTGGTCCACTTGAACCAGGAGCCGGCTTTCATCGCCGCGGCGCCGGCCGATGCCGCTTTTGCCGGCGCCGGAATGGACGAGATGACCGCCAGCACAGCTGCGGTAAACGATGCGCCCGGCTTGCTGTGTTTCAGCGCTCCCTCCACAAATCGGAGCATTTCCGTCTGCAGCAGCTTACGTCCTCGGGACAAACGCTGTTTGACGGCGTCCTCCGACAGGTCCAGGTGCTGCGCGACCTGTTTTGTGGAACGATCCTCCCGGTAAAACAGGATCAGCGTCTCCCGGTAGGTTTCCGGCACCTTTTCCATGGCCTGCCAAAGCAGGGACTGCTCCTGGCTCTGTATCACGGCGTCCTCCGTTTTAGCCTCCTGTAACTCAAATCCGCGATCGTCGTCGAGCTGTTCAGCGTGTTTAACCGGCTGCCGGGCCTCCCGGCGATGGAAATGGCTGATCTTGAACCGGAGTATTCCCACCAGCCACGCTTTCACCTTGGCTGGCTCCAGGAGCGTATCGAGTTTCTTCCACGCCTCGACGAATACTTCCTGGGCGATGTCTTCGCTGTGGCTCAGGTCCCCGGTCGAGGAGTAAGCCAACGAGCACAAGAGGCTCTGGTAGCGGGAGACAAGCTGCCCGAAGGCTTCCCGATCACCGGCCAGCGATGCCGCCACCAGGGCGGCGTCGCTCTCGGCCGTTTTCCTCTTGCGACGCTTAAACAGTTCCATGCAACGTTTTCACGGATGACCTCCCTTTAAGTGCCCGCGCGTAGAAAAAGGTGACAAGTTTCTTCGACGAGGCCGCAAAAGGGCCCCATGGACGGACGCTCCGCACTTTTTTCAAATTTCCTGTCACCTTTTTCTCGCGGCTGGGCACTTAATGACCGAACGCCGCATTTACAGCGCCTGAGGGCACCGGCGGGACGCGATTCATTCACCGTAATTTGGAAGGAACGTCATGAAATTACTGAAAAAAATCTTCAGCATCATCTTCCACGGTTTTGTTTTCGCCGTGACCATCGCCAGCGCCGGTGCCGCGACCGCCAGCAATCTGGAACCGCTGGTTGACGATTTCAGCGACAGCAAGACGAACAGTATGGGGGTTGCGCGCCAGTTCCTGAACGATTCCATGACCGGTGGTGGCACCACCATGAGCCCCTCGGTCTCCAACGGCATCCTGTCGGTGTCCGGCCAGATCAGCCCGGCCCGGGGGCAGCCCGGCTGGGCCAGTTCGGTACTGCTGTTTGATCCGGCGGGCCAGCCTGTCGACGCGAGTTCCTACGAAGGTGTTCGCCTGCGGATCAAGGTCAGCCAGGGCATGCTTTCGGTGTCTGCGAACAGCACCGACGTCGTTAACTTCGACTACCATGCGGCGCTGATTGTGGTGAAGGCTGACGGTGAGTTTCACGACGTGAAAGTCCCCTTCGCCTCGATGAGGCGAGCGTGGTCGGAGCAGACCACCCTGGACACCAGCACCATCGCCAGCTTGAGCATCGTGGCGTTTGACATGCAGCCCGGCGCTTATGATTTCGAAGTGGACGAAGTTGGGTTTTATTGAGCCATGACCACAGCAGCGCAGCAAAACCGGCTGGAATACCTTGACGCGGTGCGGGCGTTTGCCCTGCTGCTGGGTATTGTTTTCCACGCCAGCCTTTCCTTTGTGCCCGTCTACATCGGCTGGGCCGTGATGGATGTCTCGACCAGCGGCACGGTTTCCATTTTCTCGCTGGTCAGCCATTCGTTCCGTATGCCGCTGTTTTTCCTGGTGGCCGGTTTTTTCAGCCACATGACGTTTCACCGGTGGGGCACGGCCAGGTTTCTGAAGTCGCGATTTGTGCGCATCGTTCTTCCATTTGCGCTTGGCTGGTTTTTGCTGCGGCCGCTGCTGGTTGCCGGCTGGGTCGCCGGCGCCGAGAGCCTGCGGGGCGACGTTGATATTTCCAACGCGCTGCTAAGCGGCTTTGCTTCGCTCGCGCATCTGCCTTTCGGATTGTTCGTCGGAACTCATCTGTGGTTTCTCTACTACCTGGTGTTGACCACCTTCACTGTACTGCTGCTTCGTTATCTGATTGGTTCCGTCGCGCCGCTTAAGGAGGCGCTGGCTCGGGTGGCCGATCGGGGCAGCGCCTGGCTGTCGAGTTCCCGCTTCGCGCTTGCAGCCGTCGCCCTGCCGACCGCGGCCTGCCTGTGGTTTATGAGTCACTGGGGGCTGGAAACGCCGGACAAGTCGCTGGTGCCGCATGTTCCGGTGCTTTTGATCTACGCCACATTTTTCTTTACCGGGTGGCTTTTTCACCGCAGCCGGAAGCTGATCGAACAGTTTTCTCGCCTCACCTGGGACAAGGTTGGCCTCCTGTTGATCGCGGTTACCGCATCGATTCTGCTCGCCGGTTTCGAACGGCAGACCGGCCACCTTCACTATGGGGTCATCAAAGGAGCCTTCGCCGTCAGCTATGCGGCGATGATGTGGACTCTGGTCTCCATCACCATCGGCCTGTTTCGGCGATTTTTTGATCGCGCGAGCAGCGTGGTTCGCTATGTGTCAGACGCGTCCTACTGGCTGTACCTGGTTCACCTACCGCTGGTGGTCGGACTGCAGGTGGCCGTCGCCGAGCTGCCTTTTCACTGGTCCGCCAAGCTGCTTGCAGTCTCATTGCTGACCATTGCGATCGCGCTGGTGATGTACGACCTCTTTGTCCGCCCCACCTTCATCGGCGCAACGCTGAACGGCCGCAGAAAGCCCCGGGTGCTGTTCCGGTTTGGCCGACACGGCAAAGCCATGGCAACCGGTGGGGCGCCGTCTCAAGGTTGAGCCGAAAGGCTTCGGCCGCGCTCAGGCGCGATTTAGCGGCTGCCATTTCGCATACGTGAGGGAACGCCATAGCCACTCGAGCGGCCCGAAACGAAATCGCGCCAGCCACCAGGGTGACGCCACCAGCGCCAGGGCCCAGACGCTGAGCACCACCAGCAGCTGCTGCCAGCGCTCGGTGTGCCCGAACCAGCCCAGCCCGTGGCCGTAGAACAGCAGCGAGCAGATCACGCTCTGGCCGATGTAGTTGGTGAACGCCATGCGGCCGGCCGCCGCCAGGCGAGCGCGCAGGGCTTGCATACGCTGGCCCTGGCACCACAAAGCGATCATCCCGGCGTAGCCCAGCGCGATGGCGATGCTGCCCCAATAGTTGTACTGAATCCCTAGGAAAAAGGAGTAGTCAAAATCCCACCCGCGGCGGTGATGCTGCAGCAGCCCGAAACCAACCACCGGCAGCCCCACCAGCAGGCCGGTGGCTAGTAGCCGTCGATAGGCCCGCGCCGACCAACGACCCGACAGCAGTCCCCAGCGATACAGCGCCATACCGATGAGCATCAGGCCGGCGGACCGCCAGAAGCCCCATACCATAAAAACCACCGTGTGGAACTCCGCGGCGTGGGGAACCCGATCCGCCTGCTGATCCAGCCAGTCACCCTGGTAGGCCGCCGTTTCCCTGGCGATCTCCGCCGCACCTGGCGCCCAGCCGCTAAGCGCGTCGGTGTAGTCCGCCGGCGGCCAGTTTTCAAGCGACAGGCCCGCCGCGAAGTAGATGGCGGAGCCAAGACTGAGGAGCAGCAGACCGACCACCAGCTGCGTGGTCGCGGAGCGGCGGCGAAACCACAGCACAAACAGGGTGCTCATGGCGTACACCAACAGGATGTCGCCGTACCAGATCAGATAGGCGTGCATCGCGCCGAAGACCCCGAGCCAAAACGTGCGCTTGAGAACGAGCCAGGTCGGCGACAGCTCCCGCGCCTCGGCCCGCTCGCCGATCAGCACCAGGCCGGCCCCGTACAGCAGGGTAAACAGGGTCATGAACTTCTGATCCGCAAACACGTGGCCGAACGCAAAAACTGCGTAGTTGAGGGCGTCGGGTGCGCCGAATACCGTCGGATTGAAATATGCGGCCTGGACCATAGCGAAAAACTGGATATTCATGAGCAGGATGCCGAGCACGGCGAACCCGCGCAGCACGTCCAGCAATACCACCCGCTCGGCGCCCGCCGTGGGGGCGAAGGCGCCCGCTCCGTTGGCTATTTGTCTCCGGCCGACCAGCTCCGGATCAGCGGACATCGCACAGGATCATTGCACCAGTCGCCAGATGGCGCCGCCCACACCGCCCAGCAGTAAAATCGCGACGGGCAGAAACGTGACCCCAAACCCGGCGCCGCGGCTTTGCGGGTCTTTCTCATACGCCGTGGCGTACATGAACCGCCCAATCAGAAAGACCACGCCCAGGCCAGCGCCGATGAGCGGATGAACGTAGGCGGAAAACGCCCAGAGGGACGGGATGAACACCACAAGCTGTTCCAGCGTATTGCCGTGGACCCGGTTGCGACGATCAAACAGCTCCGTGCCGGTCATCGCCGGGGCCTGCACATCGCCCTTAGCCCGCGCCTGGCCAACGCGAATCCCAAACCAGACAAACTGCGCAAGCGCCATTAGCGTAACCAATACCGACCATTCCATCGTCGCAGAACCTCGTGGGTTAAAGAGCCGGCATTGTACTATCGTGCGTTGGCGATCAGGAGGAGCCAGCCATGACCAGACCCGTGTGTGCCGTTGTCGGCATCGGCCCGCAGAACGGCGCGTCCTTTGCCCGGCGCTTTTCTGCCGAAGGCTACGCCGTTGCCTTACTGTCCCGTAAAACGGACTATTCCAGCGAGCTTGCTGCGCAGCTTGAGGAGGCAAGAGCGTATGCCTGCGATGTGACCGACGCCGAGGCGGTCGAGAGCGCCTTTACCGCCGTTGCCCGGGACCTGGGGCCGGTGGACGTGCTGATCTACAACGCCGGCTCCGGCGTCTGGGGCAATATCGAAGATCTGAGCGCGGCGGACTTCGAGCTGTCCTGGCGCATCAACGCGCTGGGCGCGTTCTTGGCGTCGCAGCAGGTGATTCCCTCCATGAAGGAACGGGGTGCCGGCAGCATCATCATCGTCGGAGCCACGGCATCCCTCCGGGGCAAGCCGTTTACCACCGCCTTCGCGCCGGCCAAAGCGGCCCAGCGCAGCCTCGCCCAGGCGATGGCCCGGCACCTCTGGCCCGCCGGGGTCCACGTCTCGCTGATCATCGTTGATGGCGGCATCAAATCGGCGGACGCAGACACCAATCGGGACAGGCCCGAAGCGCTGGATCCGGACGACATCGCAACCACTGCCTACTTCCTGAGCCAGCAGCCAAGATCCGCCTGGTCCTTCGAAGTAGACGTCCGCCCCTCCCAGGAAAGCTGGTAGCCCCCATCCTCCGGGTCAGACCCTCTCGGGGTCTGGCCCCGGAGAGTGGCAGGGAAAAGAAACAGCCCTTGAGGCCAGATTGCGGAGGGCGTGCGAACGCCAGGAACACGACGGACTGCACTGGTGCGCAAGCGCGCAAAACGCTAAAACCAGCGTATGAAAACGCTGCTTCTACTAGCCGTTGCTCTCTGGTCTGGGCCCGAAAACGAGCCCATCCACCTCAGCTCAGCAGCCATCCAGGTGACGCCTGACGAGCTGAACGCCGAGCACGAGCGCCTGATGGCCAACTGGACCGGCAAGATCTTTACCGCCGACTTCAGAGAAGTGCTGCGGCCTCAGATGGACTGGAAACGCCAGCTTACTTTCGCCACGCTCCTGCGCTATCCGGGCGGGCCCGGCAGTGG
>JBCCVP010000071.1:0-23067 GCA_039195135.1 Pseudomonadota bacterium | reverse complement strand
GGGGGGGGGGGGGGGCGCGGTTCTCATAAAACCCGCCCCCCGGCGGGCCTCATTTGGCCCGCGCGCCCCCGCCCCGCCCCCAGCGCAGGCCACTCCCGAACGAAGCCAAACCACCCAAAAAGGGCTTGTGCTGACCCCCACGTCCGGTATGGTGCCCAGTTCCAGAATTTTGCTTAACACCTTCAGGTTATTCCCATGGACATCTACTACGACAAAGACTGCGATCTGAGCCTCATCCAGGGCCGCAAGGTGGTCATCATCGGCTACGGCTCCCAGGGCCACGCCCACGCCCTCAACCTCCAGGATTCGGGGGTAGACGTGACCGTGGCGCTACGGCCGGGATCTGCGTCCGTGGCCAAAGCCGAGCAGGCCGGCCTGAAAACCGCCGGGGTGGCGGAGGCGGTAGCGGGCGCCGACGTGGTGATGGTGCTGACGCCGGATGAATACCAGGCGCAGCTGTACCGGGAAGACATCGAGCCCAACCTCAAGCAGGGCGGCACGCTGGCCTTCGCCCACGGCTTTGCTATCCACTACAACCAGGTGGTGCCCCGGGCGGATCTGAACGTGATCATGGTGGCACCGAAAGCACCGGGACATACGGTACGCAGCGAGTTTGCCCGCGGCGCGGGTATTCCCGACCTGGTCGCGGTGCACCAGGACGCCTCTGGCGATGCTATGGCGGTGGCCCTAAGCTACGCCAGCGCCATCGGCGGCGGCCGTACGGCCATCATCGCCACCACGTTTAAGGACGAAACGGAAACGGATCTGTTCGGCGAACAGACGGTGCTCTGCGGCGGCTGCGTGGAGCTGGTGAAAGCGGGTTTTGAAACCCTGGTGGACGCTGGCTATGCGCCGGAGCTGGCTTACTTTGAGTGCCTGCACGAGCTGAAGCTGATTGTCGACCTGATGTATGAAGGCGGCATCGCCAACATGAACTACTCCATCTCCAACAATGCGGAGTTCGGCGAGTACGTGACCGGCAAGGAAGTGATCAATGATGCCTCCCGGGCCGCCATGCGCGAAGCGCTGACCAACATTCAAAACGGCGAGTACGCGAAGCGCTTCATCTCCGAGGGCGCCACCAATTATCCGTCCATGACCGCCAACCGCAGAAACAACTAGGCGCATCTGATTGAGCAGGTGGGCGGCAGGCTTCGCGAGATGATGCCCTGGATCGGCGCCAATCGGCTCGTGGATCCGGAGAAATCCAGCGGATGACGCTTTCATGCAGTGGCAGCGCCGCTGCTTTCTCCATAGTCCGTAGCGGCAGAATACCGGCGCGTCCTGGCAGCGGTTTTCGCTGCGCTCTTAAACGCCCCCGCCAGGCCCACCGACTCCAGCCGCTGAAGAATTTACCAAGGGTAAAAAAAAGGGGGTCAGACAACTGTCCCTCAAAACAGTAGTCTGACCCCTTTCGGATAAGAACACCCGGACACCCTTCCCTGGGTGTCCAGGCGTTTAGATTGCCAGGTGCCGGAGTGCGTTTTGCAATTTGGCTCGCTTTGCAATCATGGCCTGGTCGATTTCCTTTTCGCCCAGGTTCTCCATCTGGATTTCGATCTTGCCCAGTTCCACTGACAGATCGTGATACATCGCTATGCGGTTAACTTTCCGTGATTTGGCTTGCGTCATGTCCGTGGCTCCTTGCCCGTCCGCGTTGTCCATGAACGTAATGTACCCAAGTCCAGCGCCTTTGTGTTTTAAGAACTGTTACAACAGGCCAGAAAGTAACCAAATGTAAAACAAGTACTTAGGAGCGTTTTTCGGGGTTTCCGGGCTGCCCGTCGGCGACCTTGCGGCGCACCAGCTCAATGTGGCTGCGCAGGTGATAAAGCTCATCGGCATAGGAAAGGGGCGTTTCCACCTGCCGCACTTCATGCTCCAGACCGCTGATGGCATCGGCCAATTCCGACCCCGGCCCTTCCGTCGCCAGCCGGGCCTCAATGCCTTTGAGATCGCGGTACCAGCGGTAGATGCGAGAGCGCACCCGCCAGCGGTAGACCGGCGGGAACACCCGCGCCAGCGGGAGCACAAGAGCCAGCAGCGGTACCACCATCACGATCATGCGATCGATCAGTGTGGCAGCCCAGAACGGCAGCACACTCTGCAGAAAAGACGGGCCGCGCCGGTGAAAGCGGGCCGCCTCGGCGCCCAGCGGGAGGGAGACAAACTCGGGCGAGGGAAAGTCGCCGCGATCATGAAACAGTCCGGCACCGCCGACAATCTCCGGCGCCTGCATCAGGAGCAGGTCCACCAGCGCCGGGTGCAGTTCGGCATCCGCCACCAGCATGGCGGCCACGCCCACCAGGCGGCGGTCCGCCGCAGGCCAGTCCCGGGCCAGGTCGACAGCACCGGCGGGCAGCTGTAGAGCGGACAGGAATCGTCGGTGCAGCGGGTAGGCCGGCGCCCGAGGCAGATCCATCAGTTCTATGCCGGGGGCGGACAGCAGCTCCCGCACTCGCGGCGAGTTCTCCCCCGCCACCAGCATGACCACATCTATCTCACCGGCCTGAAGGGCGGCTGCCGGATCGTCCGGCTCGGCGGCGGTCATCGCGCCCGGATCCAGGCCATTGAGCACCAGCAGGTCGTCAACCAGCGCCCGGGTACCGCTGCCCGGGGCGCCGCGGGCGATGCGCAGTTCAGCAAGGTCCGCGAGCTGCTGCGGCACAGCGTCGAGCCGGTGAAAGATCCACAGGGCCTCAAAATACAAACTCCCAAGGGCGCGAAGCTCCACCGCCGGCTCCTCCGGCAGGACCGTACCGCCCTGCATCAGCGCCACGTCCGCGGACCCGGCCACCAGCAGCGCGGCGTTCTCGCCGCTGCCCGCCGACGGGATCAGCTCAAGTTCAATGCCGTTTTCCTTCATCCGTGGCTTAAGGGCCTCGCCGAAGGCATGGTAGGCCCCGTCCGGGCTGCCGGTCGCCAGCCGGATCGTGCCGGGCGGTGCGGGCTTCACAAACTGGTAGGCCACGACAAACCCGACGGCGGCCAGCACCATCGCCAGCAGCGATGTGCCCAGCAGCGGTCGGTTCACATTGCCGCCTTTTGTCGCAGGGTGCGGCGCAGACCAACCAGGCTGATCAGCAACCAGAAGCCCTCGATAACAAACGCGGAGAGATTGAACTCCTGGACCAGAGAAAGCAGGATCAGCAGGGCACCAGCCCCGTTAAGCGCAAAATAGCGCCAAACGTTAGCGTTCAGGCGCTCACGTTCGAGCATAAAATAAGCGGCCAAGAGCAGCACTACGCCGGTCAGTCCGGCCACGTCATGCAGGGCCATTAAGGGAGTCTCCTAAACATGCGGAACATCGCATCACAGCTCGAGGACGCTAATCAAGCGCTGTGCGATCGGAAATTACTCCACCGGCTGCTGTCGCTGATGGCCTTCGGGCTGATGATCACCGCGGCCACGGTTGAGGCTCGCGTGGACGCGCTGAAGATTCGCGAGCGGATCGACATTCCCGCCACCGCCACGTACCCCGCCTACGAGCGGCTGAGCGGCACGATCCAGTTTCGCAACAACCCGGCCCTTGCGGTCAACCGGCGCATCGCGGACCTGTCGCTGGCCCGCACCACCCACCCCCACGGTTGGACCACCTCCAGCGCCAATTTCATGATCCTGCGGCCCAAAAACCCACCGCCGGAGCCGCTGGCGGTGATTGAAATCAGCAACCGCGGGGGCAAAGCGCTGCTGCGGTACTTCCAGCAGGGGGGCCGCACGATAGACCCGCGGGAGCCCGGCGACTTTGGCGACGGCCTGCTGATGCGCCGCGGCTGGACCCTGGTGTGGGTGGGCTGGCAGTGGGACGTGCCCCCGGTGAACGAGCAGCAGCTGCGGCTGGAAGCGCCGATTGCCCCCAGCCGGGACCCGGCGAACTACGGTCTGGTGAGGGCCGACTGGGTGGTGGACGAGCGGGCTGAGGTTCTGCCCCTGAGTCACCGCAATCACGTTGCCTATCGGCCGGCCCGCTCGGTCGATCCACGCAATGTCCTGACGCGAAGGACCACCCGCCTCGGCCCGCGAGAAGTCGTCAACCGCAGTCAGTGGAAGTTTGTTACCCGGCGGGACCCGAACGGTGTCCGGGCACCCCACATCGAAACTGAGGGCGGGTTCAATCCAGGCTATATCTACGAACTGAGCTATGTGGCCAAAGATCCGCGGGTTGCGGGACTGGGGCTGGCGGCCATCCGGGACGTGGCGTCCTATCTTAAACACGACGCGGCGGCGGAGCTTCGCGTCAACCACGTGCTTGGTTTCGGCGTGTCCCAGACCGGCCGCTTCGCCCGGCATTTTCTTTACCAGGGATTCAACGAGGACGAATCGGGCCGCCGCGCGTTCGACGGCCTGCTGATCCATTCCGCCGGCGCCGGCCGGGGCAGCTTCAACCACCGGTTTGCCCAGCCGTCCCGGGATGGCCACCGCTACTCAGCGTTTTTCTATCCCACCGATCTGTTTCCCTTCAGCGGCCGCTCGCAGCAGGACCCGGTTACCGGCAGGGAAGACGGCCTACTCGCCAGCTACGAGCGACCGGAGCTTGCACCCCGGATCATGTACACCAACACCGGCTACGAATACTGGGGTCGCTCCGCCGCGCTCCTGCACGTCAACGTCAGCGGCGACCAGGACGTTGCGCTGCTCCCCAACGAACGCCTGTATCACCTGGCGTCAGGTCAGCACTACGTCGACCGCTGGCCGGCGGAGGAGCCGGTGCGGCCCGGCGTCTGGCGCGGCAACCCGCTGGATTTTCTGGTCAATCTCCGCGCTCTGCTCGTCTCGCTGGGAGACTGGGTGACGGAGGACCGGGAGCCGCCGGCAAGCCGCTACCCGCGCCTGGAAGACGGGACCCTGACGCCGCTCAGCGATTTTGCCCTGCCCACCATCGCCGGCCTGACGGCCCCGAGCGTGGCGCAGGAGGCCTACCGCGCCAACTACGGGCGCCGCTGGGCCCAGGGCATCATCGACCGCCAGCCGCCGGAGCTGGGGCCGGCGTTTCCTACCCTGGTCCCGGCAACGGATGAGTACGGCAATGAGGTAGGCGGCATCCGCAACCTGGAGGTTCAGGTCCCGGCGGCCACCTACACGCCCTGGTCGCTGCGTGACGGACGGCCCAATCCCAATGAGCTGATGGACTTTCGCGGCTACCTGGTGCCGCTCCACAGCTGCCATCTCGCCGGCGACGAGCGACCGCCGCTACCGGCCGAGGACCCGATGCCAGCAATCACCGACGCCGCCCGATCGCTGGTGGAGGCCGGCTACGTCCTGACGGAAGACCAGGACCGGATCATTCAGCGCAACCTAGCCCTGCACCGCTGGGCACGAAGTCTCGCCTGCGGCGAGTCCGAGACGGCGGTGGCAAACCGCTAGACCGTAGGTGCCCAAGCGAATAGGTTCCAGCGCCGATGGTTGGACGGCCAGCCCCGTTGTGCTGATAGCAGTGCGCACCGCCCCACGGCCATATAAGGCGTCAGATTCAGGGTAACCTCAGCGATGGGTTTCTACAGGCGAACACGGCTGGATTGGCGGGACTGGAATCCCGGTCTGGACAATGACGACCGGGACCTTGGCGACTGCCTGGACAGTCTGCCGGGGGCCACCGCCTCAGCCATACCCCTGCTGGTGCGCCTGTTCGAAAATCCCGCCTCGCCCCTGGCACTGCCGGGGGCAATCACCCTGGAAAGACACGATGCCCTGCACGTATTGCTCGGTCGCGGATTGATGGCTCAGGATGAGGCTTTTGTGATCGGTTTCACGATGGGCTCCGATACCCGGGTTCGGCCGCGCCACCACCGCTTGTTCCGGTGGCTGGCCACACGGCTGTACCGAAAACCCTATCGGCTGAAACCCCATCATTTGCTGGCGTTTGACCTGGGCTTCGGTTTTGGCCAGGAACAGCACTGCCGCAATTTTCATGATTTTCCGTTTGAAGAACGCAAAGACGCCACACTCGGTGAGCTTCGTGCGGAGCTAGGCCTGAATATCCATCGTCTGCACGCTCTTTTCAATCACGAAAAGGTGCTGATCCCGGCCAGTGAAGCCAGCAAACGCCTGGACCTGGACTGGAAAGGCACCGACCCCAGTGCAATCTGGCGGCGCGAGTAGCCCATCAGCCAACTTCCGGCAATTGGATGGTACGGGATGGAGCTATATCATTAATCCTATCTGCTTCGAGGAAGATCCATGAGACGAAACCTGCTGGTAATGGCCTCGTTCCTTTTTTGTGTTCTGCCGGTCCAGGCCGCGCCGAATTACATCGACTCGCCACCGCTGCGCGAAGTCATTTCAACAAATGTGGGTAGCGTAGAGTCCGGCACGATCCGGGTACCGATGATCACCTGGGGCGCTGATGTCGCCACCATCCACGCCAACGGTGGTGCCGCGCGCACCGCCCAAGGCAGTATCTTTGCAGGCCTCGGTCTGGACCTTGAGCTAACGCGGGAGGACAGCTTCACCGCCCAGCTCGAGGCTTACTTGCGAGGCGACAGCCCCTATCTGCGGGGCACCATGGGCATGATCAATCTGGCGTCGGAAGCCCTCGATCGGGATCCCCGCGCCAAGCCGGTGGTGATTTACCAGCTAAGCTGGTCCGCGGGAGGCGACGCACTGGTAGTCAACGAGTCCATTCGCCAGGCGGCGGATCTTCGCGGCAAACGCATCGCGATTCAGGCTTACGGTCCTCACGTGGGCTACCTGTCCAAAGTGCTGGCGGATGCCGGGCTCGGTCTGAACGATGTAGACATACGCTGGTTGCCGGACCTGACCGCCACCGACTCCAGTCCCATGGCCGCGCTTCAGGAAGGTGATGTGGACGCCGCCTTCGTCGTGTTACCCGACGCGCTGGCCCTGACCTCCGGCGGCAATGTGGGCACTGGCGCAGAAGACTCGGTAGCAGGCGCCCGCATCCTGCTATCCACCCGCACCGCCAACCGCATCATCGCCGATGTGTATGCCGTACGCGCCGATTACCTGGAGGCCAACAGGACCCAGGTCCAGCAATTCGTCGCCGGATTGCTGCAGGCTGAGGAAGCCGTAGCTGACCTTTTCGCGAGCAAGCGGGGCGACTATCGCAATCTGCTTACGGCGGCGGCGGAGATCCTGCTCGACAGCCCTCAGGCGACGTCGGACATTGAGGGTCTCTACGCGGACGCCAGGATGGTGGGCTTCAAGGGTAACGTGGACTTCTTCGCGAACCCCAGCTTTCCCCGTAGCCTTGCGAAACTCACCACGGAACTGCAGGACTCGTTTGTTTTGGCCGGTCTTTTACGGCGGAAGTCAGTGCTGGATCACGCTCGCTGGGACTACGACACCCTACGCTCGGGACTTGCCCGAGCCGATGAGGTGGAGGTGCCCGCGTTCAACGCTGAACAGGTGGCATCGGTGGTGGCCCGGCGCCAGCAGCAGGGTACTTTGGAGGAGGGCACCCTGTTCAGCTTCGAGGTGTTCTTCAAGCCAAACCAGAACGATTTTCCGGCCGACCTGTACCGGGAGTCGTTCGAAAAGGTGATCGATCTGGCGGCCACCTACGGTGGCGCGATTATCACCGTCGAGGGTCATAGCGATCCCCTGGGCTATCTGCGCAAGCAGAAAGCGGGGGAAACCGACCTGATCCTGGGTCGGGTCAAACAATCGGCCAAAAACCTGAGCATGTCGAGGGCTGTCGCGGTTCGGGACAGCGTTATGGGTCTCGCCCAGGGGATGGGCATCACGCTGGATCCGAGCCAGTTTGCCGTCGTTGGACATGGTATCGGCAAGCCGGCTACGGGGGTGTGTGGCGGCAACCCGTGCGCGCCCCAGACCGAAGCCGAGTGGCTGTCAAATATGCGGGTGGAATTCCGCATCGTTCAGGTGGAAGCTGAGTCTTCCGTTTTCCAGCCACTTTAGGGGTCTGAGCCATGGGCAAACGCAGGCGCCGGCGGACAGTCGTTAATGTGATTCAGACGATCGTGATCCTGGTCATCGCTGCCGGCTGGTGGCTGACGCGGGACGGGGGCGGCTTCGACGAGCCGCAGGTGTCACCGGGCCTCCCCGATATAGACGCATATGCTGCCCACTTTGACCGAAGCTGGCCGGAACTTGAGGCGGGCGCATCGGTAGCGGTGGCCAACCGCCTGACGGCGGCAAACTACTACCTGGTTCTTGACGGTTCCGGGAGCATGGAGGACCAGCGCTGTTCCGGCTCACAGTCGAAGATGGACGCAGCAAAGGACGCGGTGGCTCAGTTTGCGCAGCAGATACCCGGGGATGCCAATCTGGGACTGGCCGTGTTCGACGGAAGTGGGCTGTCTGAACGTCTCGGTCTGCAGGCAGTTAACCAGACCGCATTCCGGCAGGAAGTGCAGCGGGTCACGGCCAACGGCGGCACGCCGTTGATGAGCGCGGTAAATCTCGGGTATGCCGCGCTCAAACAGCAGGCACGCAGTCAGCTGGGTTATGGCGAATACCATCTGGTGCTGATCACCGACGGTGAGGCGAGCGGGGGCGAAGACCCAACGTCCGCGGTGCGCAACATCCTGGAAGGCTCGCCGGTGCTCATCCATACCATCGGTTTCTGCATCGGCACCGACCATTCGCTCAACCAGCCCGGCCGCATCGACTACCGGGCAGCTGACGATCCCGAGGCCCTGGCCCAGAGTCTGACCGCAGTTTTGGCCGAGTCTCCGGACTTTACCGTGACTGAATTTTGACAGCCCTGTAAGGAAACGCCGTTGAACCGACACGCGAAGATTGTTCTGCTGCTGATCGTGGTCGCCGCGATGGTGATTTTTGGCGGTAAATACGCCAAACCCTTGTACGAGGATTGGCGGCAGCAGGATACCTCCGATGCGCGCGGTACCCGCGGCACCGTCCGCATCGGCATGGACAACTGGGTGGGCTACTTTCCGTTATGTTCCGATGAAAACGTTCGCCGCATGCGACGCAGTGGCTACCTGCTGCGCTGTGAGGATGACGCGGCAGATTACGCCAGTCGCATGTCGCGGCTTCGCGAGGGCGAACTGGAAATGGCCGTGGCCACCGTGGATTCCTATGTCCTTGCGGGCAACCAGGAGCAGTATCCGGCTACGATTGTCGCCGTGCTGGATGAATCCAAGGGCGGTGATGCTCTGGTCGCTCGAGGTGACCGCATCAGCTCCATCGACGATCTCAAAAGCGGCGGAAACTTTCTGATCGCCCTGACGCCTGATTCGCCCAGCGAACACCTGCTCAAGTCCATTGGCGTCCACTTCGACATCGAATTGCTGCGCCAGCAGCAGGCCGCCTGGCGGGTCGACACCGATGGATCCGAAGCAGCCCTCGAGCTGCTCCAGCAGGGCAAAGTGGATGCGGCCGTCCTTTGGGAGCCGGATGTATCCCGGGCACTACAGGATCCAGCTATCCAGAAGCTGCTGAGCACCGAAGATACCGAAGGGCTGATCGTCGACATCCTGCTGGTCAATCGCCGCTGGTCGGAGTCAGATCCGGAGGCGGTCTACGCGCTGCTGTCCAGCTATTTCAAAACCCTCAAATTCTTCCGCGATAACCCGGACAAGCTGCGGAAGGAAATCGCCAGCCACTACGACATTGGTGCGGCGCAAGTGGAGGCTTTGCTGGACGGGGTCGAGTGGACCACGCTGTCCGCAAACGCCCAGGCCTGGTTTGGGATCGCGCGTCAGGGCGGGTGGTATGGCGAAGGGCTGATCGACGCGATCGAGTCGGCCGCTGACATTCTGGTGGAGCATGGCGACTTCGATCGCTCGCCGATTCCAAACTCCGATCCCTACCGACTCACCAACAGCCAGTTTGTGGCCGATCTCTTTTCCGGCGGCCTGGTCAGCGAGGCGCCGGGCGAAAACGCGGGTGATTCGCTAGCCCGAAGCTTCGATGCCCTGTCCGACCAGCAGTGGGGCGGACTCAAAGAAGTGGGTACGCTGAAGATCCGCCCCATCGTCTTCCAGAGCGGCTCCGCAGGCCTCACCTACGAGGGCAAACAGGAAGTGGACCGGGCCGCGGAAAACCTCCGCCACTATCCTAACTTTCGGGTCGTGGTAGCGGGTCACACCGGATTGCGCGGTGATGCCGAGGCTAATCGTACGCTGTCCCAGTCCCGGGCTGAATCAGTGGCGCGGTATCTGCGGGTCACCTACGGGCTTGCTGCCAATCGGGTGCGGGCGGAAGGGCTCGGTTCCTCTGATCCGCTGGTGCGGCGGCCCGGCGAATCGGACCGGGCCTATAACTACCGACTGCCGCGGGTGGAGCTGGCGCTGGTGGCTGAGGAATACTGATGGCGACCCGGTCCCAGCGGCCCGACTTCTCGAAAAACGCAATCAACCGGGCGGTGCTGAAGCAAACCACGCAGCACCCCTCGGTGCTGTATCCGGCCGGCGCCGCGGTGATCGGCGGGCTGGCCGCGGTGGCGCTCGGCCCGAGCCTGCTGACACTTGGTGCGCTGGCCGCGGGGGGCGCGCTGGCCCTGGGGGGTCTTACCGTCAACCGGTTCCTGCGGCGGGAGTTTTTCGCCAGCCGCTACGTGCGGGAACTGAGGGATTCGGTGCACAGCCAGCATAGCCGAGCTTTGGATGAGCTCAACAAAGGCCTCAAAGAAATTGGCAATGAGGCGGGCCTGGCCCAGCTGCGCCGGGTGCAGGAGAAGTTTCGGGCCTTTCAAGAGGTGCTGGACAGCAAGCTGGAGGACACCGAGCTCACCCACTCCCGCTACCTGGGTATCGCCGAACAGGTCTATTTCGCGGTGCTGGACAATCTGAGTCGGTTGGTTAGCGTGTCCCGCTCCGTCGCGGCCATCGACGTGGATTACAGCCGGCGGCGGATCGGCGAGCTGGAGCGACAGGAAGCCGATTCGCCTGCCGTGCGCAACGAACTGGCCACCCTGCGTCAGCGGCTGGAACTGGACGCCGAGCAGCGCGAACGCGTGGATGAGTGGCTGGCCGCCAATGAAGTAGCCATGACTCAGCTCGACACCACAGCCATGACCCTGGGTACCGTGGAAACCAGCCGAGGTCTCGCCCGGGTAGATCTGGAAACGGCCATGACCGAACTGCAGCGCCTGGCCGCCACAACCGCCCTGTACGATCGTGATAAATTGGAGAGCTGAACGCCTAGGCCGTTGATATGGTTGAAGAGTTACTGGTATTTGCTGAACCCGAGGCGGTCAAAAAGGAACTGGACCTTGCCGACCCTCAGGCGATCGAAGTCCGGGACGGCGACGACCCGGAGCTGGAGCAGCAGGCTGACGCCCTGCTGAAGCGTCTGCTCGCCATCGATCCCGCCGAAGCCGAAGTGGCCGAGTCGGCGAAGCAAGCGATCGAATCCATGGGATTAAGCCTGCAGGAGGCTGCGACCAAACGCAGCGCCATGCTCAAGGAGCCGATCAGAAAGCTGTCGGCCCGGGCCGATGATGGCGGCGAGGTGGCCAACGCTCTGGTTGATCTCAAGGTGAAGGTGGAGGAGCTGGATCCCGGCGATGTGGATCTGGAACCGGGATGGATCACCCGGTTGCTGGGCATGATTCCAGGCGTCGGCACGCCGCTAAAGCGTTACTTCTCCCGGTTTGAAAGCTCCCGCACCGTGATTGACGCCATTATCCGTTCTCTGGAGGACGGCAAAGACACCCTGTCCCGGGACAACATCACCCTGCAGCAAGACCAGAAATTTATGCGCGAGGTGACCCGCAAACTGGAAAAAGCGGCGAAACTCGGCCAGCTGCTCGACCATCGCATCAGTCACGCCCTGGAGCGGGAGCTGGTATCGCTGCCTGACAAAGCCCGATTTGTTCAGGAGGAACTGTTGTTCCCGCTGCGTCAGCGCATTATGGATCTGCAGCAACAGCTGGCGGTGAACCAGCAGGGCATCGTGACGCTCGAAGTGATCATGCGCAACAACAAGGAGCTGATCCGCGGGGTTAACCGGGCTCGCCACGTCACCGTCAATGCGCTGCAGGTTGCTGTTACCCTGGCCCTGGCGTTGGCCAACCAGAAAATTGTGCTGGACAAGGTGCAGGCGGTGAACGCCACCACCTCCGATCTGATCGCCGGCACGGCGCAGCGGTTGCGCCAGCAGGGCGCTGAAATACACAAGGAAGCCGCGTCCACCCAGATCGATATGGCGGCGCTGAAATCGGCTTTCCGCGATATCCATGCGGCCCTGGACGATATCTCGCGCTATCGCCAGGCTACGCTGCCGAAAATGTCCGACACTATTCGCGAGCTGGACCAGCTCACCACCGAGGGTGAAAAGAAGATCCGTCAGATGGAGAGTGCAGATCTTGCCGCCGCTAACGTTTTTGAAATTATCCCGGATGACGAAAACTGGTAGCGCCGGAACGTTGCCCTAACGACCACCCGAATCTAAGAGAAATGGGAAGCCAAGCCATGAAACGAGTTCTGACCGTTCTAACCCTGCTGGTGTTGACCAGCGTTGCCAACGCCGAAACCTACAAGGTGGCCTGGTCCCATTACGTGGGCTGGGAGCCCTGGGGTTATGCTGCCGACCGCGGCATCATCGACAAGTGGGCAAAAAAGCAGGGCATCGAGGTAGAGGTGCAGTTGATCAACGACTATATCGAGTCCATCAATCTCTACACCGCCGGCGAATTCGATGCCTGCACCATGACCAATATGGACGCCCTCACGATTCCGGCTGTCGGCGGCATTGATTCCACCGCGCTGATCGTGGGAGATTTCTCCAACGGTAACGACGGCATTGTGATGCGCAACGGGACTGCGGTCAGTGATTTGCGAGGCCGCAACGTGGCGCTGGTGGAGCTGTCCGTGTCTCACTACCTGCTGGCCCGAGCATTGGACATGAACGGCATGAGTGAGCGTGACCTGACCGTGGTCAATACCTCCGATGCTGACATTGCTTCGCTGTTTATTGCCGACCCCAATGGCGCGGTGGTCACCTGGAATCCGCCGTTGCAGCAGGTGCGCAACGCTGAGGGCGCCGAGCTGGTGTTCGACTCGTCCCAGACGCCCGGTGAGATTGTTGATCTGATGGTGGTTCGTAGCGATGCGCCGGACTCCCTTAAAAAGGCCCTGGTGGGCGCCTGGTATGAGGTGATGGAGATCATGAACACACCGGGCCCCAAAGCCAACGAAGCGATCGCGTACATGGCTGCCGCCACCGGTGCTACCGAAGCTGAGTTCCGCGCCCAGCTGCGCACCACGGCAATGTTCTACAGCGCCTCAGATGCAGCAGACTTTGCGGCCGGTGATCAGGTTAAGGAGACGATGGACAACGTCCGACAGTTTTCTTTCGACAAGGGATTGTTCGGTGACGGTGCACAATCACCTGATTTTGTCGGCATTGCATTTCCTGATGGCACGGTGCTGGGCGACAAGGACAACGTCAAGTTCCGCTTCGATGCCAGCGCGATGAAGGAAGCTGCTGGCGAGTAGTTTGCCCCTGATCAGACCTCATGCCTGACCACCCAAAATTCCTGGGCCTGCACGCCAGGCCCGGCAAAAAGCTAAATTGGCTGCTGGCGGCACTTCCGTTTCTGCTCGTGGTGGCGGTGTATCTGTCAGCCTCCGACGCGCGGCTGGAAGCCAACCCGCAGGACAAGCTGCTGCCGAGCGTGGGCCAGATGAAGGAAGCGGTTGTGCGCATGGCCTTCACCGAGGATCGTCGCTCGGGCGAGTATCTGCTCTGGACCGACACCGTTTCCAGCCTCAAGAGACTGGCCATTGGTGTATTGTCCGCGGCGGTGGCTGGCTTGCTGCTCGGCCTGAATATCGGTTTGTTCCGCGGGTTTCGGGGGCTTGCCAACCCCTTCGTAACCTTCGTCTCGATGGTCCCACCGCTGGCGATTCTGCCCATTCTGTTCATCACTTTTGGTGTCGGGGAACTCGGGAAGGTGGTGCTGATTTTCATCGGAATTTTTCCAGTGATCACCCGGGATGTGGCCCTGGCCACGGAAAAACTACCCCGCGAACAGATCACCAAGGCGCTGACGTTGGACGCCAGTCAACTGGCCGTGGTCTATCGGATAGTGCTGCCCCAGATCCTGCCGCGGCTGCTGGAGGCGGTGAGGCTATCCCTGGGCGCTGCCTGGCTGTTCCTGATTGCCGCTGAGGCCATCGCGTCGACCGATGGACTGGGCTACAGGATTTTCCTGGTGCGCCGCTATCTGGCCATGGATGTGATCATTCCCTATGTGCTCTGGATTACCCTGCTCGGGTTCCTGCTGGACTGGGCCATCAAGAGCTGGCTGCGATGGCGCTACCGGTGGTATCAGGCATGACTGATCCCGTTTCCATGCTGTCGATCCGCGACGTGCGTAAGGAATACGGTCCAAAGGTTGTGCTTGAAGACATCGACCTTGAAGTGACCTCGGGGGAGATCTGCACTCTGGTGGGGCCATCCGGATGTGGCAAATCTACCCTGCTGCGCCTGATTCTGGGGCAGGAGTTTCCCACCCGCGGCGCATTGCAAATTGCCGGCGCGCCGGCCGGATTTCCCGACCCCTCCCGGGGGATCGTCTACCAGCGCTACAGCCTTTTTCCGCACCTGACCGTGCTGCGAAACGTCACCTTGGGACGGGATCTGCAGCAGGGATTTTTTGAGCGCCGACGCAATCGATCAGCCAACCGGGACGAGGCCATGGAGATGCTGCGCCGGGTGCGCCTTGATCAGCATGCGAGCAAGTATCCTCACGAGCTTTCCGGCGGCATGCAGCAACGGGTGGCCATTGCCCAGTCGCTGATGATGAAGCCTCGTATTCTGCTGATGGACGAGCCCTTTGGCGCCCTGGATCCGGATACACGAGAGGAGATGCAGGTGTTCCTGCTGGAGCTCTGGGAAGCTGAACGCATGACGATTTTTTTCGTCACTC
Source organism: Pseudomonadota bacterium (assembly GCA_039195135.1). GTDB lineage: Bacteria > Pseudomonadota > Gammaproteobacteria > Xanthomonadales > SZUA-38 > JANQOZ01. The sequence continues at coordinate 8,246 of JBCCVP010000071.1, read as the reverse complement.
ACGATCTGGAAGAGGCGCTATATGTGGGAACGCGCATCCTGGTGCTGTCCCAATACTACTCCGACGATCGGGGCGACGGCATACAGCGCGGTTCGCGTATCGTGGCGGATCACCACCTGCCGCCCGTGGCAAGTTCAACCGAGGTTAAGAACGATCCCGAATTCAGGCAGCTGATCTCGTCGCTGCGCCAGGACGGGTTTGATCCGGCTTACCTTCAGCATGTGAAGGAATTCAACCTCACCCATCCCAATGCATTTCAAACCCTAGACCCGGAGCTGGCGGGCGGCTGACGCGCCGGATTCGCCAGCGCCCCGCCTGGGCGGGCGCCCGGGTATGGCGCCGCTGGCGCTTCGTTCGCATCGCCCGTGGCGGTGGGCGCTCAACCTGCGCTGTCAGGCGGCGCGAGCCGTCAGCCGGGGCGGCATGGGACAGTGCAGCGCAGCGCACATGGCCCGCAGCAGCTCCACCTCCTCCAGCGTGATCTGCCCGTCGTGGGCCAGCGTGGTGATGGCCGCCTCGATCAACGCCTGCTTGAACATGGGCCGCAGCTCGTCCACCCGACCGAGGGACTCATCCAGCGCCGCCACCCAGTTGTCCGGCGGCTGATAGTCCGCCGGGTTCATGGAAAACAGATGGCTCATGCCGGCGGTATAGGCCTGCCGGGCCAGCGCCGGGTCGTCGTGGCCCTTGTCCGCCAGCACCGAGAGCAGCGCCTCGATCTGCTTGCGACACTGCTTCAGCGAGCGCCCGCCGGTGTCCGCCGTGTCCGGGGCGATGGACTCTTCCAGATATTGGGTGATGACCTTGGACAGCGCATATTCAAATACCGTGACTTCCCCATCGGACCGGATCAGCTTGCCGATCACCGCCAGGTAGGTGCGAATCGCCTGCCGTGGCCGCCGCTTTACGGCGGGAAAGGCCAGCTCCACCAGCGGCAGCCGGTGCAGCGGCGGCAGGGGGTCCGTGTCTTTCAGGTTTTCTTCCACCCGCTCCCGATGATTGGGCCCCATACCGCTGGCGATCACCTCAAGTTGCTGGGCCCGCATGGCCGGCTCTTTGTCCAGCAGCAGCGCCAGCACCACGTCCACCGCGTGCTGCACCGAGCGGGCGCGCTCCAGCAGCAGCTCCGGAATATTGTCGATCAGCAGCTCCGCGTAGGCCACGTGGTCCCAGCTGGGATTACCGATCTCCGCCATCAGGTCGGCCGTGTCCGCCGCCACCGCCATACCGGCGGCGCCGGCAAAACCCATGGCGCCGGCCGGCGCATCCTCCATCGGCCCCGCATCCATCGGCGGCGGCTCAAGCGCAATGCGGGCGCTCAGTTCACGGATCTCTTTCATATCAAACTGAGGATCAATCGCCCGGATCCGCTCTTCCAGCGGCGGATGGGTGGCGAACATCTTGCGGCCCAGGCCATCGGCGAACAGCATGTGGCTCACCTCTTCCGGGTCTGCCGCCTCGAGCAGCCCGTGATTGCTCACGGCGGCAATTTTCTTGAGGGCACCGCCGATCCCGGTTGGATCGCGGGTGAACTGCACGGCGGATGCGTCGGCCAGAAACTCCCGCTGGCGCGAGACAGCAGCCTGAATCAGGTGGCCAAAAAAGAGCCCGACATAGCCAATGATCATGAGCGATCCGCCGGCCACCAGCAGCGGTGCGCCGTCTTTGCGGGAGCCGCCGTGGCGGGTGGCGCGCAGAATCTGGCGCCCCGCCAGCCCGATCACCAAGATGCCGAAGAGCACACCCATGAGGCGGATATTCAGGCGCATGTCGCCGTTGAAAATGTGGCTGAACTCGTGGGCGATTACGCCCTGCAGCTCGTTGCGGGTGAGCGTTTCCAGACATCCCCGGCTGACCGCCACGGCGGCATCCCCCGGCGCGTAGCCGGCGGCGAAGGCATTGATGCCGCTCTCCGCCTCCAGCACGTAGACCTCGGGCACCGGGACCCCCGATGCCAGCGCAATTTCCTCCACCACGTTGCACAGCTGGCGACGCTTTGGGCCGGTGGCGTCGGGGGAAACCAGCGTGCCCCCCATGGAACGGGCAACAACGCCGCCGCCGCCGCGGAGCACGGCAAGCTTGAACAGGGTGGCGCCGCCGATGGTCGCGAGGACAATCAGCGACGACCATACAATGAGCAGGGGGTTTTCCTGGATCGTTTCCCAAAACGGCCGGGGCATACCCGTCTCGGAGCTTTCCATGCCCGCCAGGATGATCAGCACGACCGCATCCACCGCCAGGACGATGCACACCACAGCCAGGAAAAACAGCCCGACCAGGCCCTTGGTTTTGCGCCGGGCCTGGTCCTGCTGGTCAAAGAAATTCATCTTGACGCCGGACCTTCATCTGCGATCTTCAGCCCCACCTTCCGATGCCGAGGCACCGGATCAGAACTCGACTTTCGGCGCCTCGCGCTTCACCGGGTCGTCAATTTCCAGCAGGTTGGCCGGATCAAAATTGAACGAATTGGCGATCAGGTTGCCGGGAAACGACTCGCGGGCGTTGTTGTAGTTCATCACCGAGTCGTTATAGGCCTGGCGGGCAAAGGCCACCTTGTTTTCCGTGGTGGTGAGTTCCTCGGTGAGCTGCATCATGTTCTGATTGGCTTTCAGATCAGGATAGCTTTCCACCAGAGCGAACAGCCGACCAAGCGCGCCGGACAGCATATTCTCAGCCCCGGCCAGGGTGGTCATGGCGCCCGCGTCACCGGGATTACCGGCCGCGCCTTTGAGGCCGTCCACGGCCTGATTTCTCGCCTGAATCACGGCTTCCAGCGTTTCCCGCTCGTGCTTCATATAGCCCTTGGCGGTTTCCACCAGGTTGGGGATCAGGTCATGACGGCGGGTGAGCTGCACATCAATCTGGGCAAAAGAATTTTTGTATCGGTTTCTCTTCGTCACCAGCCCGTTGTAGAGCGAGATCGCAAAGACGATGGCCGCAATAATGAGGCCAAAAAAGACCCATTCCATGTGTTACTCCCACACGCCAGAACAAGCTCGACATTATGCCACGTTGCCTGAGGCCAATTTCCAGGGCCATTACTCATGCCGGCAAACCTCGCAAGGACGCTTGACAAGGCAGGTCGATTCCCGGCGCAATGCGCGCTGCCCCTTTGACGCGGGATGGCTTTGCAGCAGCGTAATTCCGGGACGCGGTTTGCTCCGTGGCTTATGACCCTCTGCAGCGCGCTGGCGCTCCAGACCGGCGTAGCCCGCGCCGATACCGCCGCGGCCATTCAGTCCCTGGAACGGGGCATGAGCGCCCTGGAAGCAGCCCCCAACATGGTTGCCCTGGGCGCGTGCGTGGCCAGCGCGGAAGACGTGCTGCTGCTGCGGGTCCAGGGTCAGCGCCGCCGCAGCGGCGATCGGATCGACCTTAAGACCCGGTTTCGCCTGGCCTCCCTGTCCAAGAGCTTTGCGGCAACCACCGCGCTGATGCTCGAACGCAGCGATCTGCTGGATCTCGCTACACCGATCCGTCAGCTGGTGCCCTATTTCACCCTCCCGCGGGCCGAGGACGCCCGGCGGGCGACGCTGCTGCATGCCCTGTCCCACCGCCTCGGGCTGCCGCCGAATGCCTACGACAATCTGCTGGAGGCGGGTCGCCGGCCGGAGGTGATTGTGCGGCGGCTGGAGGAGGTTAAGCCGCTGTGCGCCGCGGGCGACTGCTACGCCTACCAGAACGTCGGTTTCAACCTCATCGCGGACGCTATCGAGGCCGCCACCCAGGTGGGATTTGAGGAGCAGGTGCAGCATCGGGTGCTGACGCCGCTGAACATGGACGACACCGGGTTCGGCCGCCCGCACCTGCTGAGGGACGACAACTGGGCGCGACCCCACCGGGGCCGGGGATCATTCCTGCGAGAGGTTGGCGTCAACGAAAACTATTACCGCGTGCCCGCCGCCGCCGGTATGAACGCCAGCATCCGGGACCTTTGCGTGTGGCTTCAGGCACAGCTGGGGGGTGCCTCGGAGGTGCTGGACGACACGCTGCTTGCGCGCCTGACCCAGCCTCAGGTGGTCACCCGGGCCGAACTCTACCGCGGCCGCTGGCGGCGCACCCGGCTGCGGGACGCGCAGTACGGCCTTGGCTGGCGAATCTACAACTACGCCGGCCACCGCGTGGTCTTCCACGCCGGCTCGGTCAGCGGCTACGGCGCCCTGTTTGCGCTGCGGCCGGAAGATCGTGTGGGCCTGGCGGCGGTGTGGAATTCGGAGAGCACCCGCCCCTGGGGACTGGCCGCCACCTTTCTCGACGGCCTGCTGGGCCTGCCGCCGGAGGACTGGTTGAAGCTGGAGGAGCTTAGCCAGGAAGCCCCCTGATCCCAGGCCCGAGCCGGGCCACCCCATCATTCCGTCCACTAGTGTGAATGCTCTAGCCAGCCCCCCTAAAGTAGATCCCACTTAAGAGATTTGACCCCTTTAGGAGGGAATCATGAGCAAAGAAAAAAATCCCCTGGTTCGTTCCGTCGAACAACTCAACAACGCGGCCCGGGACGTTCGTCTCGCCGGCCTGGGCGTACTGGCCCGGGTGCAGGAACGCAGCGAAGTGCTGTTTGCCGAGCTGGTGCGTGAAGGCGAAGGCCTGCAGCAGCGGGCTCAGGACAACCTAAACGGCCGCATCGAGCGCGTTCGCAAGGAAGTTAAGGACCGCGTCCAGCTTGAGGAGCGCGTGGCCCAGGCCCGCAACCTCGCCGCCGACAACGCAGCCCGCGTTGAGTCGCTGGTGCAGCAACAGGTTGGCCGAGTGCTGAACCTGGTAGGTGTGCCGAGCACCACCGATATCCAGACCCTGGATCGTCAGGTGAAAACGCTGAACCGCAAGGTCAACGCGATCAGCAAGACCCGCAAGGCTGCCTGATCAGACATTGATCAACCCGCTTTGGCGGGAGGTCAGTCCGGGCCGGGGTGCGTCATGCGCCCCGGCTTTTTTGTGCCCGGCGTCCCGGACGACCTCAGGGCAACGAACGGTACATGAAGGTCACCAGCGCCCCGGGCTTGATGAAGCCACCACCCAGCTCGTCGTCAAACTTGCCGCCAGGCTGCGCCTCGATCACCTCTTCCAGGCTCTTGCCCTCGTCTTTCAGCGCTTTCACCCGGTCGCGGATGGTGACCAGCATATCCCGGTAGCTCTGCATGCCGGCCCGGTCCGTCAGCGGCCCGTGGCCGGGAATGATGGCAGTCTCCGCGTCCGCCAGCATCAGTCCCCGGTTGAGGGCATCAATGACGCCGTTGATGGCACCGCCGGAGTCCAGATCGATAAATGGGTACATCTGGTTAAAAAACAGATCGCCCATATGCAGCACGTTCGGCCCCTCAAAGTAGATCATGGCGTCACTATCGGTATGCGCATGGGGCGCGTGGATCGCGTGTACCCCGCCGTTCAGCTGAAGCGTGACGCGCTCGGTGAAGGTAATGCGAGGCAGCGCCACCGGCGGCGAGGGCGGGATCTTTCGACCGCCAAAAAAGTGCGCGACGTGCTCGTTCGACATACGAGTGTACACGTTGTCATGGGCGACGATGATGCTGCCGCTCTCGCCAAAACTCTCGTTGCCGCCGGTGTGATCACCGTGCCAGTGGGTGTTGAGCACAAAGCTGACGGGCTGGTCCGACAGTTCTGCAATCGCCGCTTTGATCTTGTCCGACAGCGGCGCATACTGATCGTCGACGATAAACACGCCGTCGTCCCCGACGGAAACGGCAATATTCCCGCCGGCCCCCTGCAGCATGTAAATACCTTCACCGGCTTTCTGGGTGGTGATCTGAACGGCGGAAAAATCCTGCTGAGCCAGCGCTGACGCGCAGCCTGACAGCAATAGAACAACAAACACGTGGCGCATCATGGCCATCTCCTGAGCAGCTCGAGGAACTATTATCTCAGTGCAACGGCCTAAGCGTCATACGCTTATAATGCGGTTTACCGCACTGACCGGACCCCCTCATGAGTGATACCAGCCCCCTCGGCGGCACCCTGACCCGCCGCATTCTGATCGGCATGGCCGTCGGTATCGTGATCGGCGTGGTGATCAACATGAGTGGCTGGGAATGGGGCCAGGAAAAGCTGGCGCTGGGGCTGTTTGACCTGCTCGGCCAGATCTTTCTCAAGCTGCTGAAAATGCTCATGGTGCCGGTGGTGCTCGTCTCCCTGGTCTGCGGCGTCACTTCACTGGCCAACCCCAAAGAACTGGGTCGCATGGGCGGCAAGGCGGTCGGCCTCTACATGCTCACCACAGGCATTGCCATCGCACTGGCGTTGACCGTGTCCAGCATTGTTGGGCCCGGGGACGGGTTTTCGCCGCCGGAGACTACCTACGAGCCACCGCCGGGGCAGACCATCAGCCAGGTAATCCTCGGCATGATTCCGTCAAATCCCATCCAGGCGATGGCGGAAGCGCGCATGCTGCAGCTGATTCTGTTTGCCGTGCTGTTTGGTCTGGCTATCTCCCTGGCGGGGAAAAGCGGTCAACGGATCCGCGAAATTTTCAGCGACCTGAACGAAGTGGTGATGATGCTCGTCACCATGGTGATGCAGTTTGCACCGATCGGCGTGCTGGCTCTGATGGCCAAACTCTGCGCAACGCTGGACTTAAGAGAATTCCAGGAGGTGCTGACCTACTTCCTGACGGTGGTTTTTGTCCTCGCCACCCACGGCCTCCTGACCTACACGATCATGCTGAGGATGCTGACGGGGCTGAGTCCGGTGGTTTTCCTCAAGAAAATGCGCACCGTGATGACCTTCGCCTTTTCCACGTCCTCCAGTAACGCCACGCTGCCGGTGACGCTTCGCACGGTGGAGGAGCGGCTCGGCGCCAACAACTCGGTGGCCTCCTTTACGGTCCCGCTGGGCGCCACCATCAACATGGACGGCACCGCCATCATGCAGGGCTGCGCCACCATCTTCATCGCCAACGCCTACGGCGTGGACCTGACGCTGGCGCAGCTGATGACCGTGGTGCTGATGGCCGTACTCGCCTCCGTCGGCGCCGCCGGCGTGCCGGGCGTGGGGATCATTCTGCTCGCCACGGTGCTGGAGCAGGTGGGCCTGCCGGTGGAGGGGATCGCGCTGATTCTCGGCGTGGATCGCCTGCTGGACATGATGCGAACGGTGGTGAACGTGACGGGCGACGCGGCGGTCACCAGCATCGTTGCCAACTCGGAAAACGAACTGGACCACAAGGTATTCAACGATCCCGAGGCAGGAGCGCTGCGCAAAGCGCCGGAGCCCCAGCCGGCGGGCACATGAGTTGCGCCGCCAGCTGCCCAACCTGAACCTGCTGTTCGCCTTCGAGCGGGCGGCCTTCCATCGCAGCTTCAAGCTGGCAGCGGAAGAACTGCACGTTACGCCGTCCGCCGTCAGCCACCGCATCCGCCAGCTGGAGGAGGACCTGGGCATTGCGCTGTTTCAGCGCATGGCCCGAGCCATCCGCCTGACCCCGGCCGGCCAGGCCTATTTCCGCGACGTGCATCGGGCCCTCACCCGGATGGAAAACGGCACCCGCGCCCTCACCCGCCGCTACGGTCGCCAGGCGCTGCGGCTGCACGTGCTGCCGTTTTTTGCCACCGAAGCCCTGGTGCCGCGGCTGCACAGTTTTCAGCGGGAGCACCCGGATGTGGACCTGTATCTTGAGTCGGCATTTGGCCGGGCTGAGACCCACCCGGACGACGCCGATATTTCCATCGCTCTGGGCACCGGCAGCTGGCCGGGCCTCACGTCCCGGGCGCTGATGACGCTGGAACTGCAGGCCGTGTGTACCGCGGACACAGCCCGGGCCATCCGGCCGGAGCACCCGGAAGACGTCAATCAGCACCACGTGATTTATTTCGAAAGCCAGCTCGACGCCTGGGAGCAGTGGGCCCGGGGCATGGAGCTGAAGGAGTTCAAGCCGGTCGGCACCATCACGGTGGACAGCATGTTCTCCGCCCTGCAGGCTGCCGAACAGGGCCTGGGCGTGGCCACCGCCGCCCTGCCCCTCGCGCAAAACTGGCTCGACCGATCAGACCTGGTCTCACCCTTTGCAAACAACGTGAAAATCCGCGACCGCTACTACGCCCTCTACCGAAAAGGGGAAGAGGTTCGCCCCGCGGTACAGCTCTTTCTCGACTGGCTCGACAGCGAGTTCCAGTAAGACTTTTTGGCCCACCCCGAGGGTGCGGCGAGGAAGCGTCGGACCAGGCATCGGTGGTCGGGGGACCCCTTTGCAGGAAGTTAAGCGGACCGAAGGGAGCCCTTCCTGCAAAGGGGTCGCC
>JBCCVP010000070.1:0-23710 GCA_039195135.1 Pseudomonadota bacterium | reverse complement strand
CGCTGGTCAGCCTCGATGAGCGCGCCGTTGAGGCCTTCCGGCAGCCCAACTCCGACGTACGCTTCGGCCGTCTTTCGAGCGGCCATTTTGTTTTGTTTCAGGAGCTTTGGCAGCCGACCGGGCGCCTGGTGCAGGGCGCCCTGCTCGAACCGGAGGCATTTCTGCGCGCGCTGAAGGCGCCCCTGGCGTCCCTGCCGGCGGAGGCCGCGGCCCTGGTGGCCTACAACGGCACGCTGCTGGGTTCGGAGGAGCGGGCGGGGCGGGCCGCGGCGGGGCGCCAGCTGCTTTATCAATACCGTGCTCCGCCACCGTTTGCGGGCCTTGAGCTGGCGTTTGTCAGCGACCGCCTGTCGCTTGGCCGCAGCGCCCGGCTTCTCGGCTGGCTCGGCCTTGCCCTGGCGGCGGTTCTGGTGGGCGGTGCGGGGTTGCTCTACCGACTCGGTTTAGGTCAGCTGCGCCTCGCGGCGCGGCAGCGGGATTTTGTCGCCGCCGTCAGTCATGAGCTGAAAACCCCGCTGACCTCGATTCGCATGTATGGCGAAATGCTGGCCAGCGGTCTGGCTGCGCCAGAGCGCCGGGATCGCTACTACCGCTATATCCTCGATGAAAGCGAACGCCTGTCCCGGCTGATCGAGAACGTGCTGCAGCTGGCGCGTTTTGAGCGCGGCGAGAGCACTCTAGAGCTCGCGCCGGTGACGGTTGGCGATCTGTTTAAGCAGGTCCGGGACCGGGTAGCCGAGCCGGTGTCGGCGGCGGGCTTTGAGCTGCAGATCGACACTCCGGAACCGGCGGACCTGAAGATTGAAGCGGACGCCGACGCGCTGCTGCAGGTGTTTATCAACCTGGTGGACAACGCGGTGAAATTTGCCGCTGGTGCAGCGGTGAAAAAGATCGAAATCAGCGCCCTGCGCCGGGGAGAAAAGGTGCTGCTCGGCGTCCGGGATTTTGGCCCCGGCATTGCCGCGGATCAGCGGCGGCGGGTGTTTCAGCGCTTCTACCGTGTCGATAACAGCCCCACCCGGGAGGCGGCCGGCACCGGCATCGGCCTTGCCCTGGTGCAGGAGCTGTGCAGCGCGATGGGCGCTGAGGTGCGCGTCGCAGACGCTGCTCCCGGAGCCCGATTTACGCTCCATTTTTCGCAAACAGCATGATCCTGGACACCAATGCGCAATATCCATCACCGCCCGGGACCTATGGCACAAAACCAACGGCACACGTTGTTGCAGCGCAAAGTCGGTACGTTAACGAACGTGTTTTCAAGGGTTTCGGGTGATCCCATGAGCAACGTTGAATCGCTGACGGTCAATCGCGACGGCTGCATCGTTATTCCGGCCACCGTGGTTGATCAGCTTGATCTTGCACCAGGGCAGTCGGTGGATGTGGTTTCGGATGAAAAACAGCTTCGCCTCAGCCGGCCCGAGGTGCACGCCTACGCCGACTGGCGTCACATTTCCCACGGCCTCCTCGACGGTCAGGAGGAGTAGGCGCCGCCACCTCAGTGACGCGGGTCGTTGAGGTCGGCGGTAAACGCCTGAATCCAGTCGGCAACCTGGTCCGTGTGAACGTGGTGGGGCTGGTGGCCGCCGCCGGCGATCGGGTAGTAAACCGATCGGGGCAGCACCTTCACCAGTCGGTCCGCGTGATTCCACGCCGGCACGATGTCGTCCTTGGCACCGTGGATGATCAGGACCGGCTGCTCGATGCCCTGATAACCTTCGCTTTGCCGTCTCAGGTAGTCACTCAGCAGGCGCACATCTCTTGCCGTCGCCGCGAACTGGCCCGGGCGCAGGTAGAGACCGATGCCGCTGCGCTCCCGATAGTTGGCGGTTACCGGTTCCGGCGCAAACGCGTTCCGGATGCCGCCGTTCAGGGCAAACAATCCCATAGGTGTGACCACGCTATGGGTGAGCAACGGCCCGAGGCCGGGCCAGGCCGGCAAATGATTAACGAGGTCCACACCGCCGGTCCAGTCATAGGCGGCGCCCGCCAGCAGCACCCCGGCGCTTACTCCCGGTTCTCCGCCGTGGCGCAGCAGCCCGGCCATGACCACGCTGCCCGCCAGCGAATGGCCCACCCAGACGGCCCGTTCAAGCTTAAGCTCCCGCTGCAGCGCGGCAATGGCGTCCGCCTGCAGCCCCGGGTTAACCCAATCCGGGCGGTTCTGGGTGGAATAGCCGGCACCGGGCCGATCCACCGACACCAGACCGATTGAGCCCCCGTCGAGGGCCGCCAGCAGCGGGCCAAAATCGCGCAGGTTGGTGCTCGCGCCGTGGAGAAAGACAAGCGTGGCAGCACCTGGCGCGGCCTCGCGTCTCACCTGGTAGTGAAGCCGCAGCCCGTCGACGGCAAAAAAGTGACCGACGGGGGGAAACCGGGCTTCTACCCGCAGTTTGTGCTGCCAGGTGATTAGCGCGCCGCTCAGGAGCAGTAAAGACAGGCCCGCCAGGGTCCAGAAAATCAGTCGGATAAGCACGGTCGAGTTAACTCCGAGGTAAACTGGGCTCTGGCTTTTTCTGCTGGGATCCCCACCTGCTGCAGTTGCTGACCCAGGGGCAGGTTGCCCTGTTTGCCCTGCTGCTGTTTGCGATCATCCTGTCGTTGACGCTGCATGAATTTGGTCACGCCTGGTCGGCCTACGCGCTGGGCGACGATACGGCAAAACGTGCCGGCCGGCTTACCCTCAATCCCATTCGGCATATTGATCCCATGGGGCTCCTGATGGTGGTTGCGGTGGGATTTGCCTACGCCCGGCCGGTGCCCGTCAACCCGCGCAACTTCAAAAAGTCCTGGGCAGATGCGGCGGTGGCGGCGGCTGGTCCGGGGATGAACCTGCTGCTGGCGTTTCTGGCGATCAATCTTCTGGTGCATGGCCGCGCGGCGGGCGTCGAGTGGCTCGCCGGCCCCGCCCAGCAGTGTTTCGTTGGCTGCTGGCGCTGGCGGACCTGATCCTTCCCCTGCTGGTGATTGGGTGAGGCGTCAGCGGTAGCGCACGTGATAGTCGGAGCGTCGCGGCGGCTCGTAGAGGGCGGCACTCAGAATGGACCACAGGTGGATGACCCAGCCCAGCAAAATCACCCACAAAAGCGCCGCCAGGACAAACTGAACCAGCGCCAGCAGGAGACGTCCCTGCAGCAGCTGTCCCAACCCGGGAATGAAAAAACTGGCCAGTGCGGCGATCACATTGCCGGCGGAACCCTGTCCCATGCTTAGCCTCGCGGTTTGATGACGACAGGAAAGGCGCTGCAACCCCCGTGCCAGATGATTAGTGCATTTAAATCAATGGTTTATATTTTGTTTCGGGCGTCAGAAATGGCGATTTTCGCCCATGCCTGGCGAATTTTACCGGCCGATACGCCGCCGAAACCGAGGTCGGCGGTCGCTCAGCTTAGGTATTCCCGGCCCTTTTCCATGAGCCGGACAAATCCCGCCTCGTCCCGCCGCTCCACCAGTTCCCGGATCCGCGCCAGGGCATCGTGCAGGGCGCTGAGAGGCGCCCGGCCGTAGTCGTTGAGGCTCTGGATCTCAAAGTACATGGGCGGATTGTCGCCGGCGACGGCTCGGGACACGCGCAGCTGAGCGTCAAAGGTGGTGCTGGACAGGTTGGCCAGCACGTTGGCCGCCTCGCCGGACTCCCGCAGAGCTGTAATAAAGGCGATATTCAGCGCGTGGGACAGGCCCAGCACGTAACCCACCATGCGATCGTGATCCTCCAGGCTCATTTCCACCTGCTCCGCCATGGTGTGATCAAACAGGGCCCGGGCCCGGCGGGTGGCTTCCGGATTGCCCAGGTCAATAAAGATCACGTGGCGGTCTGACAGCAGGTGCGTGTCCGGCCCGAACATGGGGTGCAGTGAAGTGACCGCACAGCCGGCGTCAGCGAGGGCCCGCAGCGGCTGGCGCAGCGGGCTTTTCAGGGAGGCCAGATCAAAAATGGTGCCGGAGGGCTGAAGCTTAAGCAGGTCCTTGAGGATATCGGCGCTGACCTGAATCGGCGCTGCCACCACGATCCAGTCATAGCTGTCGATCTGCTCGCGCCAGTCCTGCGCCTTTGGAAAGCGGCGGGCCTCGGTGCCCGGATCCACCACTTCCACCGCACAGCCCTGGGAATCGAGAAACTCGGCAAACCAGTTGCCCATCTTGCCGTAGCCGCCAAACACCAGCGCCTTCTGGTCCCGGGCTTTGGAGCCGTGGGCCAGACTGTCGCGTTCCTGTGCCTGTAGGCTTCCGGTAATCAGGTCTCGCATTATGCCCGCTGCCAGGTCGGTGGAAATACCCAGTTCGCCGGCGTCCTGGCGGGCCTGCTCAAGCACGGCTTTTTCCCGGCCGTAGTCGCGGGTGGCGCGACCACTTTCCCGTTTTGACTCGCCGATTCGCTGCACAATCTGCTGCCGGCGAGCCACCAGTTCGATGATTTCCCGGTCGACGGCGTCGAGTTCCCGCCTCAAGTCTTCGAGCATAGTGTCGTCATTCTCCTACAAGAATTCTGGTAGGGTGCCCACGTCCTTCGCTGGATGGGACCCGACCAGGGCGCTAGAATAGCGTGCCGCGGTCAGGTCAGGACAGATCAGGACGTGTTCTGGCCCGCGCCCACCGGCAAGGTGGGGTTTTTGGAGGATATGAGGAAGCACGCGGCCACTGGAGCCGCTTCTTGGGAACTGGAGGGACTCATCAAATGAAACGAATTTTATCGATACTGGCCATGGCGCTGGTGCTGTCGTCGCCGGCCATGGCTAAGAAGGACAAGCCCACCGTCGGCGTCGTGGAGTTTAAGAACGAAAGCGCAGCAGCCTGGTGGAGCGGCGGCGTGGGCTGGGAACTGTCCGGCATGCTGAGCAACGAACTGGTCGCCACCAAGGCGTTCCGGGTCGTGGAGCGCAGCAAGCTGCAGTCGGTGATGGAAGAACAGAATCTCGGCGCTTCCGGCCGCGTGTCTTCCGGCACCGGGGCCAAAATTGGCCAGCTGATCGGCGCCAGCTATCTCGTGATGGGCACGGTCACCGCGTTTGAGGAGAACACCGCAGATACCGGTGGCGGCCTCAGCTTCAAGGGGATTTCTGTCGGCGGCAGCCGGTCGGAGGCGTATATCGCCATTGATCTGCGCGTGGTGAATTCAAACAGCGGCGAGATCGAGTACGTGCGCACTATCGAAGGGCGGAGCAAAGGCGGCGGCTTGCGCCTCGGCGCCTACCGCGGCGGTTTCGGCGGCAATCTCGCCAGCCAGAACAAAACGCCCGTGGGCAAAGCCATCCGCGGCGCGCTGATCGAAATCTCTGACTACCTCGAGTGCGCCATGGTCAAGCAGACCAACCGCTGCATGAAGAAGTACGACGAGCGGGACGAGCGCCGGCGGGAAAGCAGCCGCGGTGCGCTGGACCTCGACGGCTGATCGTAAGGGCCTGGAAACAGGCTTAAAGACACAAAAACCCGGGCCATTGCCCGGGTTTTTTTTGCTGATGGCTCTGAGCCGGGCCCCGGGTCTTTGGATTCCTAGGGATTGAGCTTCATCAGCCGGCGGGCGTCGCTGAGCGTAATGCCCCGGGTGTACTCATAAATCAGATCCGGCGGTGCCAGGGGATCGTCTGACTCGACCCGGCGCGCCAGATAGTCACTCTCCAGTGCCGCAAGGCGGGCCCGCGTGAAGTCGCTGGCGTCGATTCTCGCCGCCGGGTCAACGTAGCTCACCTCCTGGATGACACCCTCATCTTCGATGTTCAGGTTGTCTACCGGGTAGCGCACCCAATAGCGGTTGTCGTCGGATACCAGCACCGGAATGCGGCACCCCGGCGCGCGGCCGCGAAACGAGTCCTCGCCGGCGCGGCGCAGAAAGACCAAAAAACGATCGCCTTCAAACTGCCAGGTCCCAAGTTCCGGGTAGTAGCAGCGGAAGTCGCCAAGACCTTTTTCCGTCACCTCAAGCACGTCACCCCGGGCAACGCCGCGATAGGGCACCAGCACCTTGAGCAACGCCCAGCCGGATGATGGGAAGGACCGAGTTTTTTCGTAGTCGGTCTGGGTGACCTGCACCACCGCGATCACGTCTGCTTCCGCCGCCAGTTCGGCCAGTGTTGCGCTCGCCGTGATCTGCGCTTGAGCCTTCATCGCCGGGGCGAGCAGCAGCGTCAGCACCGCCTTGAGCAGCAGGCCGAGCATGTTGTTATTGATTGCCATTGAGTGCTCCAAGCGATTGACCCATGCACACTTTGACCCCGGGACCGAGCTTTTGATCCCAGATCACCATCCCCGGCGGCAGCAGCAGCACAACCGTGGAGCCCATGTTGAAACGGCCCATCTCCGCCCCATGCTCAAGGTTCACGTCATCAAAGCGGGTGCTGCGCGGCCCGGCCGAGGGAGCTTCCTCGCCGCCCCAGACGGTGCTGATGGAGGACACGCAGACGGCGCCGACAAGCACCTGGGCCACCGGGCCAAAGGTTGTGTCGAACAGGCACACGAGCCGCTCATTCCGCGCGAACAACTCGGGGATGGCCCGGGTTGTGGCCGGCGCAACGGAGAACAGCTTGCCGGGCACAAAAACCGACTTCGTGAGCTGACCGTTGCAGGGCATATGCACCCGGTGATAATCCCGCGGTGACAGATAGATGGTGACAAACTGGCCGTCCCTGAAGGCGGCGTGCTCTCTCACCTCCGGCGTCAGAAATCGCTCGACGGAAAACGTCCGGCCTTTCGCCTGAATAATCTCGCCGGCCTCAATCGGGCCCAGCTGGCTGACAGCGCCGTCGGCGGGGCAGGCGAGATTGGCCGTCGAGGTCATGGGACGCACCGCCGGTTTGATCGGTCGGGTAAAAAAGGCATTGAAGCTCGGGTAGGCGTTCGGGTCGGGGTCGGCTGCTTCCGTGAGGTCGATACGGAAGGCTCGCACCGCCAGCCTGATCAGCGCGTTTTTCAGCGGCAGCCAGCGGCTGCGCGTCAGGTGGTAAATCGCCCGGCTGAGCAGCCGCTGCGGGATCGCATACTGGAGCGCAACAAAGGCCCGCTGGCGCAGCGAAAGGGATTCAGTCACGAGGCGCGGCAACCTCACTGGAAAGCAGGCTGCGGAGGTCTTGCGCAATCGCCTCAGGATCGTGGGGGGCCTGAAACTGGCCGTGGTACCGCCCGTCAGGCCCCACCACCACAACGGCGGCGCTGTGGTCCACCGCGTAATCCGTGGCGCCGGGTGCATGCGGTTCAATCTCAAATACCAGTCCGAGCTGGTACCCCAGCGCCACGAGCTGGGGCTCGGGTCCCGTAACGCCTTCCATGGAAGGCCCGTAAAAACTGGTGTACTTGGCAAGTTGCTCCGGTGAGTCGCGCTCCGGGTCCACAGAGATAAACGTGACGCCGAGCGCACCGGGGTCCGCGCCGACAGCTTCCAGCACTCCGCTCAGGAGATGCAGCGTGCCGGGACAGATGTCGGGGCAGTAGGTGAACCCAAAAAACACCAGGTTCCAGCGGTCCTGCCAGCGCGCGAGGTTGAACGGCTCCCCGTGCTGATCGACAAGCGCAAAGTCGGCCAGGATGCGCGGCTCCGGCAGGTTCTTCAGCACCTTGTATTCCTGAGGAGCGGGCGTGACGGCAACCGGGTCGCGGTCGAGCTGGCGGGCGGCAAAAATGCCCGCGCCGGCAGCGGCAAGAGCGACCAGCAGCGCGACAACGCTCAGTCGAGAGGCTTTGTTGGTCATGGGGCGAGCAGTGGGTCTCAAGTTTCAGCAGGGGCGATTGTACGCTGCCTGGCGCTCTTTCGATGCACCGGATTTTCAGTATCACCGGGGGTGGCCCGCGGCGTTGCATTAACGTTAAGCGAAGCAGGTATTCCCGGTATACTGAGCGATTGGCTTTGCGGCCGGACAGCTCGAACCCATGACTCCACAACAACCGGGACAACCTTCGGGCGCCATCCCGCAGATTCCAGAGGAACCGACCGCGGCCAGCGCCGCCCGGGCTGTCGGCGCTGCCGCCGGCCAGCCGGTCTGGCCTCCGGCGCCGCTCGCGCTGGCGGCCGCGGAGCGGATGGTTGCCCAGGCGCTGTCTGCCGCCGACGTGTTCTGCGGCCACGGCACCGACAACGCCGAAGATGAAGCCTGCTGGCTGGTGCGCGCTGCCGCCGGTTTGAGCGTGCAGGAGCCGCTCGATTCGGGACTTGCGCTGGACGATGGGCAGCTTGCGCGTATTGCCGTGTGGCTGGAGCAGCGGATCAACCAGCGGGTTCCGGTCGCCTATCTGGCCGGCCGGGCGTGGTTTGCCGGCCTTGAATTTGAGGTCAGCAATCAGGTGCTTGTGCCCCGGTCACCGATGGGTGAACTCATTCAGGACGGTATGTCCCTGTGGCGCCTGCCGTCCGGCGCGAAGGTGCTTGATCTTTGCACCGGCAGCGGCTGCATCGCCGTGGCCCTGGCGCACTATCTTGCGGACCTTGAGGTATGGGGCAGTGATATCGATGCGGACGCACTGGCGGTTGCCGAGCGCAATGCGGCGCGGCACCGCGTGGCGGAGCGGTGTCGCTTTCGCCGCAGCGATGTGTTTGACCAGCTGCCGGGGCGCTTCGATCTCATCGTCAGCAACCCACCCTACGTAGGGGAAGCGGAGTACGCGGCGCTCCCCGCGGAATACCTGCGCGAACCCTCCCTGGGCCTCAAATCCGGTATCGACGGTCTGGACCTGCCGCTGAAAATTCTGGAATCGAGCGTCGATCATCTGACGCCCGCCGGGTCGCTGATCCTCGAGGTGGGCGCCAGCGCTGAGGCCCTCGCCGGCCAGCTCCCGGATATTCCTTTTACCTGGCTTGAATTTGAACACGGCGGGGAAGGGGTGCTGACGGCGACCGCGGACGAGCTCAGGGACTGGCGCCCGGCGATCGGCGCGCTGCTCAAAGCGAGGAGCCAGCATGGCCAGTAACGCATTCGGGCAGCTGTTTAGGGTGACCACCTTTGGCGAGAGCCATGGCCCGGCCATCGGGTGCGTGATCGACGGCTGCCCGCCGGGGCTTGAGCTGGCTCCCGAGGACATCACGCCGGATCTTAAGCGCCGCGCTACGGGCAAAACGCGACATACCTCACAGCGGCGAGAGCGCGATGAGGTCAAGATCCTGTCAGGTGTGTTTGAAGGCGTCACCACCGGGACACCGATTGCCCTGGTGATCGAAAACACCGATGCGCGATCCCGCGATTACAACAAGATAAAGGATCAATTCCGGCCCGGCCATGCGGATTACACCTATCAGGCCAAATACGGGCGGCGCGACTACCGGGGCGGTGGCCGCTCCTCCGCCCGGGAAACCACCATGCGCGTAGCGGCGGGCGCCGTGGCGCGAAAGTACCTTGCGCACCAATTGGGCATCAAGGTCCAGGCCTGGGTTTCCCAGGTGGGCGACTCGCGGCCTTCCCAGGTGGATCCGGACGAAGCGGAGAATAACCCGTTTTTCAGCCCGGATCCGCAATGGGCCGAAGCGCTTGAGGCCTTTATGGACAAGCTGCGTAAATCCGGCGACTCGGCCGGCGCCCGGATTGACGTGCTGGCCAGCGGCGTTCCCGCCGGACTGGGCGAGCCCATCTACGGCAAGCTGGACGCCGACCTCGCCGCCGCGCTGATGAGCATCAACGCGGTGAAAGGTGTCGAAATCGGCGCCGGTTTTGGGTCCGTGGAACAGCCGGGCAGCGTCCATCGCGATGCCATTACGGCGGACGGTTTTGAAAGCAACCACGCCGGGGGCATCCTGGGCGGCATCTCCACCGGCCAGGACCTCACCGCAAGCGTGGCGTTTAAGCCCACGTCCAGCCTGCGGCTGCCGGTTACCTCGATCGATCGCGAGGGCAACCCGGTGGAGGTGGTCACCACCGGGCGCCACGACCCCTGTGTGGGGCTGCGGGCACCGCCCATCGTGGAGGCCATGATGCTGCTGGTGCTGATGGACCACTACCTTCGCCACCGGGCGCAGAACGCGGACGTGGATCCTGGCTTTACGCCGTTTGGAAATCCGATGCGATGAGTAAGACCTATAAAGTAGCCGTCGCCGGTGCCACCGGTGCTGTGGGCCGGGCGATGCTGGATATCCTGGCGCAGCGGCAGTTTCCGGTAGGCGAACTGGCGCTGCTCGCAAGCGCCCGTAGCGCCGGCACCACCGTCGAATGGCAGGGACAGCACCTGACCGTCCAGGCGTTGGATGACTACGACTTTGCCGGCACCGACCTCGGTCTGTTTTCCGCCGGCGGGTCCGTATCGGCCGTGCACGCGCCGCGGGCGGCGCAGGCCGGCTGTCTGGTGGTGGATAACACCTCTGAGTTTCGCTACCGGGACGACGTGCCCCTGGTGGTGGCGGAGGTGAATCCCCACGCGCTGGCCAACTGCCGGCAAACCGGCATCGTGGCCAATCCCAACTGCTCCACCATGCAGCTGCTCGTGGCGCTGGCGCCGCTGCACCGGGAAGCAGAGATCGAACGTATCAACATCGCCACCTACCAGAGCGTTTCCGGGGCAGGGCAGAAAGGCATCGACGAGCTGGTGGCCCAGTCAAACGCCATCGCGGCCGGTCAGGATGCCTCCGCGGGGGCGCCGAACCAGGTGTTCGGCGACCAGATCGCCTTCAACGTGGTGCCCCACATCGACCGCTTCGAAGACAACGGCTACACCCGGGAAGAAATGAAGCTGGTGTGGGAAACACAAAAAATCCTTGAGGCGCCGGAGCTCGGCGTTAACGCCACGGCGGTGCGGGTGCCGGTTGTCTATGGTCACGCGGAAGCGGTGCACCTTGAGACCCGCCGCCCGCTGACGGTCGAGCGGGCTCGGGAGCTGCTGGCGGCAGCGCCGGGTGTGACTCTGATGGATCAGCGGGAAAGCGGTGGCTATCCCACGCCGGCTACGCACGCCGCGGGCACCGATCCGGTGTTCGTCGGGCGGATTCGGCAGGACCTGACCCATTCGCGGGGATTAAACCTGTGGGTCGTTTCAGACAACGTCCGCAAAGGGGCGGCTTTGAACACAATCCAGCTCGCTGAGCTATTGGTAAAAAGTCACTTATAATCTATAGTTGTAGCCGCCTCATGAGGCGTTTTCTAAATATTGCTGCGTAAATCCCTGAAAGTGGCGCAGCGACAGAATGGATGTATGGGGGATGCGGTAATGAACAGGCTGTTGATGCTTATTCTGCTGGCGGTAGGGATGACACCGCTATCAGTCCTGGCGCTGGGGCTCGGTGAGATTCAGGTCAGCTCAAAGCTGAACGAACCGTTGGCGGCGGAAATTGAGCTGCTCTACGACGACCCCACGGAGCCGGAGAGCACCGAAGTGTCTCTGGCGTCCGCTGCTGATTTTGAGCGCGTGGGGCTCGACGTTGAGTCGATCAACGTGCCCCTGGAGTTTGAAATCGCGCAGAACGCGGCGGGACGCTATGTGATCGTGGTGCGGTCCCTCGAGCCCGTGACCGATCCGTTTGTCGACTTCCTCATCGAGGTGAACTGGCCCAACGGCCGACTGCTGCGCGAGTACGTGGTGCTGCTGGATCCGCCGGTTGCCGCCGGCACCGCCGAGGTCACGCCCACCGCGCCGCCGCCGACCACCACGCCGCCGCAGCCCACCGCCGAGCGCACCGCGCCCGAGACCACCAGCCCCACCGTAACCTCCGGGACCAGCAGCGGCCGGTCCGCCAGCACCGGCGCGTCCGGCGGCAACTACGAGGTGGTGGCCGGTGACACGCTGTGGGAGATTGCCCGGGACTATCGGCCGGACGGCGTGACCATCAATCAGATGATGATGGCCCTGTATCGGCTCAATCCGGACGCCTTTTTCGAAGACAACATCAATGCGCTGAGGCGTGGTGCGATTTTGCGCATGCCGGACGGCGGCGACCTGTCGTCCCAGTCGGTGGCCCAGGCGCTGGCCAATGTGCGTACCCAGAACGAGGCCTGGGAGAGCTATCGGGTCAGCCAGTCCGGCCGAACGCCCACGGTCTCCGACACAACCGCCTCCGCGGACTACGTGGCGCCGAGCCGGCCCACCGATCCCACGCCGGATACGCGGCTGGAACTGGTACCGCCTTCGGGCACCAGCACCAGCGCGGCCGATCGTCCGGGGGAAGACGCCACCAACCGGGCTCAACTCGGCCAGCTGAGGGATGACCTGGCGCGGTCCCGGGAAGATCTCATCGCCACCAACCAGGAAAACCAGGAGCTGAGGTCCCGCATCGACGATCTGGAGCGGCTGGTAGAAAACTACGAGCGCACCATTTCCCTCAAAGACGCAGATCTCGCGGACCTGCAGAACCAGATTGAGTTGACCGGGCAGGCGGTGGATGACTTCTCCAGCGACGTTGGCGACACAACCGGCCAGGACGCGGCTTCGCTGATGGACAGCACCGGCGAAGCGCTGGATCAGGAACTCGCGGCCATCGATCAGGAGCTGGATGCCGCCGGTTCCGTGGACGCGCCGGTGGACCCGGAGCCGGAGGAAGTTGCGCCGGAGGAGCCGGCGGAAACCACCCCCACACCGGTCCGTTCGGAACCGGGAATGATGGATCAGATTATGGGCTACGCCACCAACCCGCTCGTGCTGGGCGGCGTTGGCCTGCTCGCCCTGCTGGGCATTGGCGGCACCGTGATCTCCCGCCGTCGCAAAGCCGCCAGTGAGGAGCGCGGCGAATCGCTGATCGATCGCATGACCAGCGCAGAGGCCGCCACCAACGATCTGCCGGTGGTGGATACGGACGCGCCGGCCGACAGCCCGCCTTCGCTGGATGATCTCAAGGACGCGGCGGACGCGGAACCCGAAAACGCCCAGACGCACCTGGCGTACCTGCGTGCGGCCTACGCCGCGGAGGACCGGGACCGGTTTGTGGCCGGCGCCGAAGCCATGGCGGCGGGTCTTGGCGGGACGACCCACGCGGCCTGGATGGAAGTCCGCGCCATGGGCGGCAACCTGGCACCGGATGCGGCGCTGTTCAGCGAGGCGGCAGCCGCGGCGGAAGAGATTGCCGAGGACACGGTCAGCGATGACGACCTGAACTTCGACCTTGACGGTAGTGATGTGGACGTGCCGGACGACGGCGGTCTGGACGATGATATGGATCTGGATCTGGATGGCGGCGACGACATGTCCCTCGATCTCGACGGTGACGGCGACGGCGACCTGAGTCTCAGCCTTGACGATGACGGCGACGACGACCTGTCGCTGGATCTCGACGGCCCGGAACCCGCGGCGGCGGATGACGACCTGTCGCTGGATTTTGACCTGGACGGCGCTGATGGTCCGGCCTCCGAGGCCCCCGCGGCGGTGGAGGAAGACACGGAGTTTGAGCTGCAGGCTGTCACCGACAGCACCGAGGCGGAAACGGCCGAAAGTGAACTCCCGGACACCGATCCGGAAGAAGCCAGCCAGACCCTCGCAGAGCTCGAATCTGCCGAGGAGGATCTCGGCGACCTCAGCCTGGAAGACCTCGACAGCGCCGAGATGTTTGGTGATGAAGACGCGGTCGGCACCAAGCTCGACCTCGCAAAAGCCTACATCGACATGGGGGACCCGGAAGGGGCCCGCGGCATGCTCGAGGAAGTGATTGCGGAAGGCAGTGACACGCAGAAAGGTGAAGCTCAGGGCCTGCTTGACGGCCTGAGTTGACCCGCATCGCGCTGGGTCTCGAATACGACGGGACCCGTTTCTACGGCTGGCAGACGCAGGCCCAGACGCCAACGGTGCAGGCTACGCTTGAACTAGCGCTGGCGTCGGTTGCCGACGCTCCGGTGCGCATTATCGGCGCCGGCCGCACCGATACCGGTGTGCACGCCCGCTGCCAGGTTGCCCACATGGATCCCGCGAATGCCCGGGACCTCCGGGCCTGGGTGCTGGGAACCAACACGCAGCTTCCCGACGACGTCCGGGTGCGCTGGGCGCAGCCGGTGGACGACGAATTTCATGCCCGTTTTTCTGCCCTGTCGCGCCGCTATCGCTATCACATCTATAACCGGCCGGTGCGCCCCGCCTTGAACCGCCAGACGCTCACCTGGATCGGCCAGCCGCTGGATGCCGAGGCAATGCACGAGGCGGCCCAGGCGCTGCTCGGTGAGCAGGACTTCAGCGCTTTTCGCGCCCGAGCCTGCCAGGCCCGGCACCCGGTGCGTCGGGTCCTCCGGGTCAGCGTGGTGCGCAGCGGTGAACACGTGACCCTCGATATCGAAGCCAACGCATTCCTGCATCATATGGTGCGGAACATCGTCGGCTCGCTGATCAAAGTGGGAAAGGGGCAGGAGGCCCCAGGCTGGGTGGCGGAGCTGCTGCGCGGCAAAGACCGCACCCGCGCCGGACCAACGGCGCCGCCGCAGGGGCTGCAGCTTCACACGGTGCACTACCCCGAGCGGTATAACCTTCCCCGGTGAGTACAACATGGATCAAAATCTGCGGCCTCACGCGGCCAGAGGACGCCCGCCATGCCGCCGCCCAGGGTGTTGCCGCGATCGGCCTGGTACAGGTCACCGCCAGCGCCCGCTATATCGCCGGCGCCACCGCGCGGCAGGTGCGCGAGCAGATTCCGGCGGAAACCGCCTGCGTGCTGCTGTTTCTCAATCCGGAGGCAGCGCAGGTGGAACAGGCTGTGGAGGAGCTGAAGCCAGAGCTGCTGCAGTTCCACGGCACGGAGCCGGCAGAATTCTGCCGCCGTTTTGGCTTGCCCTACATCAAGGCCTTAAGCGCTGCCCAGACGGCCAGCGCTGAAGATTATCCCGACGCCTGGGCGCTGTTGCTGGATAGCCACCAGCCCGGTGGTCTGGGCGGCACGGGAAAGCTCATTGACGATGAGCACATTCCCGGCGATATTGGCCGGCCCTGGAATCGGCCCTGGAATCGGCCCTGGATTCTGGCCGGCGGGCTGTCGCCGCAGAACGTGGCGGAGCGTATCCGCACGGCCCGGCCCTTCGGGGTGGACGTCAGCAGCGGCGTGGAATCGCGCCCGGGGATCAAAGACCCGCAGCTGATCACTGAATTTGTAAGCAGAGTGAGAGACATTGACAACGCCGGTATCTGAAAAACAAGGCTACAGCCTCCCCGACGAGCAGGGGCATTTTGGCCCGTTTGGCGGCAGTTTTGTGGCCGAAACACTGGTGAGCGCGCTAGACGACCTGACCGCGGCCTACGAACGCCTGCGCCGCGATCCCAAGTTTGTCGCGGAGCTGGATCACGACCTCCAGCACTATGTCGGTCGACCCTCGCCGATCTATCACGCCCGGCGCCTTAGCGACCAGCTGGGCGGCGCCCAGATCCTGCTGAAGCGGGAAGACCTGAACCACACCGGCGCCCACAAGATCAACAATACGGTCGGTCAGGCGCTGCTGGCCCGGGCCCTGGGCAAGCCGCGGGTGATCGCCGAAACCGGCGCCGGCCAGCACGGCGTGGCTTCCGCCACGGTTGCCGCCCGGCTGGGCCTCGACTGCGTGGTGTACATGGGCGACACCGATATTGAGCGGCAGGCACCGAATGTTTACCGGATGAAGCTGCTGGGGGCGGAAGTGCGGCCGGTCACCTCCGGCTCCCGTACCCTGAAGGACGCGCTGAACGAAGCCCTGCGCGACTGGGTCACCAACGTGGACAACACCTTCTACATCATCGGCACGGTAGCCGGACCCCATCCCTACCCAACGCTGGTGCGCGACTTCAACGCGGTGATAGGCCGCGAGGCGCGGCAGCAGATGCTGGACGGCTATGGACGGCTGCCGGATGCGCTGGTGGCCTGTGTCGGCGGCGGGTCCAACGCTATGGGTCTGTTTCATCCGTTCATCGATGATGAGAAGGTGCAGATGATCGGCGTGGAGGCGGCTGGTGAAGGGCTGGACGGGCCGCGTCATGCTGCGTCCTTAAGCGGCGGAAAAGTCGGCGTTCTGCACGGCAACCGAACCTACATTCTGGATAACGACGACGGGCAGATAACCGCAACCCATTCGGTATCCGCCGGCCTGGACTATCCCGGGGTCGGCCCGGAACACGCCTGGCTTAAAGACAGCGGCCGGGCCAGCTACGAAGCGGTCACCGACAGCGAGACCATGGCTGCCTTCCATCAGCTGTGCCGGGTCGAGGGCATTATTCCGGCACTGGAAAGTGCCCATGCGCTGGCCTACGCGGCGCGCCTGGCGCCGACCATGGATCGGGATCAGATGATCCTGATCAATCTGTCCGGCCGGGGGGACAAGGACGTGAACACGGTCGCCGCGCTGGAAGGAATTACCCTGTGAGCGACGTCAGCACAAACCGCATCGATCAGGCCTTTGCAGGCCGCGGCGATCAGCCGCTGCTGGTGCCCTTTATTACCGCCGGGGACCCGGGCCTGGAACAGACCGTGAAGGTGATGCACGCGCTGGTGGCCGGCGGCGCCGGCATGATCGAGCTGGGTATGCCCTTTTCTGACCCCATGGCGGACGGCCCGGTGATTCAGGCGGCCAGCGAGCGGGCCCTGGCCCGGGGAGCAAATCTGGAGTACGTGCTGGACTGTGTGCGCGAGTTCCGCAGCTCCGACACCCAAACGCCGGTGATTCTGATGGGCTACCTGAACCCGCTGGAGCGGATGGGCCATGAAGCGTTTACCCACGCCGCCGCGGAGGCCGGCGTGGACGGGCTGCTGATTGTGGACCTGCCGCCGGAAGAGGCGCCGGCGGTGACCAGCCACAGCGGTCCGCTGGGCCTCAAACAGATCTTTCTCGTCGCTCCCACCACCGCCGACGAGCGCCTTTCGAGGATCGCGGCGTCGGCCGATGGATTTATTTACTACGTATCGCTCAAAGGCATCACCGGCGCCGGCAATCTCGATGTCGGCCAGGTGGCGGACCAGGTCGGACGAATACGCGGCGTCTCCTCCCTGCCGGTGGCGGTGGGTTTTGGCGTCAAACAGGCCGAAGACGTGGCCGCCCTGGGCGCGGTGGCGGATGCCGTGGTCGTCGGCAGCGCGCTGGTGGAATACCTGCATCTGGCCGGCGCCGACGGCGCGGAAGAGGCGGCCAAGACTTTTGTTGCCAACCTCAAACCCGCTACGATCGTCGCTGATCCGGGGCCTGTAACCGAAGTGACGGCAGGAGATCCTTCATGAGCTGGCTGAAAAAGCTCATGCCTTCGCGCATCCGCACCGAAGGCTCAAGCAAAAAAAGAGTGCCGGAGGGCACCTGGAAACAGTGTGACGCCTGCGGCGCGGCGCTGTATGCCCGGGAGCTGCAGCGCGACCTGATGGTCTGTCCCAAGTGTTCCCACCACATGCCGGTCAGTGCCCGGGTGCGCCTGGAGCACTTTCTCGACGAGGGAGAGCTGGAGGAAATTGCGGCCCAGCTCGAGCCGCTTGACGCGCTGAAGTTTCGCGACAAGAAAACCTACCGCAGCCGCATCAGCCAGGCGCAGAAGGCCACCGGCGAGAAAGATGCGCTGGTTGCCCTGGCCGGCAACCTGAAGGGCCGGCCGGTGGTGGCCACCGCGTTCGATTTTCGCTTCATGGGTGGCTCCATGGGTTCGGTGGTAGGAGAACGGTTTACCCGGGCGGCCCAGCGGGCCGTCAATTCCCGGGTACCGATGATCAATTTCTCCGCCACCGGCGGGGCGCGGATGCAGGAGTCGCTGTTTTCCCTGATGCAGATGGCAAAAACCAGTGCCGTGCTGGGACGGCTGGCCGATGCGGGCCTGCCTTATATTTCGGTGTTGACCCATCCCACCACCGGCGGCGTGAGCGCCAGCCTTGGCATGCTGGGAGACGTCAACATCGCTGAGCCCGGTGCCCTGATCGGCTTTGCCGGGCCGCGGGTGATCGAGCAGACCGTGCGAGAGACCCTGCCGGACGGCTTTCAGCGCAGTGAGTTTCTGCTGGAGCATGGTGCCGTCGATATGATCGTGGACCGCCGCGAACTGAGGGATCGGATTCACGCGATGCTTGAGATTTTGCGCCCGGAGGGCAGTCCAGAATCCGATGCCGAAGCGGCGGCCGAATCCGAGCCGGTGCTGGAAGAAGAATAGGGACGTTCCAAGGGGAATGACCAGTCGCCTGCGCCCGTGGCTGGAGCGCATCAGCCTTATCCATCCCGCCACCATGGACCTGGGCCTTGAGCGGATCGGGGAGGTCTATCGGCGCATGGGATCGCCCCGGCCGCCGCGGGTGATTACCGTTGCCGGCACCAACGGTAAAGGGTCCAGCTGCGCCATACTCACTGCGGTCCTGAGGCACGCCGGCCATCGGGTGGGGACCTACACGTCGCCGCACCTGTTCCGCTTCAACGAGCGCATTGCGCTAAACGCGGAGCCCGCGGAGGACGATCGGATCGTGGCCGCCTTCGAGGCCGTGGAGGCAGCGCGGGAGGACACGCTGCTAACCTATTTTGAGTACGCCACGCTGGCGGCGCTGTGGCTGTTTCAGGCCGAGCAGGTGGACGTCGCCGTGCTGGAGGTGGGCCTGGGCGGCCGGCTGGACGCGGTCAATCTGGTGGATGCGGACGGCGCAGTCATTTCCAGCATCGGGTTTGACCACATGCACTGGCTGGGAAACACGCTGGATGACATCGCCCGGGAGAAGGCCGGCATTCTGCGCCGGGATCGGCCCGCCGTCTGTTCCCAGACCGACGCCCCGGCGGGGCTCCACCGCGCCGCCGCCACCGTTGGCGCCCACTGGCGCATCGCCGGGCGGGATTTCCGCGCCCGCCGGCAGGCGCAAACCTGGTCCTTCCACAGCGACACGATCACCCTGGACGGGCTGCCGCTGCCGTCGCTACCCGGCGCCCATCAGCTGGCCAACGCGGCCGGCTGCCTGGAGGTGCTGCGGCTGCTTGACCTGCTGCCTTCCACCGCGGTGCTTGGGCAGGCGCTGCGCGAAATCAAGCTCAAAGGCCGGCTCTGGCAGGTGAGCTCGCGCCCCGACATTGTGCTGGACGTCTGTCACAACCCGGCCAGCGCGCGCGTTGTGCGCCAGTGGCTGGAGGCGGAGCCGGTAAAGGGCCAGCAGTGGCTGATCCTGGGCATGCTGAAGGACAAAAAACCGCAGGAGGTGGTGGAGGCGCTGAGTCCGGCGGTGGATCGCTGGGTGCTCTGCGGACTGCCCACGCGCCGGGGCCTGAGCGCCCGGGCCCTGCGCAGCAGAATCCGGGTACCGGGGCTGCGCACCACGCTGGCGGAAGATCCCCGGGAGGCGCTGGCGCGGGTCATCCCGCAGCTTGCGCCGGAAGATCGCCTGCTGATCGCCGGATCTTTTGTCACCGTCGAATGGGCGGGACAACGATGGGTTAACAATCCGCCCCTCAAGGCGTCGGTATAATCGGTCGCCATGGATGTTGCGCTGAAACAAAGGCTGGTGGGCGCTACGGTGCTGGTGATCTTTGGGGTCATCTTCATCCCCATGCTGCTGGATGGCCCGCCGAGCGGGCGCATCGAGGTCCCCATCGATATCCCGGAGCCGCCGGATCAGCGGTTCGAAACTCGCCTTCTGCCAGTAGGGCAGAACGGCGCCGACCCGGCCCCGGCCGCCGCCGCAGACCGTAATGACGAGCCTGTGCGGCCGGCGGAAACGCAGTCGCCCGTGCTGCGTCCCAACCCAGACCCGCCATCTCGGCCGCTGCCGCGACCCACGTCCGAGCCTGCGGCGGCGGTAAACCCCTCATCCACAACAACCGCGCCGCCGCGGCCCGCCGCCACCGGCGGCGGCTGGCAGCTGCAGGTTGGCAGTTTCGGGAATGCCGCAAATGCCGCTCGGCTGGTGGCGCGGCTGAGCGAGGCGGGCTGGGACGCGTACCAGGAGAAGATCGAGGTGGCGAGCAACGCGCTCTACCGGGTGCGGGTGCGCGGCTGGCCCGACAAGCCCGCGGCGACGGAAGCTGGCCAGTCGCTGCTGTCTGCATTTCCGGAGCTGGACCTGAGCGTTCGCCAGGTGGGCGGACCGCCACCGGCCGCCGATGCGCCGCTCAAGGGCTGGATGGTGCAGGTGGGCGGCTTCAACAGCGAAAACAACGCCCGGGCGCTGCGGGACCGGCTCCGCGGCGGTGGCTTTTCGGCCCACGTAATGGATCTGGGCGCAGGGCAGGGAGCCCGCTATCGGGTACGGGTCGGGCCGGCGCTCAGCGAAGCGGATGCCGGGCGCACCCGGGACCGGATCAACCAGGAATTCAACATCAAGGGCCTGGTGGTCGACCACCCGTGACCTGGCCTGACTGGGTTGTCATCGCTGCCCTGGCGATCTCGATGCTGATCAGCTTTGCCCGGGGTTTCCTCTATGAGTTTATGGCCCTCGCGGTGTGGGCGGCTGCCATCTGGGTGGCGCTGGTCTATGCCGATCAGCTCGCCCCGCTTATCGGTGAGCGCGTGGAGCTACCCTCGGCCCGTCTGGCGATTGCCTTTGCCGCCCTGTTTCTGGCCACCCTGGTAGCGGGAAGTCTGCTGAACTTTCTGCTCAGCATGCTGGTGAAACAAACGGGCCTATCCGGCACGGACCGCTTTCTGGGGCTTTTTTTTGGCGCCGCCCGGGGGCTGCTGCTGGTCGTGGTGGCCGTTTCGCTGCTGACCCTGACGCCGCTGTCCCAGGACCCCTGGTGGCAGCAGTCCGCCCTGCTGCCGCGCATCGAATCCCTGGCCCGATGGGCCAGCCAGTATCTGCCGGAAGATTTCCGGCGCTATGTGGCACCGGAAGAATTACCCGAGCCGGGTGTGGAGGCCGCCGATGCGGCGGCAACCTAGGTTGCAAGGTAGTGGTCGGGCTTGTGACAATGCGCACCCATTGGCGCATCCCGCGCGCCGGGCAGTAGGTCATTTATGTGTGGCGTAGTCGGCATCGTTGCCCAGGAAGAGATCGCTCCCATCCTGTATGAGGGCCTGACGGTGCTGCAGCATCGGGGGCAGGACGCCGCAGGCATGGCGACCTGCCGCGACAGCAAACTCCATCTGCACAAAGGCAACGGCCTCGTGCGGGACGTGTTCAATGCCCGCGCCATCACTTCCCTGCGCGGCAACTGCGGCATCGGCCACGTGCGCTATCCCACCGCCGGCGGCGATGCCAGCGAAGAATCGCAGCCCATGTACGTGAACTCGCCGTTCGGCATTGCGCTGGGCCACAACGGCAACCTCACCAACGCCTCGGCGCTTCGCCGGGAGCTGTTTGAGTCGGATCGCCGCCACATCAATACCGGCTCCGACTCCGAGGTGCTGCTCAACGTGCTGGCCCACGAGCTGCGGCCGGAAGTGGCGATGGAACTGACCCCGGCACATCTGTTTCGCGCCGTGCGCTCGCTGCACCGGCGCTGCCGCGGCGGCTACGCCGTTACCGCGCTGATCCCCGGCTACGGGCTGTTGGCATTCCGCGATCCCTGGGGCATCCGCCCCCTGGTACTCGGGCAGCGGGAAACCCCATCCGGCATGGAGTACGCGATTGCCTCCGAGAGCGTAGCGCTGGACGTGCTGGGTTTTGACCTGGTCGGCGACGTGGCGCCGGGGGAGGCCGTGTTTATCAGCGTCGCCGGCGAGATGCACCGGCAGCAGTGTGCCGACGAGGTGCATTGCACCCCCTGCATCTTTGAGATGGTGTATTTTGCCCGGCCCGATTCCATGATGGACGATATCTCCGTGTACAAGGCCCGGCTGCGCATGGGGGAACGGCTGGCGCAGAAGGTGCTGAGGCTGCGGCCGGACCACGATATCGACGTGGTCATCCCGGTGCCCGACACGTCCCGCACCGCGGCGATCCCGCTGGCGCACCAGCTCGACGTGAAGTACCGGGAAGGATTTATCAAAAACCGCTACATCGGGCGTACTTTTATCATGCCCGGCCAGCAGGAGCGTAAGCAGTCGGTGCGGCGCAAGCTGAACGTGGTGGACCTGGAGTTTCGGGGCAAAAACGTCCTGATCATCGACGACTCGATCGTCCGCGGCACCACCTCCAAGCAGATCATCCAGATGGCGCGGGACGCCGGTGCGCGGAAGGTGTACTTCGCCTCCGCTGCGCCGCCGGTGCGCTATCCCAACGTCTACGGGATCGACATGCCGGCGCGGGAGGAGCTGATTGCCCACAACCGCACAGAGCAGGAGGTGCAGGAAGAGCTGGGCGCCGACTGGCTGATCTACCAGAGCCTGGAAGACCTGATCGGGGCCTGCAGCGAGGGCAATCCGCGCATTACCCGCTTCGATACCTCGTGTTTCTCCAATGAATATGTGACCGGCGTTTCCGATGACTATTTCCGCCAGCTTGAGGTGGAGCGGTCGGACGCCGCCAAGCAGGCCCGCAGCATCGCGACGGCCTGATCCCGTAAGACCGGACCCACATCCGCATTCAACCAATAAAGGAGCCTCAATGAGCTACCGTCACGTCAAATACCCGGAAACTGGCAGCAAGATCGAAGTGAAAGACAATCGGCTGGTGGTTCCGGACAATCCGATCCTCGGTTTTGTTGAGGGGGACGGTATCGGCGGCGATATCACCGCTGCCAGCCTGCGGGTCTGGGACGCGGCGGTGGAGAAAGCTTACGGCGGCCAGCGCAAGGTGCATTGGGCCGAGCTGTATCTGGGAGAAAAAGCGGCGGGCCTTTACGACGGCGATTATTTCCCCGACGAAACCCTCGACGCCATTCGCGATCTCGTGGTGGCTATCAAGGGCCCCCTGACAACGCCCGTGGGGGGTGGCTTCAGGTCCCTGAACGTATCCCTGCGGCAGGTGCTGGATCTGTATGCCTGCGTGCGCCCCGTACGCTATTTCAGCGGCGTGCCGTCCCCCATGAAGCGGCCGGAGGAGGTGGACTGTGTGATCTTCCGGGAAAACACCGAAGACGTGTACTGCGGCATCGAGTTTCAGAGCGGCACGCCGGAAAACAAGAAGCTGGCAGATTTTCTGCGCAATGAGATGGGCGTTGAATTTTTTGAAGACGCCGGCCTGGGCGTTAAGCCGATCAGCGCCTTCGGCACCAAGCGGCTGGTGCGCAAGGCCATTCAGTACGCCATCGATCGGGGCCATGACAGCGTAACCCTGGTGCATAAAGGCAACATCATGAAGTTCACCGAGGGCGCCTTCCGCAACTGGGGCTACGAGGTGGCGCGGGAAGAGTTTGGCGACGTGACCATCACCGAAGACGAGGTGTGGGATCAGCACGGCGGCAAAGCGCCGGAAGGCAAGATCGTGATCAAAGATCGCATCGCCGACATCATGTTCCAGCTGATGCAGCTGCGGCCGGCGGAGTTCAGCGTGATTGCCACCATGAACCTCAATGGCGACTACCTTTCCGATGCGCTTGCCGCGGAGGTGGGCGGCATCGGCATTGCCCCGGGCGCCAACATTGCCGACCACGTGGCGGTGTTTGAGGCGACCCACGGCACGGCGCCGAAATATGCCGGTCAAAACAAGGTCAACCCGAGCTCTCTGATGCTGTCGGGCGTGATGATGTTTGAGCACATCGGCTGGAAGGAAGTGGCTGACGTGATCAACGCGGCCTATCCGCGGGTGATCGACAACAAAACCGTCACCTACGACTTTGCCCGACAGATGGACGGCGCCACTGAGGTCTCCACCAGCGGCTTCGCCGACGCCCTGATCGACGAGATCGGCAAAGTCTAACGCCCCGTATCGGCATTGCGTCGAGGCCCGGTTTCCCAACCGGGTCAGACCGGGTCAGACCCTGACCTATCCCCACAAATTTGATTCATGAGGGGGCCTCCAGGGAGGCCATGTATTTTGGGACGCAGGTACTAGGGATCTTGAGTGCGCGCCGAGGGGTTGGTGTATGGCCATGAGCGATGAGCAAACGGGCGAGGG
>JBCCVP010000069.1:0-24198 GCA_039195135.1 Pseudomonadota bacterium | reverse complement strand
GCCCTTTTCTCCAGGCTGCCGGTAGACCCAGTCGTTACCCCAGGGATCTTTCAGAACGCTGGTCGCCACGTAGGGGCCACTCCAGAACTCGGCGTTACCGGGCTGTTCCACCAGCTCGCTGAGATCGTCCGGGAGTCGGCCCACGTCCAGCGCAAAGGCATCAATGTTCTGCTGCAGTACGGTGATCTGCGCCTTCGCCGCCTTGTACTTGGCGCCGGTGAGCCGGCCCCAGA
This sequence comes from Pseudomonadota bacterium, assembly GCA_039195135.1. Classification (GTDB taxonomy): domain Bacteria; phylum Pseudomonadota; class Gammaproteobacteria; order Xanthomonadales; family SZUA-38; genus JANQOZ01. The sequence continues at coordinate 23,965 of JBCCVP010000069.1, read as the reverse complement.
CGTTGGGGAGCACCAGACTGGCCAGCAGTCCCAGGATCACCAGCACAACCAGCAGCTCCAGCAGGCTGAATCCATGCTGTCGTCGAATCGTTCGGTTCATTTCATTGCCTCTCGTAGCAGCGGCCGCGAAGCGGCCTGCGTCAAATATCCAAGTGTGATTACACCAGCTCGGTGACCTGAAGAATGGGAAGCATGACCGCGATGATGATGACCGCAATCAGTACCGCCAGAGTCATCGTCAGCAGCGGCACCAGCAGCGCCATCATCCGGTCGACAGCGGTACGCACCTCCACATCGTAGGCGTCCGCCACGTCTACCAGCATCTCGTCCAGCCGGCCGGTTTCCTCTCCCACGCTGATCATCTGCAGCGCCAGCCGCGGAAATTCGCCGGTGGCAGCCAGGGCGTGAGCCATCGCCCCGCCGGTTTTGACTTCCTTGCTGGCCTCATCCACCGCTTCCGCCAGCACCACGTTGCCCAGCACCGCGCGGCCAATCGACATCGCGCCGAGCAGCGGCACACCGTTTGTCAGAAGGGTGCCGACGGTGCGCGTCAGCCGGGCCATCTCCACCTTTCGAATCAGCTCGCCAACGCCTTTGATTTTCAGAAAACGCTGATCCCAGGCGCGCCGCGACGCCGTTTCCGTCAGCTGCCGCTGGGCAAAGATCAGCAGCATGACCCCGCCGCCGAGCAGCGCCCACCAGTAGTCCTGGATGATGCGCCCGACAAACAGCACAGTCTGGGTGATCATGGGCAGGTCCTCGCCCAGGTCTTCAAAGATGGGTGTGAACTGCGGCACCACGTAGGCCAGCAGCACCAGCAGCGAGCCAACCGCCAGCACCAGCAGCAGCGCGGGATAGATCAGCGCCGAAATCACGCTGTCCTTAAGCGCCTTCGACCGCTCCAGGTATTCGGCGAGCCGGGCCAGCGTGGTGTCCAGATTGCCGCCGGTTTCGCCGCCCCGGACCATATTGATGTAAAGCCGGGAGAAGACGCCGTGCTGCTGCTCCAGGGCGTCGGACAGCGGCGAGCCGCCCCGCACCTGGTCGCGAATCGATTTGATCAGCCGCTGCAGCGGTTCGCTCTCCGCCAGGTCCTCGAGAATATGCAGCCCTCGGTCGAGGGGCAGGCCCGCCGCGAGCAGCGTCGCGAGCTGCTGGGTGAAGCGGCCGATCTCCCGGGTCTTTACCCGTGCTCCGCCGCCGAGCAGGTCGTTCAGCGCCAGCACCAGGCCCTGGCCCGCCTCCTCAGCCGAAATCGGCACGTTGCCCGCTTCCTGCAGCCGGGCGATCACCTCGCCGCTGCTGCCGGCCTCCATCTGACCGCTGAGCGTTTCTCCAGCCGGCGACACCGCCTTGTAGCGGAAGGTGGCCATCAGGTTTCCTGCGTAACCCGCAGCACTTCTTCAACGGTGGTGAGGCCGGCCAGACACTTGCGCAGGCCGTCTTCGTACATCGTGAGCATGCCTTCTTTTCGGGCCAGTTCCATGATTTCTGAAGCGTCCGCGTGACGCATCACCAGCCGCCGCAGCGGATCGGTCATGCGCAGGAATTCGAGGATCGATGAGCGGCCGATGTAGCCCGTCGTTGTCTGCTCTGACGGCACCGGTCGGTACAGGCTGATCGGCGTCTCATCGGTGTAGCGGTCCAGCTCAAGTTCCTTGACCACCTCCGGCACCGCCTCATAGGCCTCCATGGAATCGGGGTCCAGCCGCCGCACGAGGCGCTGGGCGAGAATGCCGGTGACCGTGGAGGTCAGCAGATAGTCGTCGACCCCCATATCCAGCAGCCGGGTGACACCGCCGGCGGCGTCGTTGGTGTGAATGGTTGACAACACCAGGTGGCCGGTCAGGGCCGACTGGATCGCGATCTTGGCGGTTTCCAGATCCCGCATCTCACCGATCATGATCACGTCCGGATCCTGGCGCACAATCGATCGCAGCGCATTGGCAAAGTCGAGCCCGATGCTGGGTTTGGCCTGGATCTGATTCACGCCCTCCAGCTGATACTCCACCGGGTCTTCCACGGTGATGATCTTGCGCTCCGGTGTGTTGATCTGCGACAGCGCGGTGTAGAGCGTGGTGGTTTTACCCGATCCCGTCGGACCGGTGACCAGAATGATGCCGTGGGGCTGGGCAAGCACTTCGCTGAACTGGCTCAGGACCGGCTCCCGGAAACCCAGCTTGTCGAAGCTGAACACCACACTTTCCCGATCCAGAATCCGCATGACCACACTTTCACCGTGGGCCGTCGGTACCGTGGAGACGCGCAGATCCAGCTCCTTACCCTGGACCCGCAGCATGATGCGGCCGTCCTGCGGCAGGCGCCGTTCGGCGATGTTGAGCTTGGCCATGATCTTGACCCGGCTGATAACCGCCGCGGTGGAACTCGCCGGCGGCGCCTCCACTTCCTGCAGCACGCCGTCGATGCGATAGCGAACCTTGAGGCGGTTTTCGAACGGCTCGATGTGAATATCGGAAGCGCGGGACTCAACGGCCCGCTGCATGATCAGGTTCACCAGGCGGATGACCGGCGCCTCGGAGGCAAGATCCCGCAGGTGCTCCACGTCGTCCTCGCCGGCCGAAACCTCGTCGGTCAGGTCTTCCACGATCTGGCCCATGGCGCTGCGGCCGCCGCCGAAGAACCGCTCGATGGCGTCCTCGATCTCCGACCGGATCCCAACCGCCGGCTGCACGGTCTTGTGGACCGCCATGCCCACCGCCCGAAGCGCGTAGTCATCCCGGGGGTTGCCCATGACCAGCGTGACCTGACCCTCGCTGTCCGCCACCGGCACCAGCTGATGCTCGCGCATAAAGCGCAGCGGCAGATCGACCGGTGGAGGCACCTCCGGATACTCTTTTGCGGAAATCAGTTCCAGCTTGAGCTGCTCGGCGGTGGTCTCCGCCACGTCCCGCTCGGAGACCAGGCCCAGCCGCACCAGCAGGCTGACGAAGTTGTCATTGCCTTCCGCGGCCAGCCGCTCTGCTTTGCTGACGTCCGAGTCGCGAAGCTTTCCTTTGGCGACCAGCGCCTCGCACAGCTCCCGGTCAAACCCGCTTAAGGGGCTTGTATCCTCCGGCAGCGCTTCAGACGTTTCCCGTGCCGTCTCTGCCATACCCTATGTCCCGTTCCGACGCCGTTCCCGCGGCGCCCCGTTGCATGATACTGACACCAGTCGGTCGCTTCAGTTCACGCCGGCCGGTTCAGGCCGCGGATTTGCGGTACCTGGGATTCGATAAAACGCCGGTTCATCACCAGCCACAAAACCACCGGCACCACCCCCGGAAGGATGAGGTAGCCAAACTGATAGGCCAGCGCGATCGCATTGGCATCCAGGCCCAGATCCGCCACCACCGCCTGACCCTCCGGCCCCATCTGAAACTGCAGCGTCTGGAGCAGATCCCAGAATACGCCCCAGGCCTGAGTCAACCCCACCGTCAGCCAGCCCACCCCAATCTGCAGCGCGCGGATGCGTCGGCGCAGCGGGGTGGAAATAACCAGCCCGGCAAGCAGCGGCAGCCCGTAGCCGTAGATCATGGGATTGACCGGAATGGTCACGATCGCCTGACCGGCGCCGGTGCGTAGCGCTTCGGGCACCTCCATCAGCACCTCCACCTCCACGTGGAAGCCGTTCTGATAAACCGCCGGAAACTTACCGGCCCCAAAGCTGGTCAAAAACGCATCGATGAGCATCGTGACCGGCGCCACAAACAGGCCGGCCCAAAGAAACCAGAAGCAGAAGGCCAGCGGCAGCCAAAGCAGGGTGCGCAGCAGAAAGCCTTTGAGGCTCACCTCGGGCTGCGTTGGCGCGGTCACCGCAGCCACGCTCGAGCGTTGTGAAACATCTTCATCCAGGGCCCGGACTCCGGCCAGTCCGCCGGTGCCCAGGAGTGCTGGACGGTGCGAAACACCCGTTCCGGATGCGGCATCATCAGCGTGACCCGGCCATCAGCGTTGCACACGCCGGTGATGCCGCTTGGGCTGCCGTTGGGGTTGGCCGGATAACGCTGGGCCGGGCGGCCGTCGTTGGTCACGTAGCGCAGCGCAAGCCGCCGGCCGAGCGCATCGACACTGCCGGACTGGTCAAACTGGGCCCGACCCTCGCCGTGGGCGACCGCCACCGGCAGCCGCGAGCCCTGCATACCGGCCAGCAGGACGGAAGGCGAATCGGTGATCTCCACCAGCGAGAGGCGCGCCTCAAACTGCTCCGAGCGGTTGCGCAGAAACCGGGGCCAGCCGTCGCTGCCGGGTATCAGTTCGGCCAGCGCCGCCATCATCTGGCAACCGTTGCATACGCCGAGGGCAAACCTTCGCGGATCAGCGAAGAAATCGCTGAACTGGGCCCGCAGATCCGCCCGGTGCAGAATCGCCCGGGCCCACCCCTGACCGGCACCGAGAACATCGCCGTAGGAAAACCCGCCGCAGGCGACAAGCCCGTGAAACTGATCCAGGCGGACACTGCCGTCGATGAGGTCACTCATATGCACGTCGATAGCCTTGAAGCCGGCTTCATGAAATGCCGCCGCCATCTCCACGTGGCCATTGACTCCCTGCTCCCGCAGGATCGCAACCTGGGGCCGTCGATCCAGCATGGAGGGCCCTTCCAGCTCACCCATATCAAAGGTAACGCGGGGACTTAAGCCGGGGTCGTTTTCGCTGATCGACTCCATCTCTTCCCGGGCACAGGTAGGGTTGTCGCGCAGACTCTGAATGGCAAAACTGGTTTCGGACCAGGCCTTCTGCAGGCTGGCCCGGCCGCTCGACAGCAGCGAGCGGCGGTCCTGGGTAATCCGCACCTGGCCGTCCCGCCGGGGCCGCCCCACCAGCAGCGCCTTCAGCCCGGCCCGCTTCAGCGTCTCCAGCACCTCGGCCTGCTGGCCGTCCCGGACCTGGATCACCAGGCCGGCTTCCTCGCTGAAAAGAAACCGCAGGGGGTCCACCCCCTCGGGCACCAGCACGTCCATACCGCAGCGGCCGGCAAACGCCATTTCCAGCAGCGTCACGATGACGCCACCGTCGGACCGGTCATGCACCGCCAGCACCCGCCCGGCGGCGGCCAGACTCTGGTAAGCCTGCCACAGGGCTTTGAGCTGTCCGGCGCGCACGTCGGGGGGCCGGGCTCCAAGCCGGTCATAAGCCTGCGCGAGGGAGGACGCGCCGAGCCGGTTGCTGCCCTCGCCGAGATCCACCAGCAGCAGCGGGCAGTCATCCCGCACCAGCGGCTGCGGCGTGAGCGCGCGGCGCACGTCCGGCACCTTCGCAAAGCCGGTCACCACCACCGACATAGGCGCCGTGATGCGGTGCTCGCGGCCGTCCGGCTCCCGAAACACGGTCTGCATGGACAGGGAGTCTTTGCCTACCGGCACGGTGATGCCCAGCTCCGGGCAGAACTGCATGCCAAGGGCCTGCACCGCGTCAAACAGGCGTGCGTCCTCGCCTGGCGCCCCGGCCGCCGCCATCCAGTTAGCCGACAGCTTGATGTCGCTCAGCTCCTGCACGCCGCTTCCGATCAGATTGGTGACCACCTCCGCCACCGCCATGCGGGCGGACGCCGGCGCGTCGAGCAGCGCCACCGGGGTCCGTTCGCCCACCGCCATGGCTTCGCCGCGGTAGCCGGAAAAGTCCGCCAGCGTCACCGCCGCATCCGCAACCGGTACCTGCCACGGACCCACCATGGGATCGCGGCAGGAAAGGCCACCCACGGTGCGATCGCCGATGGTGATGAGAAAACTCTTGCTACCCACCGCGGGAATGCGCAGCACCCGCAGCAGCGCCCGCTCAAGGCTCAGCTCCTGGGTGTGGAACCGATGCACCGGCAGCGCCTCGCGCACCGCGTTGCGCTCCATGCGCGGCGGTTTGCCGAACAGCACGGACATGGGCAGGTCCACCACCGGCTCGCTCAGCAGATCGTCATCCAGCCGCAGGTGGGGCTCCTGGGTTGCTGCGCCAAGCCGGGCCACCGGGCAGCGTTCCCGCTGACACAGATCCAGGAACTGGCCCAGCTGGTCCTCCGCCACGGCAAGCACGTAGCGCTCCTGCGCTTCGTTGCTCCAGATCTGCATCGGCGACAGGCCCCGATCCGCCAGCGGAATTTTGCGCAGCTGCAGCTGCCCGCCCCGGCCGCCGTCATGCAGCAGCTCCGGGATTGCGTTCGACAGACCGCCGGCGCCAACGTCGTGGATCGACTGGATCGGGTTGGCCTCGCCAAGCGCCCAGCAGCGATCGATCACCTCCTGACAGCGCCGCTGCATCTCGGGGTTCTCCCGCTGCACGGACGCAAAGTCCAGCTCCACATCACTGGCGCCGGAGGCCATGGACGATGCCGCCCCACCCCCGAGCCCGATGAGCATGGCCGGGCCGCCGATCACGAGCACGTGGTGACCGTCTTCGATCGGCTCCTTAAACACCGCCTGGGGACGAATGCTGCCGAGACCACCCGCCAGCATGATGGGTTTAACGTAGCCTCGGCGGCGATCCCCTACGCGCAGATCCAGGCTGCGAAAATAGCCGCCCAGCGCCGGCCGGCCGAACTCGTTGTTGAAGCTTGCGGCTCCAATCGGGCCTTCCAGCATGATCTCCAGTGCCGTGGCCATGTGGGCCGGCCGGGGCCCGTCGTCTTCCCAGGGCCGGGGATGCTCCGGCAGATGCAGATTGGCCACGCTGAATCCGGTCAAACCGGCTTTGGGTCGACCGCCACGGCCGGTGGCGGATTCGTCACGGATTTCGCCGCCGGACCCGGTGGCGGCGCCGGGGAAGGGCGAGATGCCGGTGGGGTGATTATGCGTCTCCACTTTGATCATGAAGTGGATCGGTTCGCGCTGGGTCACATAGCAGCGCTGTTCCGGATCGGCAAAGAAGCGAACCGCTTCTCCGCCTTCCACCACTGCAGCGTTATCGCTGTAAGCGCTCAGCGTGCCGGCCGAATACCGCTCGTGGGTGTTGCGGATCATGCCAAACAGGGATCGCTCCGCGGGGCGGCCGTTAACCGTCCAGTCAGCATTGAAAATTTTGTGCCGGCAGTGCTCCGAGTTGGCCTGGGCAAACATCATCAGCTCCGCGTCCGTGGGATCGCGACCCAGTTCGCTGTACGCCTTGACCAGGTAATCAATCTCGTCGTCCGCAAGCGCCAGCCCAAGATCACGGTTGGCGGCCACCAGCGCCGGCCGGCCCAGGCGCCAGAGCGTGACCCGCTCCAACCGGGCCGGTTCGGCTTCCTCAAACAGTCGCGGCGCCTCGCGCAGATCCGACACAATCTGGCTGGTCATCCGGTCGTGCAGCTTCAGGTCTTCAAGCCGCAGGTTGACCGGAGCGTTGAAGCGATAGCTGATGCCCCGCTCCACGCGGCTGACCCACCCGAAACCGCAGCCCCGGGTGAGCTCTGTGGCTTTGCTGGACCAGGGGGACTGGGTGCCGGTGCGGGGGAGAACAAACACGATGCCCGGATCCTGTGTGCTGAGGGACAGTTCGTCCCGGGCGTTGAGCAGCTCGGAAAGATCAACCCATTGGGCGCTGTCCACGTTGCGGTTGGTCCGCACCAGGTACACCTCCCGCGCCTCGATCAGCTCGGACCGAAATCCCTCGAGAGCGCCAAGCTGACGGTTAATTTTGTCGACGCGAAAAGACGACAGGCAGGGTGGACCGGACAGGCAGCGGACGGACATAGAGCTACAGGATCAGGGCAGCCGAGATGATACTTCAAAGAGCCGCGGGGGAGCGAGTCCGCGGGGGGTAAAAAACCTCATCCCTGGCGGGCGGCCGCGACGGCCACCGGTGCGGCAAAGGCGCTCGGACCCTGGGGAGGATCGGAACCCGGTCCCGGGCAAGGCGCTCGGGACCGAAGCGGTCAGGTGCCGGCGGTCAGATTCAGCCGTTCCAGCAGGTCCGCCGGAGGCACATAGCCGGGGATCAGCGCGCCGTCATCGGTGAGCAGCGCGGGGGTGCCGGTCACGCCAAGTTCCCGACCCAGCTCGTAGTGATTCTGCACCGGGTTGTCGCACTCCTGCGGCACGGGCTCCTCGCCAGACTTAGCGAGCGTCATGGCCGCGTTTTGATCCACTGCGCACCAGACCGACACCGCCTTGTTGTAGGAGTGGGAATTAATGCCGGCGCGAGGGAAAAACAAGTAGTCCACCTCAATGCCCAGCTTGTTGTACTCGGCCATCTGTTCATGCAGCCGCCGGCAGTAGCCACAATCGATGTCGGTAAACACGGTAATCCGATGTTTCCTGTCACCGTTGGCGGCGAAGCGGATGCGTTCGCCTTCGCTGACCGTCTTGAGCCGGGTACTGCGCACCGCACCCTTGCTGGCCTCGGAAAGGTTGCGCCGGGTATCGACTTCAATGAGCTGCCCGTCGATCACGTACTCTCCGTTTTCCGAGACGTAGATGAGCTGCGCTCCCAGCAGAATTTCCACAAAGCCCTCGAAAGGTGCGGGCCGGACCGAGTCGATTTGAATACCGGGCACCAGTTTCTGCACCGCCTGCCGGGCCTTGAGGTACTCCTGAGCCCCAGCGGTTCCCGAAGCGGCGAACAGCAGCGCCCCGGCAGTGATAATCAGCCTGTTCATCATGTTGTTTTTTCTTCCGTGTGCGGCGGCGATCCAGTAGACCCGAATATCGCCAGATAATTCCCGCTAGTTTAGCAGCCCCCAGACCGAAGGTTACCCGGGACCGATAGCCGGCCGCCGCGTTTCGCGACTTTCCGCCAAATGTGAAGACGGTGAGAAGCGCTCTTCGCAAAATGGCCACATGCGATCAGATGGCCCGGGCGAACACAACCGCCACCTGAGATCCACCGTCGATGATCGCGGCCCAGAGACGCTCCCGCAGGCCGCCCGCGGACCCGCGGCGACCCCCAGCATCAGACCGGTGGTGGTCCTCATCCGCCTGAAACTCAGCGAGGCGCGCCGCCAGCGGCGCCAGCGGCTCGTTGCCACGCAGCTGGATAAGCTGATCTTCGTAGTGCCTGACCACGAAGGTCTCCACCGCCTCGATGGTGACAAAAACCCAGTGACGACCGAGGACCGCCGCGATCACGCCGAGCAGGTAGCCGCTCAGGCGCCACAGTCCAAGCAGGCGGCTGCGCTGGCGAGCGGGCAGCCTGGCGTCAAAAAACGCCAGGTGACGACGCTCCGTCTCAAGGTGCTCCTCGGCAAACGCCCGCACGATGGGGTCCCGGGACACAGCCAGCATGCCGCGATAGATCGCCACCGCTCCTGCTTCCCCAGCCTGGTCAGATCGAAGGTCCCGCCGCAGACGCGGCGACAGGTCCAGCTGATCAAACGGCAGCACCGGCAGCTCAGCCCTCATGGCTTCACCGCCTTGACCGCGCACAGCATGTAGTTCACCCCGACGTCATCGGTAAAGGAGAACTTCCGGTTCAGCGGGTTGACCCGCACGCCGGTGATCGCCGTTTGCCGCAGGCCGCTGGCAGCCAGCAGGTGGGCCACTTCCTCGGGCCTGCGCAGCAGGCGGTAGCGATGGGTGCCCCGGGGCAGCCACCGAAGGATGTACTCCGCGCCGATGATGGCGGTGAGCCAGGCGCGGAGGGTACGGTTGATGGTGGCGACAAACATGGCACCGCCGGGCCGCACCAGGCTGCCGGCGCAGGCCATGAAGGTTTCCAGGTTGGCGACGTGCTCGACCACCTCCATGTTGCAGACGAGATCGTAGCGGCGGCCCGCTTCCGCCAATTCTTCGGCACTGGTGACGGCATAGCTGACATTGAGTCCGGAAGCGGCACTGTGGTGCTTCGCCGTCGCAATATTGCGCGGCACTACGTCCACGCCGTGCACCTGTCCCCCAAGGCGGGCCAGCGACTCGGCGAGGATCCCGCCGCCACAGCCCAGGTCCAGCACGCTCAGACCGGCCAGCGGCTGCGCTGCCGCCCCTTCAGCCATACCCAACGCGGTGAGCTGATCAACGATCCAATGAACGCGCAGCTCGTTCAGCCGGTGCAGCGGCCAGAACGGCCCGGTTGGATCCCACCAGGTATCGGCCAGGGCGTCGTAGTGGTCAAATTCCCGGTCATCGACGGTCGAGACCCGGGGCGCAGCGGAGGAAACGGGAGGCATGGCTTCGGTTGTGCTGTTTAACGCAGTTACTATGGTTGCCGGGCAGTGACCGGCGGGTCGAGCCGCCGTGAGCAACGGGTGAACGCCTCGAGCCCCGGTCCGTCGCTGGCGGCGCAAGCCCGCCCCCCTTCCGGTTTACCCCCGCGGATGGTGTCGGCGATGGAGCCGGGACAGTTCCTCGGTGGCGACATGCGTGTAGATCTGGGTGGTGGACAGATCCTCATGTCCTAGCAGCAGCTGGATCACGCGCAGATCAGCCCCGTGGTTGAGCAGGTGCGTGGCAAAGGAATGGCGCAGGGAATGGGGCGAAAAGGACCGCTCGATCCCGGCAACCCCGGCATGACGTTTCAGCAGATGCCAGAACGCCTGGCGGGTCATCGGTCCGCCGCGGCCGGTCACAAACACCGCATCACTTTCCCGGGCCTTCAGAATTTCTCCCCGGGCATCTTTGAGATAGCGCTGCAGCCAATCCAACGCCGCTTCGCCGATGGGCACCAGCCGCTCCTTGTTGCCTTTGCCGATGACCTTCAGCGCCCCCTGGGTCAGGCTGAGTTGCGACAAGCGCAGGCCGGTCAGCTCCGATACCCGCAGTCCCGTGGCATACAGCAGTTCGATCATGGCCCGGTCACGCTGACCGAGGGGCGTTGTTTCATCCGGGGCGTTCAGCAGCGCCTCCACCTCGTCCTCAGACAGGGCATCCGGCAGCTTGCGCGGCAGGCGGGGCGCCTGGATCCGTTCGCTGGGGTTGTCGGGCCTCCGTCGGGTTTTCAGCAGGTGTCCAAAAAACGCCCGCAGGCAGGACAGCAGCCGGGCATTGGACGCTGCGCTGAAGCCCGCGCGGGTGCGGCGAGCCAGGTACTCCAGCAGGTCCGCGCGCTGCGCCGTCGCAAGGGACCCATCGCGGGCGGCCAGCCACAGGGCAAGGCCGGTGAGATCAAAGCGGTAGGAAGCCAGCGTGTTCTCGGCGGCGCCGCGCTCGGCCCACAGCTGGTCACAGAAGGTTTCAATCAGGTCTCGATCAGCTGGGCTGACCGGGTAGTCATGCGGTTCCGGCATGGGCCGGGGCCTCGCCGGCGTTTGCCGGCGGGCTTTGTCCTTAAGGTCCGGAGCGCTTGGCGAGCTCGTCCATATGGTTGAGCCACTGCTGGGCGCTCTGGCGGACCTTCTCGTACTGCCGGGCCGACTGGAACGCGGTACGCGCAGCGCCGGAGTTGTCGGTATTGAGCTCCGCCATGCCCAGCAGCACATACATGTTGCCAAGCTGGGTGTCGGTCAGACCACCCTTGTCGATCGCCGACCGCAGGGAGGACTTGGCACCGGACCAGTCTTCCTTATCCACCAGGATGTGGGCCACCTGCATGTCGAGCTTGCCATCCAGCGCCGCGTCTGCGGCCTTGGACAGGGCCACAACAGCCTTGTCCAGCTCCTGGGCGGCGTACCAGGCGTTACCCAGCTGCTCCCAGAACTTCTGGCTCGGCTCGACAATCCCATCGTCAATACCGCCGGCGAGGGTTTCCGCCGCCTTGTACGGCAGATCGAGGTAGCCGTAGAGGCTGAACAGCTGGATGATCTCCTGCTCGGTTTCCAGCATGCCGCGACGGTGAGCAATGGCCATCACCGCCAGGGCTTCCTGGTCGTTCTTCAGCGTCACGTTGATGGCGGATAGCTGCGTCCAGTATTGCTTCTTGTCTGGCCACTTGCGCACGAGGATTTCCAGGACGTCCCGGGATGCCGGGTATTCCTTCAGCTCGTAGTGCATGGCGAGCTTGAGCTGGTACCAACTTTCTTTCGGTTCTTCCGCCATGCCGATAGCGATATCGATGTTTTTCAGCGCGTTCTTAAAGTCATCGCGCTGGGCATAAACCGAAGCCTTCAGCTCGTAGGCCTCAACCCGGTCTTCACCCGACTCGGCCTGCCACCGCTCGATCCAGCGCAGCGTGTCGTCGTAGCGCTCACGCATGTAGTAGAGCTGAGCGATCTGAAACATGGCGTCGAAGTGCGGCTTGTTCGGCAGCACATCCATGTCCACGATCTGCTCGTACAGATTCAGCGCGCTGTCGAAGTCATCGGTGGCCATCTGCGCCTGGGCCAGCCCAAACATCGCCTGGGAGCGCTCGTAGGGATCACTGATCTTGCCGACAAGCTCCGTGAACTCCACCTTGGCTTCGGCGTACTGCTCGTTCGCCACCAGCTCCCAGGCTTTCTGCACGGCGTTGAAGTTGCGCTCGTTTTTCCAAACCGCCGCCGGCGGCTCGCGGGTCGCTTCGCCTTCCTGGGCCAGCGCCGGGGCCAGCAGCAGACAGCTGGCAGTCAGAAGCAGCGTTTGCAGTACGGTATTCAGCCGAGGTGCTTTCATCCAGATCTCCTTCGCGGCTTAGGCGTCCGCGAGCTTAAACTCCAGGGTTTGCGTCGCCCGCCGGGCAACCGCCTGGCCGTCGATAACTCTGGGTTTAAATTTCCATTTCAAAATAGCGCGAATGGCCTCCCGGTCGAACACCCGGGGCGGCTTGGCGTCAACCACCGACGGATCGGTCACGGTGCCGGATTCGGTAATCGTGAACTCGATGGTCACATAGCCCTCGATCTTGGCGATCGCCGCGCGGCGGGGGTACTGGGGCTGAATCCGCACCAGCGGGATGATGTCCCCTTCCGAGTTGTCCGCAGCACCGAAAGCACCAAGGAATGGACCGCTGCCACTCATGGGCACGTCGAGCTTCGGCATGTTCATGTTGGGCATGGGCGTAACCACCCGATCCACGTTCTGCACGTTCATCTTGGGCGGCGGCGGCGGATCTTTCGGCGGCGGTGGCTTTTTCGGCACGCGCCGATCCCGCGTCGTGACGTCGTCATCCAGGTCCACCGGACCGAAGCGGATACCCGGTGGCGTTTCGCCCCGGTCGCCCAGGCCGGCGCCGCCGGAAATCAGGTACTGCATAAACAGGAACAGGCTGACCGTTACCGCTACTGCCAGCAGCAGGGAGACGCCCGTTCTTACTTGGTCCTGCATATGGCTTACCTCCCCGGCGTTTCAGCGGCGACGGAAATGGCGTCCACGCCGGCCAGCTTTACCTGGTCCATGACCGACACCAGCGTACCGGTGGCGGACTGCTTGTCCGCGATGATCACCACGCTGCCCTCGGGGTTCTCGGCGTGGGCTTTCTCCACGTTAGCCCGCACCGCCTGTACCTCAACGCGGCGTTTGTTCATCCACACCTCGCCGGTTTCGTTGATGGCGATCATGATGTTGCCTTTGGTCTTTTTCTCCGCCGTGTTTGCCGTAGGGCGGCTCACGTCAATGCCTGCCTCTTTAACAAAGGAGGTGGTCACGATGAAAAAGATCAGCATGATGAACACGATGTCCAGCATGGGCGTTATGTTGATTTCGGTATCGTCTTCCTGGCCGTGTCGCCGTCTCATCAGACTTTCCTCATCCGGTTAGGGGACCTGGCTGCACTCAATGGTGCTGCATCTGGTCCGCAAGTTTTTCAGTTTCCGTGCTGTGCCAGTACTCAAAGCGTGAGCCGAAGTAGACGCCGGACAGGGCCGCAACCATGCCCGCCATCGTCGGCACGGTGGCCTTGGATACGCCCGCCGCCATGGCCCGGGCATTGCCGGTGCCGGTGATGGCCATAATGTCGAACACGTTCAGCATGCCCGTCACGGTGCCCAGCAGCCCAAGCAGCGGGCACAGGGCAATCAGCGTCTTCACCAGCAGCACGTTGCGTCCCAGGTCGTTGCTGACCTCGGAGATCATCGCCGCGCGAATCTGCTTGGCCCGCCAGGAGGTGGTGTCCACCCGCGCGTCCCAGGCGCCGATCACTTCGCGCATCCGCTTGGGATGCACCACCTTGAAATACCACAGCCGCTCGATGATGAAGGTCCACATCAGGAGCAGCACCAGCATGATCCACCAGAGCACGCCGCCGCCGAGCTCAATGAACTCGGCGAGGTTGGTGGAGAGATTAGACAGCCACACCATCCTGCTTCTCCGCAATGCGTGCCACGATGCCGGCGCTCTGCTCTTCCAGAATCTGGATCAGGGCGCGCGAACGGCTCTGCAGCAGGCTGTGCAGGAACGTGAGCGGAATCGCCACACACAGGCCGAGCACGGTGGTGATCAGCGCCTGCGAGATACCGCCTGCCATCATCTTCGGATCGCCGGTGCCGAACAGGGTGATGGCCTGGAAGGTTCCGATCATACCCACCACGGTGCCGAGCAGACCCAGCAGCGGGGCGATCACGTAAAGCATCTTGATAAAGCTGAGTCCTGATTCCAGTGGTCCCGTTTCGCGGAGGATGGCCTCGTCGAGCTTCAGTTCTAACGTCTCCACGTCGGCATCGGGGTTTTCGGCGTAAACCGCCATGACCCGACCCAGCGCGTTGCCGGTATCCGGCGAAGTCTTCTTCAGCTGCGACTTGATCGCATTGCCTTTGAGGAACAGGGACACACCACGGATCCCAGCCACCACCAGTCCAAGCAGGCCGATGGCCATAATGACGTAACCGATGATGCCGGCGTCACCCATTTCTGACAGCACGCCATCGCCAATGCCCAGGCGCTCCGCCCAGGTTTTGGTCTGCACCACCAGCGACAGGATCACGCCGCGGGTGAAGTCGACCGCCATTGGCTCTACGGTGCCGGCGGCTGCTTCTTCATAGCCGCCGACCAGGCCGGTGAAGCGAGCCGGAGGCTGACGCTCAAGCTCGGCCAGGATGCCGTTCTTATGGTCGATTGACGGCTCCTGCCACTGCAGGAATTTGCCGCCGGAAATGGCGTTGAACACGCCGACCCGGGTCACCGTCTGATCCCGGTCCACCTCGCCGCTGGGACGCAGAATGTCGGCCTGAAACTCGACAACCTTGCCCTGCTCCGTGAGTTCCCGCTGCACTTCGTACCAAAGCTGCTGCAGTTCCGGGATGGTGGGCAGCTCTTTACGCTGGGCCAGGGTGCTCATGAACTCCTGCCGGCCCGGATGCTGGGCGCTCACGATGGAGTTATCGAGCTTGCCTTTGAAGTCGTTTGCGACCTGGCGCACCACGCCGAACATCTCGCCGAGGTTACCCATGCGCTCGTTAAGTACGGTTTCCAGATCCGCGAGCGCCTGTTCGTTTTCGTCGAACGCGTTCTTCAGGCGGTCGGATTTGTCCTCTTCCGCCTGCAGCGCAGCCCGGGCCTGGGCCAGCAGCTGGCGCTGCTGGTTACGGTTGTTGCGGAACTCCTGCTCCCGCTGTCGATTCTCCGACGTCTGCTGAGAGGCCGCCTGCTGCGTCTGCTCAAGAATCTGATCCAGCGACTGGGCGGCAACCGGGCTCAGGGTGATCAGGCTGATCACCAGGGCGGTGCTGATGCGGCTAAGCGTTCTCATTGCGCACCTCCTGCTGCAGGCACCGGCAATTTGACTAGATTGTAGGCCTCCTGGTTGTTGGCCATGCGGACCGCGTGGGTAACCGGCGTGACGTAGCTGTCATCCAGGTCTTCCCAGGCGCGGCTGATGGGGTTCCACCAGCCCACACTCTCACCGTCCAGCGACTGGTAGAGCAGCAGCGTGCGGCCGACCACCAGAAAGTTCACCGTGCGGTCCGTGTCCGGCAGCTTGCCCGTGTAAGAAAAGGTGTTACGACCCATGTCGATTTCCCGCTGGTAGGCGTCCATCACCCGGCGGTATTTCTCCGAGGTGGTCACGTCCGCGCGGTATACGTCGTTCTGCAGATCGAGTACCACGTTGCGGCGCTGCTCCAGCTGAAACGGCACGTCAGCTTCAACGATCTGCTCCAGCGTATCGATCATGTCGATCAGCAGCGGCACCACGCCCCGGTTGGTGGCTTCCAGCTGCTCGAGCTGGCGGTTCACCGCGGTGATCTCGCTGCGCTGGTTATCTACCACCCGCTCCAGCTGGTCGTTGTAGACGCGGAGGGATTCGGTTTCCCGCAGCACCCGGCGGTATTCCGCCACGAGGTCTTCGGTTTCCTCGGCGAGTGCGTTAATGCGAGTCTGTGATTGGCGGGTGGACTGATTGGTGTCCTGTTCGGTCTGTACCGCGGAGTCGAGCACGTCGGCGCTGCTTAGAGTGCTAAAAAGCATCAGCGAAAACGCAACGCCCGCCCACCCGGCTACGCCGCTGTTAGGTCGGTTTGGCATATCGATTTTGTCCCAACGTTTTTTATGTAAAGACTAAAAGAACTACTGTTCGCACCGCGGCCCCGCGTCAGCGGGACACGTCTTCACAGGTTGCGAACGATCCCGTGTCGAAGGCCGACCAGCTTAGCGATTGCCGTCGCAAAAGCAAACGCAGCGGTTGCCGCTCCTCCAGTTTCCCGGTGGCTGTGCTCCCCGCACCGGGTGCTGCAGCAATTCCGCGCTGGAGTACCGGCGCTTTCGTAGTGCAACTTGCGCGGCAAGGTAGCAGTCTTTGCACCAGCCTGACAAGCGTGACCCTTGTTTGTCGACATTTACGTCCCAAGATTCGCGCATAACCTGTTGATTTGATCATGATGGTGGAAATGATGAGCCCACCCCTGTGGCAAATATTGCTCGCCAACCTCTACGACGCGCTGGCCCTCACCGGCGTGCTGTTTTTGGCCACCCTGCCCTGGGCTGCGGTCAGCGACGGCGATTACGTAGCGGCCGGTTCGCTGGCGTTCCAGCTTTACCTCGCGGCCGTCGTGTTTGCCTACTTCACCTTAAGCTGGTGGCGCGGCGGCCAGACGCTGGGCATGCGGCCCTGGCGCCTTTACGTTGTCAACGAACACGAGCGGCAACCGGGGTTTGCCCAGGCGGCGCTGCGCTTTGCCACCGCCATCGCGTCCTGGGCCGCGGCGGGCATCGGGGTTCTGTGGTACCTGTTCGGTCATCGGAGCTGGCACGACCTGGCTTCGAAAACCCATCTGGTGAAGGGCGCCAAACCCTGAGGGCGATCAGGTGCCGCGGCGCAACGCCCAGGTGGAGATGCCGGCGAACAGCGCGCTCGGGGTCAGCGCAGCAACCGCCGGCGCGATCGAGTAAACCTGGGCCAGGCTGCCAGCCCACCGATTGATCAGAAAAAAACCGATTCCGAGCAGTATGCCGACGAACAGGCGCGAGCCGACGCTGGTCGCCCGGACGCCATGAAACAGAAAAGGAGTGGCGGCAAAAATCACCACCAGCGTGCTGAGCGGATATGCCAGCTTCGCCCACAGGGCAGCGGTGTACGGCCGGGCATTCAGACCGTTTTCCGACAGATAATCGATGTAGGGTTTCAGCTCGGCGACGGACAGCGCCTGGGGCCGGGAAATGGCGGCGCGGATCTGCTCCGGCGCAATCAGCGACGGCCAGACCTCGGTGGCTTTTTCCTCCGTCACCACCCGGTTCCCGTCCAGCCGGCTGCGGCGTAGATTACGCAGCTCCCAGTTCCCTTCGACATAGACCCCCGATTCGGCCCGGGTGGCACGCAGCATCCGTCCCTCACTGAATTCGAATACATCGATATCCGCCAGGAGCACCGGCTCGGTGGGATCGATGGTCGGCGCAATCGGCCGCCGGGCGTGGATCACCCGCTGTCCGTCGCGTACCCACAGGCCCGCGTCGCTGGCCAGCGCCACATCCGATATCTGCAGCCGCAGCCGCATGGACCGTCCCATACGCTCCCCCGCCGGCCCGATGAGCTCGGCGATGAGGATCACCGGCAGCAGCAGCACGGCACCGGACAGCACCACCGCCAGCGCAATTCGAAGCCGGGACAGGCCCGCGGCCCGGTAGGCGACGATCTCTCCCGCCGCCGCCATGCCGCCGACCCCCAGCAGCGCCCCAACCACCGCGGCGGTGGGAAACAGATTCACCAGCTGCTGTGGCGTCAGAAGCACCACGTAGCGAATGGCGTCTGCCACGCCGTAATTGCCGCGCCCCACGTCCCCCAGCTCAGCGATGAGCGTAAACAGACCGTAAAGCCCCAGCAGCGCCAGCAGCGCAATGCCCATGCCGGCGATGGCGGTGCGCCCGATGTGGCGGTCTGCGATGGCGCCAATCACGCGCTTCTCCGCCGGGTATGGCGATTGCGCAGCATCCAAAGCGCCAGCGCCAGACCAACGAGGTGCACCCACCAGAGCCCCAGCGTTCGCCAGGCGGGATCACCTTCCAGCCAGGCCGTTGCCACCGTCAGGACGTTGGCGTAGACGATGTAGATCATGAGCGCCGCCACCAGGTTGCCAAAATAACCGCTCCGCGGGCTGGTACGGGACAGCGGATTGGCCAGCGCCACCAGCACCAGCAGGGCCACGATCGGCGCCAGGCGCCGGTGAAACTCCGCGTGGTGACCCGGCGTGGTGCCGTCGAGTACCTCTGCCAGCGGCAGCGCGCCGAGCTTGGTGACCGCCGCCTGCGTTTGCGGCGTCGGCAGCCGCACGTCGTTGCGGGCGAAGGTCATCCACCGGTAATCCCCCTCGCCGGGCGTCCCCTCACTGCGCTCGCCATTCTCCAGGGCAAGGTATTTGTTACCCAGCGCATCCTGATACTGAAAACCGCTGGTCGCGGTCACAATGTCCTTCCGGCCGTCCCGGTCCACGTGAATAAACGCGTTGGTGAAGCGCCCGTCCTCGTCGAGGTCGCCGACGTAGACCACGCTGTCGCCGGCGGCAAATTCATGAAACCGACCGGCCTGCAGCCCCGCAACGGACACCTCGCTGGCCGCCTGGGCGATCAGCGCCTTGGAAGTACGCAGGGCCCAGGGCGCCAGCCAAAGGGACAGCACCACCATCACCGCCAGCAGCGGTATCGTGATCACGATCAGCGGCCGAAACATGGACCAGCGGCCGTAGCCGCAGGCCGCCAGCACGGTGAGTTCCTGATCCCGCCACAGGCGCCCGAAGGCGAGCACAATGCCAAGAAACAGGGAAAGGGGTACGAGGATCACCGAACCCTCCAGGGTCTTCAGCCCCAGCTGGGTGGTGAGCAGGTGCGCCGGTACCCGTCCCATTGCCACGTCGGAAAGCGTATCGCCGACGCTCAGCCCGAGGGTGACGCACAGGAGCACCACCAGCACAGCGAGCCAGTTCAGAAAAACAGATTGCAGGAGGTAGCGGTCGGCGATGCCCACGGTGTGCCCGGGAAAGAATTGCTCTACAATTGGCGCGCAGTGTAGCAACTGACCTGACGTCTTGACGCCAGCGTCCGGCTCAGCGTCGGGGGCCGGTCGTCGAAACGGCGGGAACCAGAGTCCATTTTTGGGGGACCAGGCGCGACGGATTGCGCCGCGTCAAAACATCGATATTCACGGGTCTGTCGCCTGACAGACCGCTCCAGCTTGCAGGATTACAACTCCAGTGATGAAGTTTTCTACAACCGAGCAGTCGGCGGTCGAGTTTTCCACACCCTGTCTGATCATCGGCGTGACCACCGGCAGCCGGCTGCGCGGCGCAGCTGCTGCGGTCAACAAAGCCAGCAACGGCGCCCTGCTGAGGCTGATCAAACGCGGCGATATCGCCACCGGCACGAGCAAATTTTTCTTGTGGCCCGACCTTCCTGGCGTGGAAGCAGAGCGGGTTCTCATCGTGGGCTGCGGCAAGCCGGAGAAACTCAGCGCCTCCGTGCTGCAGACGGTCACCGCCGGAGCGATGCGCTTCCTTACCGGTCGCGGCTTTAAGGCCGCCGCCTGCGCGCTGCCGGAAGTGACCCTCCCCGGACGGGATCTGAAGTGGAAAACGCGCCACTGCGCGCTTGCCTGCGCCCACGGTGTGTATCGCTACAGCACCACCAAACGCAGTGAGAAAAACCGCTCGCGCCTCAACCGGATGGTGTTTTTTGGGGACCGTTCGCTGCGGGCCGGCCTGAACCAGGCCAGCGCCATCAGCCGCGGCGTGGAGCGCGCCCGGGAGCTGGGCAACCTGCCGCCCAACATCTGCAACCCAAGCTACCTGGCGCAGGAGTGCCGCACCATGGCGGACAATCTGCCCAACTGCAAAGCCCGGGTGCTCGGGCGCAAGCAGATGGAAGAGATGGGCATGGGTGCGCTGCTGGGGGTTGCTCAGGGCAGCCACTTTCCGCCCAAACTGATTGTGCTGAACTACACCGGCGCCGCGGCCAAAGAAAAACCCCACGTGCTGGTGGGCAAAGGCATTACGTTTGATACCGGTGGTATCTCCCTCAAGCCCGGCAAGGGCATGGACGAGATGAAATACGACATGGGCGGTGCCGCCGCCGTCATCGGCGCTTTTGAAGCCTGCGCGCTGCTGAAGCTCAAGGTCAATCTGATCACCCTGGTACCGGCGGTGGAAAATATGCCCGACGGCAAGTCCTACCGACCGGGGGATGTGCTCACCAGCCTGTCCGGGCAGACCATCGAGGTTCTGAACACCGACGCGGAGGGTCGCCTTATTCTCTGCGATGCGCTGACCTACGCGGAACGTTTCAAGCCGAAGAGTGTGATTGATGTAGCCACCCTCACCGGCGCCTGCGTCGTGGCGCTGGGCAAACACGCCAGCGGCCTGATGTCCCAGGACGACAAGCTGGCGGACGCGCTGCTCAAGGCCGGCGAGGCAACCCACGACCGGGCCTGGCGGCTGCCGATCTGGGACGATTACCAGCCACAGCTGGACAGCCCTTACGCGGACATGGCCAACATCGGCGGCCCGAGCGCCGGTGCCATCACCGCCGGGTGTTTTCTTTCCCGCTTTGCCGGCAAGTTTTCCTGGGCCCACCTGGATATCGCCGGCACCGCCTGGGAAGGCGGGAGCCGCAACGGGGCAAGCGGTCGACCGGTGGGGCTGCTGACCCAGTACATCATCGACCAGACCGAGAACTGACCCGGGCCTAGGAAAAGAAAAGAGAAAAAGAGAAAAAGGGGTCAGGCAACTTTTCTGCGAGAGAAAAGTTGTCTGACCCCTTTTTCTTAACCTGACCCCTTTTCTTTTTTCTCTCGAGCCTTTTTGCTTTATCTTCGCGCGATGGAAAAGAGCTACCAACCCAAAGACATCGAACAGCGCTGGTATCAACGCTGGGAGGACCTGGATCTGTTTGCCCCCCGGGGCGACGGCGAGCCCTACACCATTATGCTTCCGCCGCCCAACGTGACCGGCCGGCTGCACATGGGTCACGCGTTTCAGCACACGCTGCAGGACGCGCTGACCCGGTTTAACCGCATGAATGGGCGCCAGGCGCTGTGGCAGTGCGGCACCGATCACGCGGGCATCGCCACGCAGATGGTGGTGGAGCGCCGGCTGGAGGCGGAAGGCCGCAAGCGCCGCGACATGCAGCGGGACGAGTTCGAGGCGGCGGTGTGGTCCTGGAAAGAAGAGTCCGGCGGCGTGATCACCGATCAGATGCGCCGCCTGGGCACCTCCGTGGACTGGCGCCACGAGCGCTTCACCATGGACGAGGGTCTGTCCGCAGCGGTGCGGGACGTGTTTGTCGCCCTTTACGAGGCTGGCCTGATCTACCGCGGCAAGCGGCTGGTGAATTGGGATCCGGTACTGCACACGGCCCTGTCGGACCTGGAGGTGATTTCCGAGGAGGAACACGGCAGCCTGTGGCACCTGCGCTATCCGCTGGCGAGCGGCGAGGGGCACATGGTGGTGGCCACAACGCGGCCCGAGACCATGCTCGGGGACACCGCCGTCGCGGTGCACCCGGACGACGATCGCTACCGCCACCTGATCGGTACACAGATCACGCTGCCGCTGACCGGCCGCACCATTCCGCTCATCGCCGACAGCTACGTCGACCCGGAATTTGGCACCGGCTGCGTGAAAATCACGCCGGCCCACGACTTCAACGACTACGCCATGGGTCAGCGCCACAACCTGCCGCTGATCAATATTTTCGAAGATGACGCGCGCATCAACGGCGCGGCGCCGGCCGCCTACCAGGGGCTGGACCGGTTTGAAGCGCGAAAACGGGTCGTGGCGGACCTGGAGGCCGAAGGACTGCTGGAACGGATCGATGACCACCGCCTGATGGTGCCCCGGGGAGATCGCTCCGGCGCCGTGGTGGAACCCTATCTGACCGATCAGTGGTACGTGGATCTGACCTCCGAGGAGCAGGCAGACGGTCGGCCGGGGGGCGCGAAGCAGATTACCGGGCCCGCGATCGACGCGGTGCGGTCCGGGCGCATCCGTTTTGTGCCCGAGAACTGGGACAAGACCTACTACGAGTGGCTGAACAACATCCAGGACTGGTGCATCAGCCGGCAGCTCTGGTGGGGCCACCGGATTCCCGCCTGGTACGACCCGGACGGCAATATCTATGTTGGCCATTCCGAGGCGGACGTCCGCGACCGTCACGGGCTGGAGGGGGTGGCGCTCAGGCAGGACGAGGACGTGCTCGACACCTGGTTCTCGTCGGGCCTGTGGCCCTTTTCCACCCTGGGCTGGCCCGAGGAAACGGAGCGGCTCAAGACGTTCTATCCCACCAACGTGCTGGTCACCGGCTTCGACATCATTTTCTTCTGGGTGGCCCGGATGATCATGTTTGGTCTCAAGTTCATGGATGCCGTGCCGTTTCGCGACGTCTACATCACCGGCCTGATTCGCGACCACCAGGGCCAGAAGATGTCCAAGTCCAAGGGCAACATTCTGGATCCGCTGGACCTCATTGACGGCATTGATCTTGAGACGTTGGTGACCAAACGCACGACCGGTCTGATGCAGCCGCAGATGGCGCCGGCGATCGAGAAGGCCACCCGCGAGCAGTTTCCCGACGGCATCAAGGCCTACGGTGCCGACGCCCTGCGCTTTACCTTAGCCGCGCTGGCGACCCATGGCCGGGACATCAAGCTGGATACCGGCCGCATTGAGGGCTACCGCAACTTCTGCAACAAGATCTGGAACGCCGCCCGCTACGTGATGATGAACGTGGAGGATCAGCCGGTGGCGATCCAGCCGGCGCAGGCCACTGTATTCGATCGCTGGATTGAGAGCCGCCTCAGCAGCGCTATTGCCAGCGTGCGGGAAAATTTTGAACGCTACCGCTTTGATCTTGCCGCCAGCGCCATCTACGAGTTTGTCTGGCACGAGTACTGTGACTGGTACCTGGAGCTGACCAAGCCGATCCTGAACGAAGCAGATCATCCGGCCGCTGCCCATACCCGCCACACGCTGCTGTCGGTGCTGGAACAGGCGCTGCGCATGACGCATCCGCTGATGCCGTTTTTGACCGAAGAAATCTGGCAGCGCGTCGCGCCGCCGCTGGGGCTTGCCGGCGACAGTATCTCGGTGCAGTCCTTCCCACAGGCCGGGGCCATCGATTCCGAGGCCGAGGCGGAGGTGAAATGGCTGCAGGGACTGCTGCTGGGCATTCGGCAAATTCGCGGAGAGATGGATATTGCGCCGCGCAAGCCGCTGGACCTGCTGCTGGAAGGTGGCGACGACAAGGACCGCGCACGAATGGAGCGCCATGGCGACATGGTGCGGAAGCTCGGTGCCCTCGAGTCGATCCGCTGGCTGGCCGAAGACGAAGCCGTGCCGGCATCCGCTTTTGCCCTGGCGGCCAGCCTCAAGCTGCATGTGCCGCTGGCTGGCGTGATCGATCTGGACGCGGAACGTGCCCGGCTGGAGCGCGAGCAAGGTCGCCGGGAACAGGATATCGGGCGCCTCAAGGGCAAGCTGAGCAATGAGAAGTTTGTGGCAAACGCGCCGGCGGCGGTGGTGCAAAAGGCGCGGGATCAGCTTGCGGAAGCCGAAGCGGGGCTGGCGGACATCAACGCGCAGCTTGAGCGGCTGAAAAAGTTGTAGCACCGGCACGCCGCTGCGCGACCGTCAGAAACCCGGAGGCTGGGTCAGACCCGCTTGGGGTCTCGTATCTTGAGCCAAGTTGTCGTATCAAAGGGATTGATACGACGACGGACCAGGTGATCTCGACGGGTCTGAAGGCTTCGAGCTTGTGGGTCAGATAGGGACCCTGGTCATTTTTGTATCCAAAGACTGGACGGT
>JBCCVP010000068.1:0-24769 GCA_039195135.1 Pseudomonadota bacterium | reverse complement strand
GCTGCAGCCATTTGTTATGCATAAACACGCTCAATTCCTAACGGAGTTTGAAACGAACCTGGCGCCCTGCAACCAACCTAGCGCATGCTCTTGCCCATATTCGATGAGGTAGTTGTACCTCTCCTCCTCATCATAGACTAGGTATCTGGTAGTTCCTGGTATCAGTTTGAGCTCCAACGCGGACTGTTTGACCCCCAACTCTCTGCCTCCCGCCACCTCAAAGCTGTAGCTCCCCGGAGGCAGATAGAACCACGTGTATTGACGTGACTTCAAAAAAGCCACCTCGCTATCATCTACTAGTAAAGCATAAGATTCTTCACCGCGGCCTGGAATGGTGTTCAGGACATAAATAGTCGCGTCTGTTTCGGTGGGAGGAGCCAGATACGGCGAACATGCCACCACGGTGAGTAGAAGTGCGAAGGCGCTGACTTTAACCAAATGCATAACGACTATGCTCAGCTGCCGCCGTAGGCGGTCAGCTGCAGCAATTTGTTATGCACACCCATCACGCGGCCCGACCGTTGGACCGAAGCCAAGATGCTCAACTTGCTGAATCTCACCAACATCGCCGATTTCAGCCACCAAGCCTCTGACAACCTCAAGATTTGACCATTCTAGATTGAACACAAGGACTTTCCCGGACTCGTGATCAGCCAGACCTTGAACGACGCCACCGTTCTGATTCACGCTCGCAATGATGTCGCCGACGTTGTCCTCAGGTACGACAGCGCTGACCTGAACGCTGGAACATTCCTTCCCAGATGAGATGACCTCCATCCGCACGACAACCGCGCTCTCAACGGCGCCCTGAAGCTGCTCCATAGCAGCCCATATATGTGCCTCCCAATACCCTTCAAGGAAAACCTGATTTCCCTTTGTTGAAACTTGGACCTGATTGGAATTGCACTCGTCAGTTGCTATGAGAGCCAACGAGGTTGGAAGAAATCCTGCGGCTCGAACTTCAGCTCTTAGTGGAAATCTGAAAGGGTGCATAACTACAAGTAGGCGACCTATTCGCCTCGTATCGTCAGAATTTTCTCCTTGGGAGACGAAAAAACCAAGTAGATTCGGAGTGTTTTGCCACCGGGAATCGAATCTGAACAGGCGATATGAGGCGAAGTTGTAGAAACCACTTGCGAATATGCCGATAAAGCACTGCTTATTGGCTATTTTTTTCTTTTCAACGAATCAGCTAGGTCTGACAGCCTCCACAAATACCAACTCGCGACGCTTCGGTGCGGTCCCCAGGGGTGTCCGCGGGCTTCGGTCGTTTTCGCATCGGGCACCTCTCCTAGCTCATCAATGAACTGCACGCCTTTCTGTATGCCCAAGTCATTTGGCGCGAGCACATCCGGACGATTGAGCCAGAAGATCAGCAGCATCTGGACGGTCCAGACGCCGACGCCAAGGTGCGGCGTCAACTGATCGATCACTTCCTGGTCTGTCAGCGCGTGGAGCGTTTCTTCCTCGGCGAGATCGCCGAGGACTGCCGCCTGAGCCAGGCCGCGGATGTAGCGAGCTTTGCCTTGGGAAAAGCCGACGCTGCGAAGACCCCGCAGCTGGCATCTCGACACCTTGCCCGGGTCGGGGCGTTTGCCATCGCCGTAGCGTTTTAGAAAGCGGCCATAGATGGTGCCGGCGGCTTTGCCCGACAGCTGCTGGTAGGCGATAGATCGAGCTAGGGCCTCGAAGGTGCTGCCGTGGTCCAGCCGCTCGAGGCGGCACGGGCCGATGCGGTCGATACCTGCCGCCAGGCGGGGGTCCGCCTGGCGCAGGTGTTGGATGGCTTTGCTATGGCGTGGCGGGCTCAAGCCGCAGCACGGACACCGCAGTCGCCGCGGCCTCGGCTGGCGTGATCTGCAGCGGCAGATACGCGTTGCCCAGCCACGGCACCAGCTGGTTGGCGTAGAGCGGATCGCCCAGCACCCCGCTCTGGCCGCCGCCGATGGCCTGCAGCGCTACCGGGCCGGTTGGCAGCATGTTGCCGATGAATCGACGCGAGGGGCCCGAGCCAAACATAAAGCCGTTCAGTGAATCGGCCCGCACGTTGTGCGTCGAGGCGTCCAGAACCTGGTAGCCGCCAGCGCGGGAGATGCCCGGCAAACCTTCCACGGTAGTGAACCCGTAGAGACCGTTCGGGATATTGAACACGTCGTTGAGCGGGTGATCCAGCACAATGCGGTGTAGCTTGCCCCAGCGGTAGTCCATCACATCGGTGGAGTTGGCGAAGGCCGGCGCAAACTCGTCGCTGGCCAGCAGGTCCAGGCTCTGACGCAGCGTGGCCAGAATCAGGAAGTCTCTGGCAGCAAACTGATCTGGCGCGTCTGCGTTGGTGAAGAAGTTCAGGCCCGAGGCGCCGATACCCTGAGCAGCGTCAAAATTGTCCAGCAGGTTTTCCAGCGCATTGAACGCCAGCGTATTCGGCGGCAGACTGCCACCCAGACCTATGGCGCTGAGCGTAGCGTCGATCGTGTTCTGAATCATTAAACTGCGCCACTGAGAATACACCGTAGCGGCCACCGAGTATTCGATTTCCTGCGTGCTGGGCTCCGGCAGGGCAAACGGGTTGTCGCCCGGGTCGTAGCCTTCCGAAATGCCCGTGGGCGAGCTGTAGTCCCAGCTGCGCAGCAGCCCCTCAACCTCTGCCAGCTGCGGATCGCCCGCCAGCGCCGCAACGGCCGGCCAGGCGTCAGTAGCGGCCGCGTTGTCGAAGGCGCCCAGAATGTGCGGCACGATCAGCTCGGCATCGAGCATCTGATTGTTGCCCTGCCAGTTCACCACGTTTTGGGTGCTGATCGTTCCCCCTGAAGCCACAACTTCCTGAATCAGCCGGTCCAGCCGGCCCTGGCGATAGGACGAGTAAACGGCCTGATTCAAGTAGTACAAACCGCCGCCGGGTCGCACCTGGTTCAGGGTGTTGTTATCCAGCGTGGTCCCAACCGGGTCGTTGTTCGCGTTGGCGATGAAACCCGAGGGCGGATTAACCGCGCTGGGTTGTTCATTGATCGGCAGAATCTCCGCGTTCGTGGCCTGGGACGGCTGCGGGTTGGCTACCGGCAGCCATTCGTGCATCAGTCCTCCGGTGCCGTCGCGGATCAGCAGCGGCGGTACGCCACCGTCCGGGGCGTTCAGCAGCTGCAGGTCGGAGCGGATCGGCACCTCGGCCGGCGTGAAATAGCCGATGTTGCCGAAGATATCGGCCACACCCAGGTTTTGGGAGCCAAAGTCAAATTGCTGGACGGCCTCGCCAAATTCTTCAACGTCCTGGGCCTCGCCCATGGCCGCAAACGCTTCCAGCTCAAACGTGGGGCCCTGCCCCGTATACTGAAAACTGATGCCGGTGCCCGTTGACAAATCCAGGTCAAGGATCGGTCCATTGTTGCGCCGGGGCACCAGGAAGGTGATACCGCCCCCGGCAATGCTCACGTTTTGCCGCTCCAGGTTGTTCGGCACACCGTCAAATTGATTGGCGTAAAAGCTCTGGTAGACCCACAGGATCCGCTCCTCCTGCCCCTGATAAACCGTGTGGGTTGGCAGGCCGAGCGTGTTGAAGCGAAGACTCTCGAAGAAGAAGTCGCCTTCATCAATGGGATTCACCGTGGCGCCCCAGCACAGCGTGGAGTTGCAGCCCAGCGCGATGATTGGCGCGCCGGCAAAGGCAACGCCGGAAACGTTGAAAAGCTCCGCACCCTGATCATCGGTCACATTCACATGTTGGGGATACCAGGTGGCCGGCATATCCAGCGCGAGGTGCGGATCGTTGGCGATGATCGGTGCGCCCGTATCAGTCAGATCGCCGGAGATCATCCAGATGTTGCTGCCCTTGTCCTCCAGGTCTTTGTCCAGAATCTTGGCCATGACCGGGTTAGAGCGGTACTTGCTTACCAGGTTGCGGGCAAGATCGATGCGCTCATCGGTGTACATCGGGATGCTCTTGGGCCGATCCCTGCCCTCCGACTTCATGCCCAGCACGCCGATGGACGACAGAAAGTCCGGCAGCGTCACGCGATCATCCGGCGGCGCCTGTCGAAACGTGTCTTCAAAAAACAGCGCCACGCCGTCAAAACCCACCGCGTTGCCCACGCCCTGGTACGTGCCAAGGGCAATGGTCAGGTCCAGCTCCTCCAGATCCGCCGACAGATTGAACGACAGCAGTTTCCCAAACGCCAGGCTGTCCACCGGTGACCAGGGCTCCGCCTCGGTCAGCTCCAGCGCGGCGTATTCCGGCGGAAGCGGATTGGTGGAAAGCCAGAAGTTCACGCCGTTGGAGTAGGCCTGCAGGTTAGCCCGCCCCTTCTCTGAATAGGCTGCGTAAGACTGCCAGGCGTCCCGGCGGAATCCGATCGTGCGGAACTGGATGTCATTCGCCAGGGCGGCAGGTCCCAGCAGCTCCGCCAACGTGCCGCTGGCGATGCGGCGGAAATAATCCATCTGCCAGAACCGGTCCCGGGCGTGAAGCCAGCCCTGCATAAACGCAGCATCCTGCTCATTTTTCGCGACTATCGACGGGATGCCGCTGGCAGGTGTGTAGATCTCAACCGGTGCCGAAAGACCGGGTACCGATACGGTTTGGGAAGATTGGGCAAGGACAGCCAACGGCGACAGCGCCGCCAGAACGATGGCAATACGGATCATTCAGCCACTCCAGGAACGTGATTGGTTTAAGACGCTGGCTGGAGTATACCCGAGCGGCTTGTTCCGCGGGGCCGTGGGCGATGGCTGGCCTACTTTTTCTGCGGCAAAAACGCGCCGGCCGCAAGGGCTACCCAGCTGATGATCAGCATCGATCCGCCCACCGGCGCCAGACCGGACCCGGCGAGGTTGAGACTGGACAGATAAAGCGAGCCGCAGAACAGCATGGTGCCGAGCACAAACCCGGCAATCACGAGCTGCCGGAACACGCCGCCGTTAGACCAGGCGAGGCTGAGCGCAGCAATCAGGACCGCATGAATCAGGTGATAGCGATTGGCGAGCTCAAACTGGTCCGGCCGTTCCACGGTGAGGGCGTGGGAGCCGAGGGCCCCCAGCACCACGCCGGCCGCTCCGAGGAGGCCGGCGGCAGCCAGCCAGGGATTCATCCCTCGCCGGCTGCGTCAATGGCCGTTTCCGGCGCCTTCAGCAGATCTTCCAGGGCCATGCGCAGGTTGGTGTATTTGTACGAGGGGATCTCGAACACCCAGCCGTTGACCGAGGGCTGCACCGCCTCGGCCAGTTCCCGCGCGTCTCGGATGGCGGCTTCCTTCTCGGCGTTCTCCACCAGCTCTGCCTGCGCGGCTTCCGCGGCGGCGCGGATCTCGGCTTCCACTGCTTCCTGGTCTGTCGCTTCGTCGACCATCGCTTCCCCGGCGGCTTCCGCCGGCGTCTCTTCGGCGGGCGCTGGCTCCGGTTCCTGCTCTGGCTCTGGCTCTGGCTCTGGCTCAGGTTCCGGAACCAGCGACTCATCAAAAGCCACGTCGAGCATCACATAGCGCTTGTCTTCCTGCTCCCAGGCCTTGGTATTCACCCGCAGACCGTCGAAGGTCTCAAAGGTGCCCTCCACAATGCTAAGGCCTTCAAGGTCCACGTCCGCCGCCGGCATCACGTCGTCAAAGCGCAGCCCCGACAGCACGCTGCCAATCGCGTTGGCGGCGGTCGGCGACTGCAGCTCCCGGCCTTCGGGGATGTTGAGCACCGCAAAGTTCGGATCCTCCGGCTGGCTCTTCACAATCGACAGCGTCGGGCCGTTCGGCCGCCTCAGGTCAACGGACTTGATCCGGCCTGGAGCCAGGTCGAGCACGTCCTTTTTTAACCAGTCGGTTGCCGTAGCGCTGAAGCGCAGATCGCCGCTGGCCAGCCAGCTACCCGCCTCGCCGGCAAAACGCACGTAGGTACCGGACGTTCCTCCGGCGGAACGTTTGCCTACGAGCAGTTCCGTCGGGCGCTCACCAGCGAGCGTTACCTTCAAGTTCTGGTCATCACCGTCTTCCGCCGCCACGTCGGAAACCCCAAGCTGCACGTAGCGCTCGGGATTGGAGGTTTTTGCCTCCAGCTTTTTTGATTCCACCAGGGAGACCAGACGGCGTCGCAGCTGCTGCAGATCCGCGGGATAATTGCCGCGCTCAGCCACCACCCAGGTATCGTCCTGCCGCGTGAGCGTCACCGTGGACTCACCGTCGGTCACGGTCACGCTGGGAATGTCGTTCACACGATCGGCCAGCCCGTCCACCAGCGGTCCGCCGCTGGGAGTCTCCGGCGCCGCCGCCTGCCTGCCGGATAGAACAGCCGCGATTCCGACCGCGAGGATAGTCGCTACCGCGAGAATCGTTACGAGTTGCCGGTTCATTGGTATGCCTCCTCGCGACGTTTGGTTCGGCGCCAGGCCAGGAACAGCGCGAAGAGAGTCAGCAGCAGCGGTACCAGGCCGATATTGATGATCTTCAGCCACGCGCCCAGATTCTCGATGTCGGCCCGCAGATTGCTCTGCACACCCCGCAGCTCCCGGCGGATGCGCAGGCGCTCATCCTGGAAGTTGGCAATCTCCGTCTGCTGCTCTGGCGTAAGGATCAGCGGATTGCTGTCGTCCCGGCCAGCCTGCAGCTCGGTGAGCTTACGCTCGGTTTCCTGCAGCTGCTGCTCCAGCTGCTGCTCGGTGGCCTGGTAACGGGCTTCGGCCTGCCGCTGCAGTTCCTGCACCTTGGTGAACGGCCGCTGCGAGGTGGCCCGGCCGCGGATGCTGATCAGGTCGCTGGAGCCGGTCAGGTTGTCCAGCACGTTGATGATGAAGTCGCCGTTGTTGGCAAACGCGCTCACCAGCCGCTGGCCGAGGAACGACTGGGTCTGGGCCCAGAGGCGATCACTCAGGATGTCGGTGTCGGCCACGACCAGAATGTCAGTGGGCTCCGCGGCGGCGGCGATGTGTTCAACCGTTTCCTCTGCTTCATCGGCGGCCGGCTCTTCCCCTTCCACCGGAGGTGTCTCCGGCTTGCCGTCGGGAAACGCCGACGGGAACGCGCCCCGCACGCGGGCTCCGATCACATACTGTTCGTTGCTGGGAGTGAAGCCGTCCAGCAGGCCGCTGGGATCCGGCAGGAAACGCACCCGGTCAATCGGCACCGTCATCGAATCGGCGGTGGTGGTCAGCAGCGGTGTGAACTCATGGCTCGACTCGGGCGCGAGCGCCACCTGGCCAGCCTGAGAAACGTTGATGGAGTTAAGCTCCGCCAGCGTCACGTCTTCTGAGTTCATGCCATCGGGGGTCAGCGACAGGATGCCCACGTGGCGCACCGGCCGTCGGCCCGGGCCGCCAGACACCTGCAGACCAAAGGTGCGGTCCAGCACCACCTGGGCCGGATCGTAGTCCACGCCCCAGGCGCTTAGGAGCCGGTTCAGATCGGACGATCGATCGGCGAACATGGCTGCCTGCGGATTAGTCTGCGCGTCCGGCGGAATTTCCATCTCCGCCTGCGGATCCACAAACAGGGCCAGCTTGCCGCCGCGCATCACGAACTGATCGATGGCGTATACGGTCTCGTCCGTCAGGTTTTTGGGATGCACTACGGCAAGTACGTCGATCTCCTCGTCGATCACATCGGCGGTGGTCGCTACCGTGCGGATCTCAAACAGCTGCTCCGCCTGCTGGGTCACAATCCAGGGCTCGCGCATCTGCCGGGTGGCCGGGTCAAACCCGCGGGTGATGGGCAGCGAGCTCATCAGGCCGATCACCGGGCGTTTCACCTGGTTCAGGTTGTAGATAAGTTTGGCCAGATCGTATTCCAGGAACGCTTCTTTGCTCGGATCAAAAAAGGCGATCTGCTCCCGGCCTTCCACCGAGTTGGTGCCCACCAGGCCAAAGAAAAAATTGTCCCCGGCGGCGTTGGCGGCAAAGCCGCTGAGGCCCGCCGCGCTGGCTGCGTCTTCGGCCTCGGAAAACGGCAGCGGGTCGATCACCGACACGTTGAGCTTGCCGCCGGAGTAGCTGGCAAACTCTTCCAGCGTATCCCGCACCCGCCGGCTGTAGTCCCGGTAGGTGACGAGGCCCGGCACGTCTTTGCTCACCGAGTCGGAAAAGTATAGGTAAAGGTTCAGCGGTTCGTCGATGCTGCGCAGGATATTGTGCGTGCCGTCCGAAACCGAGTACAGGTTGTTCTCGGTGAGATCAAAACGCGCGCCGCGAAACAGCAGCGAGACGACAAACACCAGCGCCACAAACAAAACAGCCAGAATGGCCAGTGCGCCGGCACCCAGATTTCTTTTGGCCTGCTGAGACATGGTCAGTCCGCCTTTTTCAGGTCAATGACAATCGCGTTGGCCGCCAGCCAGAACGCAATCACCAGGAGAAAGAACAGAATGTCGCGGAGGTCGAGCACCCCCTTGGCGATAGCGTCAAAATGCGTAGCGAAACTCAGGCCGGCCAGCGCGTCCACCACCGGGCCCGGTGCCCAGCCGCGGAAAAAGTCGATCACGCCCGAGAGGCCAAACAGGAGGAAAGCAAAACACACGACCACCGTGAGGATGAACGCGACCACCTGATTCCGCGTGGTCGCGGAGATGCAGGAGCCGATGGCGAGAAACCCGCCCGCCATCAAAAAGCTGCCGACGTAGCCGGCAAAGATGACGCCGTTGTCGGGCTCACCGAGATAGTTGACGCTGATCCACACGGGGAACGTCAGCGCCAGCGCAATGCCGCAGAATGCCCAGGCCGCCAGAAACTTGCCCACCACCGCCTGCAGCATGCTCACGGGCAGCGTCAGCAGCAGCTCGATGGTGCCGCTTTTGCGCTCCTCCGCCCACAGCCGCATGGAAATGGCCGGCACCAGAAACAGGTACAGCCAGGGGTGAAAGTTGAAAAAAGGTCCGTAAAGGTCCGCCTGGCCACCCTCAAACAGGCGACCGAAGCCCCAGGTAAACCAGCCCATCAGCAGCAGAAAGATCACAATAAAAACGTACGCCACGGGGGTAGCGAAGTAGCTGGCGATCTCCCGCCGGAAAATATTCATCGTCTGATTCATGCCGACGCCTCCGCCGCTCCGCCCAGCGTAATCTCGCGGAACACCTCGTCCAGCCGGCCCCGCTCCACCGTGAGCTCATCCACCGGCCACTGCTGTTCCCGGGCCAGCGCCGCAATAGCGCCGTAGGGGGTTTTGCCGGCCCGCGGGATTGCTACCAGGCGCCCGGCGGATCGCTCCACGTCCACCTGCGCTACGTCGGACAGCCGGCTGATCCGTTCCACTGCCGCATCCAGTTCCACCGTCGTGAGCCGCACCGCGTTGTGATAACGGCTTTTGGCTTCCAGCTCCCGCGGCGTGGCGTCGGCCAGCAGACGACCCCGGGCGATGATGATGGCCCGGTCGCAGACCGCCTCCACCTCTTCCAGTATGTGGGTGGATACAACGACAATCTTGTCTTTGGCCAGCGCTCCGATCAGCTCTCGCACCTCGTGCTTCTGGTTCGGATCCAGGCCGTCCGTCGGCTCATCGAGGATCAGCACTTTCGGATCGTGCAGCAGCGCCTGGGCCAGGCCCACGCGGCGCCGGAATCCTTTCGACAACGTGTCGATGGACTGATGCAGCACCCGGCCGAGCTGGAGCTGGTCTACCACCTCGCTGCGACGCTTTGCCCGGGTCTCCCCGTCCAGTCCGCGCACGTCGGCGATAAAATCCAGAAACTGGTGCGGCGTCATTTCGCCGTAGCCCGGCGCGCCTTCCGGGAGATATCCCATCATGCGCTTGGCCGCGAGCGGCTCCCGTTCGATGTCGTGCCCACATACCGACACGGTGCCGGCGGTGGGGGTCAGAAATCCGCAAATCATTTTCATGGTGGTGGATTTGCCGGCGCCGTTCGGGCCGAGAAATCCCAGCACCTGACCCTCCGGGACGTTAAACGACAAATCCCGAACGGCCGTGAGCGGTCCAAAATCCTTGCGCAGGTTTTTGATCGTAATCATGTTTTCAGATGTCTGTGGGCGAATGCCGAAACGCCGGAATCCAGCGGGCCGGGTCTTCTCAATACCCGCGCCCGCGTTCGCGGTGTTCCGCCGGGAGCGGAATTTAAATCGTTCGACCCCTGCTTTTCAACCCATCCCCGATGGCGGATCGTTTCGACCCACGTGGGACTGTGGCGCGGGCCAAAAGTTCGATGGGGCTACGGACAAAAAAACAGGCCGGCAAAAACCGGCCTGCGAGGTGTTGCGTCACGGTCCAGCGCAGCGCTGGGCCAGGTTAGTTCAAAACAAACTTCAGCCTGAACATGGCCTGCTGAGCGCTGCCGACGCCGGACTCCGCCGGCGGCCGGAATTCCCATTGCATCGCGGCGCGGCGAGCGGCGCTGTCGAATACCCGGCGCGGCTTGGCATCCGCCACGTTTACATCGGAGACCCGGCCGGACGGATCTACCGTAACGAGCAGATCAACCCAGCCTTCCTGACCCACAAGGGCGGCGTCGCGCGGATACTCCGGCTCCACCATCTTGGTGCGCTCCAGGCGAAACACGCCGGGCAGTGGTCGGGCGGCCGGTTTCGGCAGAATCTCTGGCTCGTTGATGGAAGCCACGGCAGTCGGATTGATCTGAATCACCTCTTCCACCGCCGCAGCCGCGTCGTCACCGGCGGCAGTGTCCACCACGGAGCTCGCTTCCGAGGCAGCCAGATCCGGTTCCGGCTCCGCCAGCTCCGGCTTGGGCTCAAGGGCCACCTCCGGCTCAGCCGGCGCGCTCAGCTCCGCCGGGGGCGGCGCAACCACCAGCTCCTGCGGCGGCGGCGCTGCCGTCTCCAGCGTGAGCGGCTCGCCCAGCTCCGGCTGGGCCACCGCCGCCGGCTTCACGTCCGGCTCTGGCGCAAACCCCATGGGCTGACCGAACAGCGACTCGCGGTCAATTTCGAACTTCATTTCTGGCCCGTCCACTTCCGGCGGCGCTTCGACCAGTTCGGGTCGTTCTTCAGCGGAGCGCCATGAGGGCGCGTCCTGCGCGTGCGTGATTGAAAGTGGCGAGATGATTAATGCGCTCAGGCCCAAAACCCTGAGTCCAACCTTGCGCCCGCCGACAGACGGGTAATCGGGAAAGTATCGGCTTTCCACCGTAGCAGCACCCCCCGTGCGTTAGTCCTGGATAACGTTCGAGACCTGCTTATTTAGTCCTGGACAGGCCCCGGGACCGTTAACTTGATCACAAAATGGGGTGGCCCGTCAAAATCTTGACGTAACTGTTTGATTTTTGCCCGCGCGTAACATTTCTTTACACGCCGTTACACGATTCCGAGCTCAAAAGCCTTCAGCACGGCCCGGGTCCGGTCCCGCACGCCCAGCTTGGAGAGAATATTGGAAACGTGGTTTTTCACCGTCCCCTCGGCAACGCCCAGAGAGTTGGCAATTTCCTTGTTGCTGTAGCCGCCGGCCATAAGCCGGAGAATCTCGGTTTCCCGGTCGGTCAGCGGATCCGGTCGATCCAGGCTGGAAAACTCGGTGCGCATGCCTTCCAGCCCCTTGAGGAGCCGTTCGGTCACCGCCGGGCGCACCAGCGATCCGCCCTCGGCTACGGTGCGCACCGCGGACACCAGCTCATCCAGCGAAACGTCTTTCAGCAGGTAGCCCTTGGCGCCCGCCTTGATGCCCGCCAGCACCAGCGTGTCGTCGTCGAAGGTGGTCAAAATAATGGTCGGCGGCAGCTGGTCAGCTTTGCCCAGCTGGTCGAGCACGTCGAGCCCCGACATTCCCGGCATGCGCATGTCCAGCAGCACCACGTCCGGCTTGAGCTCCGGAATCAGCTCGCAGGCGGAACGTCCGTCCACCGCCTCACCGATTACCTCTACGTCATCCGCCAGCTCAAGCAGCGAACGAACGCCCTGCCGCACCAGCGTCTGGTCGTCTACCAGACACACCCTGATCATAGTTGCCTTCCTCGTGTCCTTGGTTGAAAGCTTGCCGCTGACCCGGCCTTTGCTAGTAGGGCAACGCCCGGGGCAGCCATGCATTGAGGCTGAAGCCAGCCCCGGGGTCGGATTTTACCGAAAGTTCGCCCCCCAGTTGCCGAACCCGTTCGCCCATGCCCGTCAGGCCGTTCCCGTTTTCCACCTCGGTGGTGCCCCGGCCGTCGTCCCGGGCCTGGATCGCCAGGCCCTCGTCGTCCTGCCGCACCGTCAGCCACAGGTTCTCCGCATCGGCATGTTTCACCGCGTTGGTAATGATCTCCTGGGCGCAGCGCAGCACCACCTGGGCCCGCTGGGGATCGTCCACCGCCAGCGAATCAGGAATATCGAGGTGGATTTGCGGCGTGGGAACCCCTTCGGAGAGATTGCGCAACGATTCGGTGAGGTCGATGTTGTCGTCCCCGCGCATGGCCCCCACCACCTCACGCACGTCCGAAAGCAGCAGCTTGGCGACCGTCTGCGCCTGCGTCACGTGCTCCACCGCCTTGCCCGTGACGAGGTGGCTGGCCACCTCCAGGTTCAGGCTCAGCGCTGTCAGATGATGTCCCACCAGGTCGTGCAGCTCGCGGGAGATGCGCACCCGTTCCGCAATACGGGTGCTTTCCGCCAGCAACGCCTGCGTGGCGCGCAGCTCTGAATTGACCTTGCGCAGCTCATCCCGGGCTCGACTCTGCCGCCGCGCCACCAGCGAGATGACGAAGGTAAAGCTCGAGTAGCCGAGATACAGCCCGCCAAGCAGCACCGCCTGTTCCCAGCTCACCTCGGGAATGCGGCCCACGGTCCAGGCCAGCGCCAGGTTCTGGGCCAGCAGCCAGGCAACACCCCAGCCCAGCGGCAGGGCCCAAGGCAGCACGCCGGCCACCACCAGCAGGAGGATGCCGCCGAGGCCGGAGCTGCTCACGGTGGAGATCTCCAGCGCCGACAGGGTCATCACCGTCAGCAGCGCCACGTGACGACCGGTGCGGGCCGGGCGCTTGAGAATGGAGTCCGACAGCACCCAGTAGGCGGCGCCGAAGGCGAGCTGTGCCACCGCCCACAGCAAATATTGGGACCCGGGCATCTCCTCGTTGCCCAGCTGCGGCGCCATCACGAGCGCCAGTCCCACACACACCCAGGTGAAGAGGCCGGCAAAACGCAGCAGTTGGTTGGTGTTCATGCCCATGGTGATTATCCCGGGTGACTGGGCCGGCGAATGCCGGGGCTCGACTTGTGGCCGCCGACAAAGTTTACCAAAATCGGCTGCCATGACCGTGACCATCCGCGCAGCGACCGACCGCGACATGCCGTGGGTCCTCAACCAGAACAACGAGGCCGCGCCGGCGGTTAACGCCCTGTCGATGGATCAGCTCAGCCAGCTGGTCAGCAAAACCTCGGCCTTCCGCATCGCCGAAATCGACGGTCGTCCCGTGGGCTTTCTGCTCGCCATGACCGAAGGGGCCGACTACGGCAGCATGAACTTCCAGTGGTTTAAGGCCCACTATGATCAGTTTGTTTACATCGATCGCGTGGTGATTGCCGCGTCCTCCCGCCGCCTCGGCGTGGGCCGGGTGCTTTACGCCGACATCCATTCCTACACCGAGCGCACCGCGCCGGTGCTGACCTGCGAGGTGAACCTGCACCCGCCGAATCCAGGCTCGGTGCGGTTTCACTCGGTGTACGGTTTTCGAGAGGTGGGCCAGCAGGATACGGAAGGCGGCGCCAAACGCGTCAGCCTGCTGGCGCTGGAGGTGCCCGAATACGCCTACGTCAGCGGCCGGGAAGCACCGCAGAGCTAAGCCTCGCCTGTGGTTACTCTTGATCACCTCCGACCCTGGTCGAATTCGCTGGCGTGGTTTGCACCGCTGGGTCTGCGGGTCATCGAGGTACCCGTGACCGAGCCCATTCCCGGGTCTTACTGGGGAGCGCCGGAGGCGGGCCTGAAGGGGAACCAGGTTTTTGCGTCGGGCGCCACCCCGCTCCACTCCCTGCTGCACGAGGCGGCCCATTATCTGTGCATGCCGCCGGACCGCCGGTTCGGGCTGGACACCAACGCCGGCGGGCCGGAGCTGGAGGAGTGTGCCGTGTGCTATCTGCAGATCTGCCTGGCGGACCTCTTTCCCGGCGTCACCCGGGACCAGCTCATGGCGGATATGGACACCTGGGGCTACAGCTTTCGCCTCGGCAGCACCCGGGCCTGGTTTGAGCAGGACAGTGAAGATGCCCGGAGGGCGCTGATCGACTGGGGCCTGGTGGACGCCGCGGGCCGCTTTTCCAACACCCTGCGGGCGGCCTAGTTGTGAACAAAAAAGGGGTCAGACAACTTTTTTTTTCCAAAAAAAAATTGTCTGACCCCATTTTACTTTTTAGTCCAGCCCCAGCGCCTCCCGGCACACTCGGGCGAAACACTCGCCGCGCTCGACAAAGGTGGAGAACTGATCAAAACTCGGCGCTCCCGGCGACAGTAAGATGGTGCTCCCGCGCCCCGCCAGCTTAAGCGCCTTCCGCGTGGCGGCCGTCACGCCCGCAGCTTCCACCAGACGCACGCTCGGCGCATGCTCGGCGAAGGCGCTGGCGACGGCTCCCCCTGTTTCCCCCTGCGCAACAACTGTCAGCGGACGGTCCACGGCGCAGCGGTTGAGATACGCCGCCAGTTCCTGCCAGCGCTGACGCCGGTCGGTGCCGCCGAGAATCAGAATCAGGGCCCCCGCGGGAATCGCTTCTATCGCCGCCCGGGTGGCGTCCGGCGTCGTGGAGATGCTGTCGTCAATGCAGGTCACGCCCGCCCCCGCGCCCACCCGTTCGAGCCGGTGCGGCAGTCCGCGGAATTGCTGCAGCGAATCCAGCACTTCCACGGTCGGCTCTTCCAGCGCCGCCAGCAGCGCCAGCGCTCCCGAGAGATTGCGCAGGTTGTGCGTCCCCAGCAGTGGCCAGTCGACGGGCCCGGCGCGCTGCTCAGGGCCAAAAAACACGCCGTCGGCGGTCACCCGCCAGCCGTCATCGCCACCGAAGGAAACCACCGGCACCGCAACCTCGAGACCTTCCGGCAGCGCCAGATCCGCCGGCAGCACCGCGCCGACGGTCGTGCGGGACAGCAGCCGCAGCTTGTCCTGCTGGTAGGGCTCCACCCCGCCGTGCCAGTCGAGATGATCCCGCAGCAGGTTGGTCAGCAGCGCCCAGGACACCTGCCCGGTCAGGTCAACGATCTGATACGAGGAAAGCTCCAGCACGTAGTAGTCCGGCACGGGCTGCGCCGGCAGCGCGAGCACCGGCACGCCGATGTTCCCCGCCAGCGCAACGCGGCGACCGGCCGCCTCAAGAAGGTGGGCCAGCAGACTGGCCGTGGTGCTTTTGCCTTTGGTGCCGGTCACCGCCAGCACCGGCGCCGGCGGCGGTTCGTTTAGCCACAGGCTGGTTCCGGAAGTGATGTGAACACCGGCCTCCGCGGCGTGTCTGAGCTCCGGCCGATACACCGACACGCCGGGCGATCGGATGATCACGTCAAAGCTGTCGAGCGCTAGCTCCGCTAGCGATCCGGTGCGCACCGCACTGCCCCAGTCGGGCGCAACAAAAGGCTGTTCATCCAGCAGCGTGATGCTGACCGGTGATTGGGCGCGCAGGCGTTCCGCCGCCGCCTGCCCTTCCCGGCCCATCCCCAGTACCGCTACGCGGCGGCCGGCCAGGTCCGCCAGCTTCACAGCGCCTGCAGCGCCCGAGGGAACGGATCCGGCAGGTCCACCGGGTGAGCCTCCAGAAAGGCAGCAAGCGGATCAGCGTCCGCCACGGCCGCGGCCAGCGCATGAACCACGGCGGTCTTCTGGTACCGTGGGTCGTCCGCCAGGGCGTGCAGCAGCGCCCGGGATTCCTCCACCTCCCCGACACACTCAAACGGCTTGTGTCCGCTGATGCCCGCAAGTTCCCGATACCCGTCGATCTGGGTCACGTCCTGCAGCATGTTTTTGCCGAAGATGCGATCGACGGTCTGAGGTTCCTGGAACGGCGCGAGGGCGAGATACACGAACCGGCACTTGGGACAGTTGCCGCACCACAGCGGCGACCCGTCGGTGCGGTCCTGGCGGAAATTGCGGTTGCAGCTGGAGAAGCGAAAAAAATACGGTGCAAGCTGCGCGAAATGGCGGGCTATCCCGATCTCCGACACGCCCCGCAGCAGCGAAAAATAGCGAAACCCCTCTACGAGCTCCAGGTTGACCGCCTGGTTGAACAGGACTTCAAAAGCCCCACTCTTGCTGAACTGATGATTCACCTCCGTGCCATCTTCAAGGGCGAGGTTGGCGGCGTCGGCGGATCGTTCATTGGACATCACCACCGTGTCGTAGCCATAGAGGTATCCGCCGGCCAGCATGATGGCGGCCAGAATGGCCGAGATGGGCACGTGGCCGTTGCAGGCGCCCCGGGCGTTGAGGTCGGCCAGCTGGGGATCGAGATAGCGTTCGATCCGCACATGGCCGGCGCTGCCTTCAACGTGTGGCGCGAGGTCCCGGATCAGCGGGCTCTGGCCCACGGCAATCGTTCGAAACGCCTGCTCAGCTTCCGCCAGCACGCTGCAGGTCACCAGCGAGTCTTTGCCACCGCCGAGCGGCACCACGACGCCGGCCGGCGGCGCGGACATGAGGGCATTCGTTTCGGGGGGGCTGATCGGAAACAGGGGCTCTGCGGGCAGCGAAAAACCGCCGCGAAACAGCATCTCACCGAGCCCTTCCCGCCAGGTGGTTTCGAGCAGTCGCGCGGTTTCCCGGCCGGGCGGTGGCCCGGTGAGGTGCAGCCGGCGCGGCAGTGCCGTTTTGTAGTAGCTCACCCCGGCCAGCCAGTGCACCAGATCAAAGCAGCGACTCAGGGCCGCCTCATCGAAGACCTTAAACGGCGGCGGGAACACCACGTGCTCAGCAAAGTGAAGCTGATCGTCCAGCGCGTAGCGCAGCGTCAGTTCGCCCGTCTCCTGGGCAAAGGACCAGTCATGAAACACAAACGAGGCGTAATCGCGGGGAGAAAACCCGCCCATCGCCATCAGCCGATCATCCGTTCTTCAGCCGGTTCGCGCAGGTTGTAACGCGACGCCATCGAGGCGGCGTAGGCCCCGGCGTTGGCCACCAGCAGCACATCGCCCGGCCGGGAAGCCGGCAGCAGCCGATCCAGGCCGAGGATGTCGCCGGTTTCACAGATCGGGCCGACCACGTTGGTCACCTGCACCGACGGCTCGTGCAAGCGGGACAGGTTGAAGATCTCGTGGTAGGCACCGTAGAGCGCGGGGCGGATCAGCGAGTTCATGCCGGTGGCCACCCCAACGTACTGCACTTCGCCCTTGCCCTTAAGCTGCGTCACCCGGGCCAGCAGCACGCCGGCCTCCGCCACCAGGTAGCGGCCAGGCTCGAGCCAGATCTCCACGCCGGCCAGTCGGTCAGCGAGCGTTTCCGCCATCGCCGCCAGACCGTCGTCCAGCCCCTGAAGATTCAGCGGCTCGTCACCTACGCGATCGGGAACGCCGAGACCGCCCCCCAGATCCAGCACCCGGGCATCGGGAAACCGGTCCAGCCAGCGACTCATGGTGTCCAGCGTCCGCTGCCAGGCGCCGGTGTGCATCACGCCGGAGCCCACGTGGGCGTGCAGGCCGACGATGCGGATCTGGTGTTTGGCCGCCAGGGCCTGAAGCGCTTTGTGATCGTCCTCGACAATCCCAAACTTGGAGTTCGCCCCCGCCGTGCGTACCAGCTTGTGGTGTCCCAGCCCGGAGCCGGGATCCAGCCGCACAAACACCTCTTTACCGGCGAAGTCTTCGCCCCATTCGGTGAGCACAAACAGGTTGTCCACCGTGACGTTAACGCCGAGCGCAAGGCCGGCCTGATACTCCTCCCGAGGCGCAAAGTTTGGGGTAAACAAAATGCGATCCGGCGTCAGGCCCGGCACGCTGGCCAGCGCATGTTTCACCTCCGCGATGGAAACGCACTCGATACCCAGCCCGGCTTCCCCGGCCGCGCGCAGCAGTTCCGGATGCGGATTGGCCTTCATGGCGTAAAGCACCCGATGCACCTGTTTCAGGCCGGCAAGGCGCGTTGCCGCCGCCGTCACCTCGCCGCGGGAATAGATGAACAGGGCGTCCTCCCCGTTCATCGTCGCGAGCAGTTCCTCGCGCCGGGTCTGCCACCACGGCACGGCGGCATCGGCTGGGGCTTCCCCACGGTGGAGCTGCTCCCAGGAAGGACCAAACACGCTGTCGCCGCCGGTGCCCCCGGGAATCAGCTGCTGATGCAGCTGCATGACCAGCTTGTCCGCGTGGGCCTTGTCCACGACGAAGGTGAGATTCAGATCGTTGGAAGCCTGGCTGACCAGATAAATGTGGCGTTGCTCAAACACCTCCAGCGCCGGCCCCAGCTTGTGCAGGAAGGTGCGAATACCCATCCCGACCAGGCTGACCGACGCGCAGTCGGTGATCACCTTCACCTGGCAGATGGCCTGCAGCTCTGTCACCAGCGCCTTAAGCTCCGCCTCGTCGCTGAGATCGCTTGAGGGGTCCAGCGTGAGCGTCACGTTAGCCTCGGACGTGGACACCAGATCCACGGAAAAGCCGTGCTTTTTGAACAGCGCAAACGCGTCTGCCAGAAAGCCCACCTGGTGCCACATGGCAAACCCTTCCATGGCGATCAGCGTGATCCCGGTGCGGCTGACAATGCCTTTTACCTGGTTACCGAGTTCCCGAGCCTGGGCCGAAATCTCGGTACCCGGCAGCTCGGGGTTGGCGGTCCAGCGGATTTCCAGGGGGATCTCGCCGCGCCGCACCGGCTCTACCGACATGGGATGCAGCACGCGCGCGCCCATGGAAGCCAGCTCCTGCGCTTCCCGATAAGACACATGACGTAGCAGCCGGGCCCCCGGCAGGAGCCGCGGATCGCTGGAAAACATGCCCGGCACGTCGGTCCAGATCTGCAGCCGCTCCGCGCCCAGCAGTGCCGCCAGGCAGGCGGCGCTGGTATCGGACCCGCCCCGGCCCAGCACCGCCGGCTGCCCTGCCGGGTGCCGCGCCACAAAGCCCTGGGTAATCCACACGCTTGCCGTGGCCGCCAGCTCGTCGGCGCGCTCGGGGTCTGATGTTGGATCACACAGCGCCGCCAGGTAGTCCGAGCGGCTGGCTTTCGGTCGGGGACGGGTCGTGAGCAGGTCCCGGGCGTCAAGGAAACGGGCGTCCAATCCCTGCTGCTGTAGGTACGCCTCACCGCAGCGACTGGTCAGGTATTCGCCCAGCCCAAGAAGCTCTGCTTCCTCGGGCGGCGCAAGCGACGGCTGGGTGCCGAGCTCCCGCAGGCGGCCGGTGAATTCGTCGAGAGGCGGAGTGACGGAGAGCTCAGCAGCGAGCTGTGCGTATCGGTCAACAATCCCTTCGATGAGCGGGGCCGCCTTGCCGCCGCGAGCCAGCTGCACAGCGGCGTCGGTCACGCCGCGCACGGCGGACACCACCAGCAGAACCCGGCAGCCATCGTCCACCTGCCGACGCACCTGCGCTTCAATCACCCGCCAGTCGGCGAGGGTCCGAACGCTGGTTCCGCCAAATTTGAGTACCGCCCACCGCGCCATGGAGTTGGCCCTGCACAAACCGCGCAACCTACCCCAGGCGTTGCGGTTTGACCAGCACGAAGGCGCTCAGGAGCAAAACTGACGCAGAATTGCCACGAAAAGGCCACTCCGTGTTGCGGTGGCACTGGGCGAACGGGAGCACACAAAAAGACGAGGCCACCCTCAGGGGAAGGGCGGCCTCGGTAACCCGTCAGGCATGAGAGGCTGAGGTTGCGACCACTGTCGCAAAGCCAGCGTCTGGCGAACCTAAGTCAGCGCGGGTTCGCCGCGGGCATCCTGCCCGCCGGACCGGCCTGCTTCAGCGGCTGACGGGGTTGACTGATACCTCAAGGTCGATCACCGGACCCGGGTCCTGCTCGGTGCGGGTGGTAAACACCTGACCGTTGTATTCGTATTCCACGCGGTACCCGGTGATCCTTTCTTCCCGGTAGTACTCGTTGGCAATGCGGCACCGGGTTTCCACCCGCGTGTAGCCGCCCCGGCGATCCCGGTGCGCCACATCGTTGCCCACGCTGGCTCCCACCAGAGCGCCAACGACGGTGAGTGCGTCCCGACCGCTGCCGCCGCCAAACTGGCGACCCACCGCACCGCCGATCAGGCCGCCGACCAGCGATGGGGTG
The DNA here is from genome assembly GCA_039195135.1 of Pseudomonadota bacterium. GTDB lineage: Bacteria > Pseudomonadota > Gammaproteobacteria > Xanthomonadales > SZUA-38 > JANQOZ01. The sequence continues at coordinate 4,690 of JBCCVP010000068.1, read as the reverse complement.
GCGGAGTGGCGGTGGCGATTACGATAGCGGACGTCTTCTTCCCAGCAGACCTCCCGCTGGGTGGGCACCTGCACCGATTCATAAATCGGCGTGCTGGACACGACGCGTCCCTGCACCAGATGGTCGGTAGCTGAAGCCGCTCCTGCAGAAGCGACGAAAATCACCGTTGCGCTAATTAGCTTTTTCACGTTGCGATCCTCTAATGATCTTTTTGCGACCTTCGTGAGGGCCAAACGGCCCGATTCACGCTGGTAAGACTAGCGCCGGCAGCCTGAATCGTTCCTGAACGGTTCAACGATTGGCGGCCCTTTCGGTTGACCTCCGCGCAGCCGGAAATGTGAAGGTTTTGCCAAATCCGGCGCGGTTACGGCAAGATGAGTCCCCACCCGCAGCAAGCGGGACCCGGCTCACGGCACCAGGGGAGCCTCGCTCAGCCGGACCCGGCCTCGCGCGCTGCGGCATTGTTTGTAGCCAAGGGAGGCCCCTAGATGCCCAAATACACCACCGATGCGATCCGCAACCTGGCCCTCGTGGGCCACAGCTCCGCGGGAAAAACCAGCCTGATGGAAGCGCTGCTGGCGGAAGCCGGAATGATCGGTAGCCCGGGTTCGGTGGAGCGCGGCAGCACGGTCGGTGATTTTGATCCCATGGAAAAGTCGCACCAGCACTCGCTGGATACGGCGGTTTCCCACCTGGACCACCAGGGGGTCCACGTCAATCTGCTGGACACCCCGGGGTATCCCGATTTTCGCGGGCCCACCCTCACCGCCATGTCCGCTGCAGAAACCGCGGTGATTGTGATCAACGCACAATCCGGCATCGAGCTGAACACCCACCGGATGATGGACAGGGCCAAAGAACGCGGCCTGTGCCGCATGATCGTGATCAACAAGATCGATGCCGAGGAGATCGACCTCACGCAGCTGGTGCGCGACATCCGCACCACGTTCGGCGACATCTGCCTGCCGGTGAACCTTCCGGCCGACAACAGCAAGTCGGTGGTCGACGTATTTTTCAATCTGGAAGGCGAGTCGGACATCTTCACGGTGCAGGCGGCCCACACGGAAATCACCGACCAGGTGGTGGAAATGGACGAGGACCTCATGGAGGTGTACCTCGAACAGGGCAAGGTGGAGCCGCAGCAGCTGCACGACGCGTTCGAAAAAGCCCTGCGCGAAGGCCACCTGGTACCAATCAGCTTTGCCTCCGCCACCACCGGCGTGGGCATCCCGGAGCTGCTCACCTTTGTGTCGAAACTGATGCCTAGCCCGCTGGAGGGCAACCCGCCGCCCTTTCTCCGCGGCGAGGGCGATAGCGCAGAGCCGGTCACCCCGTCGCTTAAGGCAGACGACCACGCGCTGGCCCACGTGTTCAAGATCACCAACGACCCGTTTGTGGGCAAACTCAGCGTGATGCGGGTTTATCAGGGCACCCTCACGCCGGAAACCCAGCTGTTTGTGGGTGATGCCCGGAAGGCGTTCAAGATCAACCACCTGTTCAAGCTGATGGGCAAAGAACACAAAGAGATCGAGCAGGCGGTACCGGGCGATATCTGCGCCGTGGCCAAGGTGGAGGAGATCGACTACGACGCGGTGCTGCACGACTCCCACGACGAGGACAACTACCACCTCAAGCCGTTGGATTTTCCCCAGCCCATGTTTGGCCTGGCGATTGAAGCGGCCACCCGGGGCAACGAGCAGAAGCTGTCGCAGGCCCTGCACAAACTCACCGAGGAAGATCCCTGCTTTCAGGTAGACCACTCGGTCGAGCTGAATGAAACCGTGATTCGCGGCCTTGGAGACCTGCATCTGCGCATCATGCTCGAGCGCATGAAAGAGCGGTTTAACGTGGAGGTGAACACGCGCCCGCCGCGCATCGCCTACCGGGAAACGGTCACGGCGGAAGCCGAAGGGCATTACCGCCACAAAAAGCAGTCCGGCGGCGCGGGGCAGTTTGGTGAGGTGTTCCTGCGGGTGGCTCCCCTGCCCCGGGGTTCTGGCTTTGAGTTTGAGAACAAGGTGGTCGGCGGTTCGATTCCCACCAACCTGATACCGGCGGTGGAGAAAGGCGTGCGCCAGATTCTCGACGAAGGCGGGGTCGCCGGTTATCCCCTGCAGGACGTCAAGGTGACGGTCTATGACGGCAAGTTCCACACCGTAGACTCCAAAGAAATTGCCTTCGTCATCGCCGCCCGCAAGGCATTTCAGGACGGGATTTCTAACGCCCGGCCGCAGGTGCTGGAACCGGTTGTGGAGCTTACCGTTACCGCGCCGGACGCCAACATGGGCGACATTGCCGGCAGCCTATCGGGCAAACGCGCCCGCATCAGCGGCACCGACGCGGTGCCCGGTGGCCTGGTGGAGATCAGCGCGCAGGCGCCGCTGTCGGAGCTCAGTGATTTTCAGACGGAGCTTAAATCCATCACCGGCGGCCAGGGCCGCTACAGCATGGAGCTGAGCCACTACGAAGCCGTGCCGGCGCAGATTCAGCAGCAGCTGATCCAGGCCTTCCAGCCCAGGGAAGTTGAATAACTCTTGACGGAACTCGTCCGGGTCCGGCAGCTGGATAAAGTCTTTCCCGCCGCCGGCAGCCAACCCTCGCGCTTCAGCGGCTGGTGGCAGGGGCTCCGGGGCCGCGGGCCCGACCGCGACGGTCACCGCGTGCTCTCGGGTATCGACCTTGCGGTGCAGACCGGCGAATCGGTTGCGCTGATCGGGGAAAACGGCGCGGGCAAATCCACCCTGCTCAAGATCATCGCGGGCGTGCTGCGGCCTACCCGCGGCACGGTCAAAACCCGCGGCCGCATCGCGCCGCTGCTGGAGCTTGGTGCCGGCTTTAACGAGGAACTGACGGGCCGGGAAAACCTGCGTCTGTCGGCAGCGCTGATGGGCATCTCCGCCCGCCGGTTGGCCCGGGAAATGGACGAGGTGCTGGCCTTTGCCGATCTGGGTGACCACCTCGACCGACCGGTGAAACACTACTCGTCCGGCATGGTCATGCGGCTGGGTTTTGCCCTCGCCACCCGGCTGGATCCGGACCTGCTGATCACCGACGAAATCCTGGCCGTGGGAGATGAGTCATTCCAGCGCAAATGTAACCGCTGGGTGGATCAGTACGTGGCCGACGGCGGCACGCTGCTGCTGGTATCCCACAGCATGGATCAGGTGCGGCGCCTGTGTCAGACGGGCTACTGGCTGCACGAAGGACATATTGAAAAGGCGGGACCGGTGGACGAGGTGGTTGACAGCTACCTGGCCTGGCATGAGCAGCGGGCGAACAACGAGCCCGATGCCCACTACGAGGGCGCTCTCTACCGGCTGACGGCGCTAGAGCTCAACACCGTAAACGGCCAGCTGGAGCCGGACGCAGCGCTTGAGATCACCGCGCAGGTGCATTCTCCAGACGACCGGGCGCCGGTGGTGGCGCTGGGCCTGAAGGACCGGCACAACACGCCGGTGTACGGACTCACCTCGGAAATGGAGCAGATCGAACCGGTGCGACTGGCGCCCAGCCGGTTTGAGTTTCGCCTGAAGTTGGATCTGTCGGTGCTGCAGCCTGGCGAATACCGGGTCACCGGCCACGCCATGGACCCGGAGGCCCTGCGTCTGTTCGACACGGTGGTGCGGGACTTTACCTTGCCGGGAGAAACCACCGGCGAGGGCTTTCTGAAAGTTTAGCCCTGCCAAGGGCCGAATCAGGCCGAATCAGGCCGAATCAGGCCGGAGCCGGTCCCCAGTGCTCCGCATGCTGCGCCCACAGCGCCTTCAGATACTGACGGTAGAGGGTGACCTCGGCGTCGTCCTGCAGCCCGTCCAGATGCTCCAGAAAGTAACCCGGTGGCTGCACGCCATAAATCACGTCGAGCAGACCGCCAAACAGCAAACCCCACTGCTCGGAGTATCTGACCTCTTCAGCCACGCCCGCGAGGCGCTCCTGCTCTGCCATTACCTGTGCCTCGTCGAGGTCATTGCCGGCGACGATCTGGACCCAGGGGCTGTCAGCGTGACAGGTGAGCACCTGTAGTCCTGCCTGGCGAACATAGAGGGAAAACTCATCCGGCGTGCAGAACTGATTCCGGGCCACGTTTTTGCGCGTGGTCTGATCCGACCGGCGCCATTCGTCCACCTCAAACTGCCAGCGCTTCCACCCCTGAGGATGGGCGAGGTTCCAGGTTTCAAGGTAGGCCAGCGCACCGCGGGTCATCACGCGGCGCAGCTCTTCGAGATAGATGAAGAGGTCTTCTTTGTCCATGTGGCACAGCACAGCAACGCTGTACACGCGCTCGAAGCTGTCGTCGCCCAGCATATCGAGGCTGGTGCGGGAAAGCTGCGAGAGGCTTACGTTGGACGCGTCCCCAAGTCGATCGCCCGCCACCTCCAGCATGTTGGAGGAGATGTCCACGCCGTGCCAGCCACCCACGTGGTCCACCAGCTCCCGGCCGATCCGCCCGACGCCACAGCCGAGCTCCAGCACCCGATGGTCGGAGCGCAGGGCCAGCGCGGACCGCACCTGGGCGGCCGTCCAGCGGCCGGTAATGCGCACGATGTCTTCGCTGGCGCTGCCGTCAACGGCCGCCAGCGCACCGCTGTCGGTGCTGGCCTGGGTGTTCCAGAAACTGGAATAGGATTGAAAGTCCAAGTTGCACGCGCCCCGGGGGTCAAAATCGGCCGCGGATTATAGCCCTGACCCG